>JAGRFX010000617.1 GCA_020445805.1 Rhodocyclaceae bacterium
AAGGACACCTCCGGCCTGATCGTCGTCGCCAAGCATGACGCCGCGCATCGGGTGCTGACATCGGCTTTTTCAGTGCACGACATTGAACGCGCCTATGACGCGATCGCGGTCGGCGCGCCGCGCCCCGCCGTCGGCACAATCGAGGCGCCGCTGGCGCGCGCCGGCGGCGACCGCAAGAAAATGACCGTCGTCCCCGATCATGACGACCGGCCCGACCAGCGCCGCGCCGTCACCCATTACCGGGTGGTTGAATCCTATGGCCGCGGCCGCGCCAAGCTTGAGGGCGACGCCCTCGCCTCGTTGATCGAATGCCGGCTGGAGACCGGGCGCACGCACCAGATCCGCGTCCATCTTTCGCATATCGGCCATCCGTTGATTGGCGATCAGGTCTATGGGCGCGGCCCCGGCCTTTCTGGCCTGAAGCCTGGCGAGGCGGAGGCGGACCGGGCGATTGAGGCCGTCGCCAATTTCCGCCGTCAGGCCCTGCATGCGCGGGTTTTGGGGTTTGCCCACCCGATAAACGGGGAAAACATGCGCTTCGAAGCGCCGCCGCCGGCCGATTTTGAAGACCTTCGCGCCGCGCTTGCCGCCCTGTGAAGG
>JAGRFX010000618.1 GCA_020445805.1 Rhodocyclaceae bacterium
AGGGTCACCAGCGCCTTCGAACCATTGCCGTAGTAGTTCTGCTCGGGCGAGGTGCCCATGTAGAGCTCGGTGTAGACGCCCGACACCGCATCGACGTTGCCGATGTTCTTGATCCACAGCGTGGTATCCCAGTTGTTGCGGCTGTATGTCGCCGAGGCGTTGAGGATGGTGAAGCCGCCGAGGTCGACATTGAAGCGCGGACTCATGCTCAGCGCATTGCGCATTCCGGACTGATGGTAGATGTCGCCGCGCACGGTGAGCAAACCCGAGGCGAAGGCGAACCCGTAGCTGCCGTTGGCGTTGAAGCGGTGCTCGGGCACGCCGGGCAGGCGGTCGCCCTTCTCGCCGATCAGGTAGGCGCCGTCGGCGGCCAGCGCATCGGCTTCGAGCTGGGCGTCGGTATAGGTGTAGCCGAGGCCGTAGCTGAAGCCGTCGCCGAAGTTGCCGGCCAGCTCGAGTTCGATGCCGCGCGTGCTGGCCTTGTCGGCGTTCTGCACGGCGAAGAAGCCCCAGTTGGTCGAAGCGCTGTTGATCTGCGGATCCTTCCAGTCGACGTAGAACACGTTGGCGTTGTAGGTCATGCGCCCGGCCGCACCCTT
>JAGRFX010000619.1 GCA_020445805.1 Rhodocyclaceae bacterium
GACTGCGCTGGCGAACTGGTAACACTCAAAGGGGCCGGCGAATCCACCAAGGCGCAGTCACGCCTCGGGGAAATCAGCGCCCTGCGGGACGCCCTGCTGCAGGAACTCGACCGCCTCGCGACCTGAGGCGAAACGTCGGAAGTGTCGAATGCCTCGCCGGGCGAGCGCTCCGGTCGAGCTGATGGAAGAGTTGCCCCTACGGCGCCAATCAGCCAGCAGCCCGCATGAGGGCGTGGGGAGGACGGCGTCAGCATCTGGTCGGCTTGCGCCACGCCCAAAGCGGCGTGTGGCGGATGACGCTGCGCTCTTCCGCCCTACGTGAGAAACGGTCTATGAGCGACTGAGTCCGGCCAAGTGCCGCCACTCAGTGATTCCGGTAAGCAGCCAACTGAGCGACAGCTGTACCTCAGGAACCGCCAGTAGGGCAATGCACGCAACTCGGCCTTTGGGGCCCTTGTCGCAGTCGCCCCGCGGAGACACGTTTGCGATTCCAAAGCGCACGCATAGCACGTGCGCGGTTGCAACCAAGCGCGACCGCTGCGCGAATCGCCCGCCCGCCCCGAAGAATCGCACTAGAGGTAGGAGGCCCGAATCAGGTC
>JAGRFX010000620.1 GCA_020445805.1 Rhodocyclaceae bacterium
TCGAAGCGTTTCGTGACCCGGTCGATGGCAATCATGTCCGTCCCCTCAGATGATCTTGTCGAGACCGCGCACGGTGAAACTCAGCGCGTCCTGCGGACAGACGTCGACGCACAGCCCGCAGCGTGTGCAGTCGGGGCCGATGAATTCCTCGGTGTCCGAGGCGTAGCCCATCTTGGTGATCTCCAGCACATGCGGCACCAGGCAGACCTTGCGGCACTCGCCCTCGTGCAGGCATTTCGACAGATCGTATTTCACCTGCACGGGCGCAACCGCGCCGGCGATCCCGTAGGTGAGCCCGATCGGGCAGACGTAGCGGCACCAGAACCGGCGCGAGAAAAAGATCTCGACCCCGAGCAGGAAGATCACCCAGACCACGGCCACGGTGGGTCCGTAAATGAGCGCCCGCGACACGATCCCCACCGGGTTGATGTACTCGAACACCGTGTAGCCGGTGACGAAGGCCAGACCCATGAAGACGACCCAGAGCACCACGCGCAGGCCGCGGTGGAACGGGTGATCCTTCACCCAGCCCCTGGCGTGCAGCCAAAGGTGGATCGCTTCCGCTCCCTCCGCGAGCAGGTGATAGGGGCAGGCCCAG
>JAGRFX010000621.1 GCA_020445805.1 Rhodocyclaceae bacterium
GGACGGACCGAGCCCGAGCCCAGCCCGCTGGAGCTGCAGGTACGGCGCGTCGCGTGGCTCATCGCGGCCGTCGCGGTGGGTGTCGGGGTGGCGTTCCTGCCCCTCGGCATGCTCGCCGGCCTGTCGCTGGCCGACGCCGCGGTGTTCGCCATCGGCCTGCTGGTCGCCAACGTGCCCGAGGGCCTGCTGCCGACCATCACCCTGGCCCTGGCCGTCGGGGTGGCCGACCTGGCCCGTCGGGGCGGGCTGGTCAAGCGGCTCAGCGCCGTCGAGACCCTCGGCTCGACCGACGTCATCTGCACGGACAAGACCGGCACCCTCACGCAGAACCGGATGCGCCGCCACAGCACCTGGGACGCGACGGGACGCCACTCCCCCGACCCGCTGGTCCGGGCCGCGCTGGCGCGGGTGCTCGGGTCGTGCACCACCGCCGACGTCTCGTCCGGCATCGGCGACCCCACCGAGCTGGCGCTGCTCGAGACGGCCGCGGAGCTCGACCAGGGGACGCCCCCGGTCGAGCGCCGGGAGGCGACGTACCACTTCGACCCCCGGCTGCGGCTGATGTCGGTGATCGTGCCCGACGCCGACGGCGACGAC
>JAGRFX010000622.1 GCA_020445805.1 Rhodocyclaceae bacterium
CTCGCCCCGCGCCGCGTAGGACGCCAGCCCGATCCCGAACGGGTCGCGCGCCAGCGCCGCGGCCAGAGCCGCATCGCTTTCGTGCAGGATCGCGCCTGGCGCGAGCGTCAATTGCGCCGGACCCAAAAGCCGGTCGCGCGCCGTCTGGCCCAGCCCCGATCGCTCGTCGCGGATATGCAGGCTGATCGGCGCATCCGGCCCGCCCAGCGTCTGCCAGTTGTCGATCTCGCCGGCAAAGACCCGCGCCAGATCGGTGATCGAGATGCGCCGCACCGGGTTCTCGGGCGCCACCACCGCCACCAGCGCATCCAGCGCCAGAACCCGCGCCCGCCCCCGTGCCGACATGTCGCCCAGCCCGGCCGCCTCGCCATGGGCCAGCTCGCTCTTGCGGATCTCGCGCAGCGCCAGCGCCACGTCTGCCTCGTCGGCCAGCAGATCGGCAAATCCCTCGTCCGTGTTTGACAGATGCAGCCGGAATCGGCCCTTCAGGCGCCCGCTGGTCCGGTCGCTCAGCCGATAGGTCAGGGTGCCGTCGACCAACTCCTGCGCCACGACCAGGCCATTGCGCCGCGCAAAGCCCTCGATCAGCGCCGGCA
>JAGRFX010000623.1 GCA_020445805.1 Rhodocyclaceae bacterium
GGCGTGATGGAACTGGTCGTCGCCGGCATCGCCTACCAGAAAGGCTTCATCGGCCCCACCATGTTCTCCACGCTGGTGCTGATGGGCATCCTCACCACCTTTTTGACGCCGATTCTGTTCAAGCAGGCGTTTCGTGGGGAACGGCTGGCGGCGTATCGGGGCGAGGGGGTGGGTTAGAAAGCAGCAGTGGCTTGAGTCAAATGTCGTGTCTCAAGACCTGGCTCCGGCGCTGCGATGGATGCCTGAATGCGCTGGGCGGCATGGAGTGACATGCGGCGCAATGCCCTTCGGTTATTTCGCCCTACGCGGGCTGGACGACTTGAAAAAAGGAGGAGGCCGATGTCTTTTCACGCCTTCCACGATCGATGTGATTCAGACTTAAACCGTGCTCCCAATTTTTCGACGACGCCTTGGAAGCCGGTCAGTCGCCCAGGTTGACGGTCAAGTCGACGCCGAACCGTAGGCCGACGACATCACAGGCCATCTCGATGATACGGCCAATGGTCGCTCGGCTATGGTTGGTGCTGACCCACCAGCCGGATTTCAGTTTGATGGAGTGTTCACGACAAAGATCAGGGCGACCGGGGTAAAGCTC
>JAGRFX010000624.1 GCA_020445805.1 Rhodocyclaceae bacterium
GGCTTGATGGTTCTTCTCTTCGAGCGGCGAAAGTAGGGCGGAGCGACTGGCCGGCCGGAAATGGCCGTGCCCGGCGTGCCGAGTTAGGCGGAAGCATTTACCATGTGGTTCGGCGCTGCAATCATCCTGGCGGCCCTGATTTACCTGGGGGTCCTGTTTGGGATCGCCTACTATGGCGACAAGCGGGCCGATCGCGGCCGCAGTCTCATCAACAACCCCTATGTCTACGCGCTGTCTATGGGTGTCTATTGCACGGCGTGGACCTACTACGGCAGCGTGGGGCGTGCGGCCGGTACGGGACTGGGCTTCCTGCCGATCTACATCGGTCCGACCCTGATGGCGATCCTCTGGTGGTTCGTGCTGCGCAAGATGGTGCGTATCAGCCAGGTCAACCGCATCACGACCATCGCCGACTTCATGGCGTCGCGCTATGGCAAGAGCACGAGCCTGGGCGGACTGGTTACCATCATCGCGGTCATCGGCATTGTGCCCTACATCTCGCTGCAACTCGATGCGGTCGCCGCCAGCTTCACCATGCTGTGGAACTATCCGCAGGCCGTGTCCGCTACCACGGCTTCGACCGGCCTCGGCGGGC
>JAGRFX010000625.1 GCA_020445805.1 Rhodocyclaceae bacterium
CGCCTGGGCATCGGCACCGTGCGTGGCCAGGTGGCCCTGCAGCCGCTGCAGCAGGGCCAGGCTGCGCTGCACGCGGTCATGGCAGGCGCTCAGCAGCGCAAACGGCTCGTCGAAGCCGGCGCCAGGTGTGGGCAGCAGCGGGCGGTTCATCGCTGACCGAAGTGCATGCCGGCGAACAGGTTCTTCGCCTCGCGGGGCGCGCTGCGCCAGTAGGCCGGCGGCGCCGTGACCTGCGCGCCCAGCGCGGCCGCGGCGTGCCAGGGCCAGCGCGGGTTGTAGAGCATGGCCCGCGCCAGCGCCACGGCATCGGCGTGGCCTTCGGCGATGGCCGCTTCGGCCTGCGTCGGCTCCGTGATCAGGCCGACGCCGATCACCGGCAGCGGCACGGCCTCGCGCACGGCGCGTGCCAACGGCAGCTGGTAGCCCGGCCCGATCGGGATCTGCTGCGCCGGCGACACGCCGCCGGAACTGACGTGCAGCGCCACGCAGCCGCGCCGTGCCAGTTCCTGGCCGAAGGCGAGGGTCTGCGGCAGGTCCCAGCCGCCGTCCACCCAGTCCGTGGCCGACACCCGCACCCACACCGGCAGGTCCACGG
>JAGRFX010000626.1 GCA_020445805.1 Rhodocyclaceae bacterium
GGCGGTCCCCACCGCGCCGACTGGCGGCACGAACGGCCTGGCCGCGCAGTTGAACACCGTGGCGCGAATCATCGGCGCACGTTCCGCGCTCGGTCTGCGGCGCCAGGTGTTCTTCGTCGGGCTGGGTGGCTTCGACACCCATGATGCCCAGCTCAACCGGCATGCCGCGCTGCTGGGAACACTTGGCCAGGGCCTGGCCTACTTCCAGCGCCTGCTGGCCGACCCGGCGATCGGCGCCGCCGGCTCGGTAACCACCTTCACCGCCTCGGATTTCGGCCGCACCATGGTCAGCAACGGCGATGGCACCGACCATGGCTGGGGCTCGCATCACTTCGTGGTCGGTCAGGCGGTGCGCGGTGGCGATATCTATGGCCGCTTCCCGGTCATCGGTGCAGACACCGCCGATGATGTCGGTCGCGGCCGGCTGCTGCCCGGCCAGTCGGTCGATCAGTTCGCCGCCACCCTGGCCGGATGGTTCGGTATCAGTACGAGCCTGATCGACGATCTGTTCCCGAATCTGGCGAACTTCGGTTCCGCGCGCGACCTCGGCTTCATGCTTTGAGCGTGCGCCAACGGCAGGCGCCCGCGAACCATC
>JAGRFX010000061.1 GCA_020445805.1 Rhodocyclaceae bacterium
CACCGGCCCTCAGGTTGCGCCCTTCCATGCCCCCCAGCTGGGCGCGGGCGTAGGTCGACGCGCTGCCCAGTTGCAGTGGCACCTGGAGGCCGTGGACGGCCACCAGAGCGCAGCGCTGGCGGCCCTCGCAGGCCTGCAGGCGCAGGCAATCGCCGGGTTCCAGGTCGAAGCTCCGCCAGCTATCGACGGAGCGGCTGCCCGAGGCGCCGTCGATGCGCATCCGGGCCGATCCGGCGACCGCCAGGCGCACACCGCCGTCTTCCGCCGTCAGCATCAGGCCGCCTTCGAAGCACTCGATTGCCGGTGCGTGCGGGGGATTTCCGACCAGCCTGTTGGCCACCGCCAGGGCCTCGGGGTCCAGCGCGCCCGACCAGGGCACACCCATGTGTCGCCAGCCGAACCGCCCCCGGTCCTGGAGGCTCGACAGGGCGCCCGGCGCGTCGACGCGTACTACGCTCATGCGCAGCCTCCGTCGAGGCGTTCGGGGCTCGCGTCGGCGTCTCCCGCGCACGCCGCACTTTCGAGCGCCGCGAATTCCTGTGCGTCGATCGGCAGGAAGCGGACCCGATCGCCGGGGGCCAGCAGGGCGGGCGGGTCGGCATCCACCGCGAACAGGGGCAGCGGGCAGCGTCCGATCAGGTGCCATCCGCCCGGACTTTCCCAGGGATAGATGGCGGTCAGCGCCGTGGCGATGGCCACGCTGCCGGCCGGGACCCGAACCCGCGGTTCGGATCGCCGGGGCAATTGGAGCGCCGACGGAAGCCCGGTCATGAACGCGAAGCCGGGCTGGAATCCGAGCATCGCGACCCGGTAGTCGGCCTGGCAGTGGGCCTCGACGACCGCTTCGTGGCGCCAGTCGAGGCGTTCGGCGATGGCTTCCAGGTCCGGACCGAAGCTGCCCCCGTAGCAGACCGGAATCCGCCAGATGCGGACGCGTTCGCGGGTCCCGGCCTCTTGGCTGGCGAGAAGCGCGGGAAGCTGTTGCGCGAGGTCCGCGGGATCCAGTCGGAGCGGGTCGAAGATGACCGTCACCGACCGGAAGGTTGGCACGACCTCGATCACCCCCTCCAGCCGGCGCTGCTGCACGGCGTGCCGCAGCGCCGTGGCGAGCCCGGCCGCCTGCGCCGCCAGGGCCTCGTCGATGCGATCGCCGAATTCGATGGTCACGGCGCCCTCGCCGCAATCCAGCAGCCGGATGCTCATGATCCGTCGGGCCGTGGCGTGACAGGGTGCCGCGGCACAGGGCGGCGAACCCCGCGCCGATCCGATGGTCTTGCTTCAGGTCGCATGGCCCCGTGCCGCGCTAGAATCTGTCGAAGGAGGATCGAAATCACGATGTCACCGGTATTTCAGGCGCTCGGAAGGGCGCTGCGGAGTCTTGCGCGTCCGGATGTGATCTGGCACCTGATCTGGCCCGGGCTGGCGTCCCTGGCGATCTGGGCCGTGCTGGCGGCCATCTTCTGGGGCTCCCTGGTCGGCGGGGTCATGGGCTGGATCGGCGACTGGCAGTGGCTGTCCGGTTGGATGGGGGATTCGGAACTGGGTGCCGGCTTCGTGATGGTCGTGGTTCATATCATCATCGGACTGCTGATCCTGCCGCTGGTGTATGTCACCGCGGCGCTGATCGTTGCCGCGATCTCCCTGCCCATGATGCTAGAGAAAGTGGCGGCCAGCGACTATGCGATGCTGGAACGCCGTGCCGGTGGCAGCCAGGTCGGCAGTGTCACCAATGCCCTCGCTGCAGGCGGGATCTTCGTCCTGGCGATGCTCGTGTCCCTGCCGCTGTGGCTGGTGCCCGGTCTGGGTATCGTGATTCCCCTGCTGCTGACCGCGTGGCTCAACCGCAAGGCCTTTCGTTACGATGCGCTCATGATGCATGCGGATCGCGACGAGATGAAGGCGATCCCGGAACAGCACGCCAGCGGGCTGCTGATGCTCGGCGTGGGCTGCGCGGCCCTCGGCTACGTGCCGTTCCTGAATCTGGTTGCACCGGCGTTCTGTGGTCTGGCATTTGTCCACTATCTGCTGGAAGCCCTGCAAAGACATCGAAGCGCGAACGGCTGGGTCGTGGTGGATGGCAACTGAGGCGAGCATGGATATTGGCGCAATCATCGTCGGTGACGAGATTCTCTCGGGGCGACGCCAGGACAAGCACCTGTCGAAGCTGATCGAATTGCTGGCCGTGCGCGGCCTGCGGCTGTCGTGGGCCCGCTATGTCGGTGACGACGGCGAACGGCTGACCCGGGCCCTGTCGGAGAGCTTCGCAGGTCGTGACCTCGTGTTCAGCTTTGGCGGCATCGGCGCGACCCCGGACGATCGAACGCGCCAGTCGGCGGCGGCGGCGCTCCAGGTCGAACTGGCGCTTCATGCGGATGCGGAGCGCGAGATTCGCGCCCAGTTCGGGAGTGATGTCACGCCCCACCGGCTCCAGATGGGCGTGTTTCCGGTCGGAAGCGAGATCATCCCGAATCCGTACAACCGGATTCCCGGTTTTTCCATAGCCAACCACTTCTTCGTGCCGGGATTTCCGGTCATGGCCTGGCCGATGGTCGAGTGGGTGCTCGATCAGCGGCTTTCGCACCTCCACCACGGGGAGGATTTCGTCGAGCAGGCCATCACGGTCTGGGAGGCCATGGAGGGCCGCCTGGTGGACCTGATGGAGCGCCTGACCGATGAATTTCCGGGCGCGACGCTGTTCAGCCTTCCGACTTTTGCCGAGGAGGGGCGCCGCAGGTCGGTCGAGCTCGGCATGAAGGGTCCCCGCGCGATCGTCGATTCCGCGATGGCGCGCATGCGCGCCGAGGTCGAGGCCCGGGGCTACGAATGGGAGGACAAGCGCTGAGGGCGACCGATCCGGCCTCGGTGCGCCCCGGCCTGGCCTGGCGGAACGGTGCGCGTGGCCGACACGGCCACCGGGAACACGCCCTAGGGTTCGAGGCCCAGGGCCGCGCGCTCTTCGGGCGACAGGCGCGAGAGGGCCTGGGCGCGCAACTCGTCCTTGCGGACCTTGTACTGGAAGTCCACGTCGACCGCGACCAGCGGGTCCGAGGGATCGCCGAGCACGTAGGCTTCGCGGGCGTCCATGTTCAGCAGCACGCGGACCTGGCGGACCTCGGCCACATGCTGGTTGCCCGCTGCCTGACGGGCAAAATCCCGAGCGTCCTGTTCCCGGCTGAAGGCGCCCTTGAGGTGGTCCCTGTTGAGCATGCGGACCCAGACGCCCCACACGGTTCGGATGCGTGCCTGGAAGGGCATGTCGGCGGGCTGGGTCGAGCGGTGGGTTGCAGTTTCGATCTGGCTCATGGGCGGTCGCAGCGGATTGGCGTCGAGCCCGCATTATCCGTGGCCTGCCGGGCGAAATGAAAGGAAATGCGCACGGCCTGCGCTCGGCCACGCAGGGATTGCAGCGGGACCTCGACGGGCTTGCCTACCGGCTGATCCGCAGTGCGCGCAAGACAGTCGCCCTGCAGGTCGGGCGGGAGGGCATCGTGGTGCGCGCGCCGCTCCGGATGCCGGTTGCGGGCATCGAGGCCTTCGTGGCGTCCCACAGGGACTGGATTCAACGGAAACTCGATGCGCGACAGCAGGTCTCGGAACGCACCCGCCAGGCCCTGGTCGACGGCCTTCGGATCCAGGTCCTGGGCCAGCCGGTCCGGATAAGGCTGTCCGGTGCCGGTCGCGGTGCCTCGTGGGGCGTCGATGAACACGGAGGCGCCGTCCTCCGCCTGCCCGGTCCCGCGCCGGAGCGGCAGCTGGAGCGTGCCCTGCGGGCCAGGGCGCTGGCCTGGTTCGAGGGTCGCGTCGAAGAGTACTGCCTTCGCCTGGACGTCAGGCCCCCCGCCGTGCGGCTGGGGTCCGCTCGCACCCGCTGGGGCAGTTGCAGCCAACGTTCCGGGATCCGGCTGCACTGGAAGCTGGTCCTGCTGGCAGTCGATCTGGCAGAGTATGTGGTCGCCCACGAAGTCGCGCACCTGAAGGAGATGAACCACTCACCCCGATTCTGGGCCTGGGTGGAGACGCTTTGCCCCGCCTGGCGCGACCTTCGGGCGCGGCTGCGCCGGGAGGGCGCGCAGCTTCCCGAATTCCTGCCGCCCCAGGGTGGCGAACCATGACGAGGTTGAGATGAGATTGCTCCACACGATGTTGCGGGTCGGCGACCTGGATCGCTCGATCGACTTCTACACGGAGGTCCTGGGCATGCAGTTGCTGAGACGAAAGGATTATCCGGACGGTCGGTTTACCTTGGCCTTCGTCGGCTATCAGCCCGAAAGCGAAGGAGCGGTGCTGGAACTGACCCACAACTGGGACACGCAGGCCTACGATCTGGGGACGGGCTACGGTCATATCGCGCTCGAGGTCCCCGATGCCTACCGCGCCTGCGATGACATTCGAGCCCGTGGTGGGCGGGTCGTGCGGGAGGCCGGTCCCATGAAGCATGGCACCACCGTCATCGCCTTCGTGGAAGACCCCGACGGCTACAAGGTGGAACTGATCCAGCGGTCCGCGCAGTAGTCGCGGGACGTCGTCAGGCGGAGGATCCGGTCGTCTCTCCGTGCTCGTGCAGGATGCTGCCGAGTGCCGTGGCGAGCCGGTCCATCTCCACCCAGAGGGCCTGCAGGTCTTCCTTGATTCCGTTGCTGTTGCCCGAGCGGCAACGCGTCTCGATGCGGGCGACAACCGCCAGCGAGGCCTCCGCCATGAAGCTGCCGACGGAGCCGCCAATGGCGTGCACCGCCGAATGCGCAGCGTGCAGGTCGCCCAGGGCCACGGCTTCGCGCAGGCGCATGCGGAGCGACATGTCGCTCTCGAGGTACACCTGGATCAGCTGGCGCAGCAGATCGGAATCATTGTCCAGGTAGGTGAGCGCCTTGTCGGAATCGCAGATCTTGAGTCCGCCCACGTTGACGATGGTGGAGGGGTCTGGCGAAATCGGCCTGGGCGGACCGCTAGGCCCGAGGTTGCGCAGGGTCGTGACCAGGGCCGCGATCGAGGGCGGTGATTCCAGACTCCGCGACACGCCGGCGGACTCCAGCGACATGGCCAGCTCGCCGTAGCCGCGGGGCACCAGCGCGATGACGGGCGACTCGCCACGGGTCTTCATCTCCTGCAGGCGCACCATGACCGTCATCGCGTCGGGCGAGCCCAGGAGGCCGTCGAGCAGGATCACGTCGAAGTGCGCGGCATGGCACGATTCGATCACTTCAACGCCGTTGCTGACCCAGTGGACCACGTGGCCGAGTTGTTCGAGCTGGTGGGCGACGTTCTTGCCGTCCTCGCGCGTGGCGATCAGGATCTGCAGGCTCCGCCGCTGCTCGCGCAGGCTGTGGCGCGTGACCAGGCGTTCCCGGTTGTCCTTGTGGTGCGCGAGCATGATGGCGTCGAGCAGGTCCAGCGGCTTGATCGGGCGGGTGAGATAGGCATCGATTCCGATCTGTCGGCACTGGGCGGCATCGCCGCGCTGGCCGCTGGTGGCGGCCAGAATGATGGTCGGCTGCCGGATCGCCGCATCTGACCGCATACGCCGCGCCAGCTCGAAGGCGTCCATGTCCTTCAGCCGGTCGCTGAGCAGCAGGACATGGAAAGGACGATCACCCGAGGTCCCCTGGCGCATCCTGGCAAGGACGCGCATCCCCAGGGCCTCGACCTCCGGTTTCAGTTGCCAGGAACACAGTGCGTCCAGCAGGCTTTTCACCTCGTAGTCGGCATCGCCAGCCAGCATGATGCGCAGCGTTTCCAGCGGCACATCCAGCGCTTCGGTGTCGGCACCCGGCTGGCGGGTGAGTTTCACGGTGAACGTGAAGGTGCTCCCGATGTCGGGTGTGCTGCTGGCCAGTTCCAGCTGACCGTTCATTCTTTCCACTAGCCTGCGGGCGACGGCGAGGCCCAGGCCCGTGCCACCATGTCGACGCGTGGCCGATTCGTCCACCTGCGTGAATGCTTCGAAGATGCGGTGCTGATGGCCGTCGCTGATGCCGACGCCGGTGTCCTCGACCGAGACCCGCAGGACGCATTCCGCGTCCGACACCTGCTCCGCGGTTATGCGCGCGACCACATGCCCGTGATCGGTGAACTTGAGGCCGTTGCTGAGCAGGTTCTGGATGATCTGGCGCAGCCGGTGCGGATCGCCTTCGAGCGCGTCGGGTACGGTCGGGTCGACCCGGTATTCCATCAGCAGCCCCTTGCGTGCCGCGATGTCGCGGTGGGTTGCGAAAGCCTGCTCGACACAGTCACGCAGGCCGAAGGGGATGTGTTCGAAATCGAGGCGCCCCGACTCCATCTTCGAGAAGTCGAGAATCTCGTTGATGATCGCCAGCAGGTTCTCGGCGGCGGTCCGTGCGTGACCGAGGAAGCTGCGCTGTTCGTCGCTGAGGGCGGTTTCGAGCGCCAGGTCGGTCATGCCGATGATGGCATTCATGGGCGTCCGCAGCTCATGGCTCATGTTGGCGAGGAATGAACTCTTGGTCCGGTTGGCTTCCTCGGCGACCAGCTTGTCTTCCTCGAGGACCCGCTCGGCGCGCTTGTGGGCGGTGATGTCGGCGGCCGAGCCCACGTAGCCGGGCGAGCGCTGACTCGGGTCGCGGGCGCGGATGCGAACATTGAACCAGTGTTCCTCGCCGACTTCTCCCTCGAGCATCAGCTCGATGGAGGCGTGCTCGTCCGGCGACTGGGCCAGGTCGAGCAGGGCCACGCGTAGCGAGTCCGAGGCCTCCTCGGACTCGCTGAGCAGGGTGGTCAGGGGGCGCCCGATGCCCCCGTCCCGGCCCAGGCTGACGAAACGGCGCCAGGCCGGGTTCAGGTACTCGATGCGCAGGTCGGCGTCGGTCTCGAAGACCAGTTCGAAGAGTCCGTCGAGGGTCATGCGATAGCGACGCTCGCTGTCCTCCAGGGCCTGGCGTCCGGCCTTCAGGCGGGCGGCAGCCGCGTTCAGTGCGCGCTCGAGCTCGACGAACTCCCGCGAGCGGTCGACTGCGTGCAGCGCCGGGACGTCGTCGTCTTCCAGGCGCTCGGAGAAGCGCACCATGGACTTGAGGGTCTCGGTCGGGCGGATCAGCAGCAGGCCGGCCGCCAATCCACAGAGCAGGAGAAGGACCGTTCCAACGCGGAGCGAATCCATCAAGATGTGGTCACGGACATCGCCGACCGGGCTGTCGTCCATTTCGATCCGTAGCCAGTCGCTGGCGCCCGGGATCATGTCCAGGGGAATCCAGGCTTCGAGGGCGCCCGGGACCGTCCGGCTGACGGGGGCCCGCACATCGGGCGGAAAGGCTTCCAGCTGGCGCTGCGTGTCGACGGCGGTGCCCGGCAGTCGGAGGAGCCTGTGGCCGCTCTCGTCGAGGATCTCGACAACCCGATAGGGGATGACCTGGGCGTGCGACCGGATGTGCTCGACCACTCGGGGGGCCTGATATTCCGCGCGCTCGCTGATACGCTCGAGGCGCAGTGCGTCGGCAACCAGTCTGGCAGTGCCGGCGGCCTGCTCGATGATCACCTTCTCGACAAATTCAGCCTGCTCCTCGGCCGTGTAAAAGGAATAAGCGATGAGCACGGCAAGCAGCAGGCACCCGATGAGGGTGGCGAGTCGTGTCCGAATCGTCGTCATGGTGGTCGCTGCCCGCCTCAGTCGGAGCCGAATCGGTCTCGAATCGCGAGCACGTCCTGCCAGCCGCCCAGGAAGGCGTCGATGCAGTCCGGGTCGAAATGGCTGCCGCGGCCCTCGAGCAGATGCTCGCGTGCCTCTTCCAGGCTCCACGCCCGCTTGTAGGGCCGAACGGAAGTCAGGGCGTCGAAGACGTCGGCCACCGCGACGATGCGACCTTCCTGGGGAATGGCCTCGCCCGACAGGCCGATGGGGTAGCCCATGCCATCGAATCGTTCGTGGTGGTGGAGGGCAATGCTCGCTGCCAGCTGAATCACGGGCGAGCTCGACTCCTTCAGGATGTCGTATCCGTGCTTGGGATGACCCTTCATCGTCTCGAATTCTTCCGGCGTCAGGCGGCCCGGCTTGAGGAGAATGCTGTCCGGGATGCCCAGCTTGCCCACATCGTGCATCGGGGATGCCTGCAGAATCCGGCGCTGGAGGCCGGGATCGAGGCCCAGCTGGCTGGCGATCAGTGCCGAGTAATGGGACATCCGCTGGATGTGGGCGCCGGTTTCCGGATCCCTGAACTCCGCGGCCCGCGCCAGGCGCGTCACCATTTCGCTTTCACGGGCGTGAATTTCCCGGGTGGCCAGCGCCACTTCGTCGGCGAGCAGGCGGGCACGTTCGCGGGTGGCGAGGTGGGCCTTGCGCAGCGCCAGCATGTTGTGGACCCGCGGCTGGAATTCGTGGCGGTCGATCGGCTTGTTCAGAAAGTCGGTAGCGCCGCCCTGCAGCGCGTCGTAGCGGGTCTGCTTCTCGTGGTCGGCCGTCACCATCAGGATCGGAACGTCCTCGTGGACCGACATGGCGCGGAAACGCTGGATGAATTCGATACCGTCGATGCCCGGCATCATGTAGTCCACGATCAGCAGATCGAGCGGGTTCCGCTCGCACCACGACAATGCTTCGCCCGGCTGCGAGAACGTGACCGGTTCGCAATCGGGCAACTTCCCGATCAGGGTCTGCATCAGTGCCAGGTTGAGAGGGGTGTCGTCGACAATTACGACCTTCATCGCGGGCGTTCCGGTCGGAGCATCGCTCCGGAGAGGATGTCTACGGCAATCGTCGACCGGAGTTGACGCCTGGGTGCATACATGCCGCCAAGAAAGACAAAGGCCCGGACGCGGACGTCCGGGCCTGACACGTGGTGGGCCCTGCGGGGCTCGAACCCGCAATCAACGGATTATGAGTCAGTTGTGCACGACGTTGATCGGAATTGCACACCATGCCTATTTGCAAAAAAAATCAATATTAATCAACGCTATGGTGAGATTCGCCGTTCGTCGACTCGTTGATCGAAATTGAGCAACATTGCGGCTGTCTGGCTACACTGTGGCTACACAGATTCGCCAACGGACTGCCGACATGAATCGAGAGCGCCTCACTCCGACCCGAATTGCTGCCTTCGCCTGCCCGGAGGGAAAGCAGCAAGGTTTCATATGGGATACCGAGGTGCCACGCCTGGCGGTGCGGGCGAGCGGCAGCGCCAAGTCATTCATCTTCGAGGCGAAACTGGCGGGCCGCACGGTGCGTGTGACCATAGGCGCCGTCGACGTCTGGGCGGTGGGCGATGCACGCATCGAGGCGCGGCGCCTCCAGACTCTCGTGGACAAGGGCATTGACCCACGCGACGAACGGCGGGAAAAGGATGAGGCGCGCGAGGCCCGCAAGTCCGCAGCCGAGGCCGAGAAGCGGGAGCAGGAGCGGCAAGGGCACTACACCCTTCGCAAGCTGTGCGAGGCCTATGTCGACTTTCTGGACGCACAAGGCAAGGGCCGCAGCGCGCGTGACACAGCGAGCGTGTTCAAGTGCCACCTTTACCAGGGGCATGCGGCCCTTTGCGATACGCCCGCGCGGGACGTCACCGCCCGCCAGCTCGCGACCGTGGTGCGCAAGGCGATGGAAGACGGGAAAGAGCGCACGGCTGGCAAACTGCGGTCCTTCCTGCTCGCCGCCTACCGCGCCGCAGTGCGTGCCCCGTTCGACCCCAAGCTACCGGCTGCGCTGATCCCGTTCGACGTCATCGCCAACCCGGTCGAGCCGCTGGCGACTATCCCTGTGCGCGCTGGCAATCGCGTGCTGAGCGATGCCGAGCTGAAGGTCTTCATTGAGGCCCTGAAAGATTCTCCGATGGATCGCCTCTTGAAGGTGGCACTGCTGGCTGGCGGGCAGCGCATCCAACAATTGCTGCGCGCGAGGGCAGGGGACTTCGACTCCAAGACCGGCGCACTGCGACTGTTTGACCCCAAGGGCAAGCGCGCGACGCCGCGTGAGCATGTACTTCCGCTGGCACCGCGCGCGGCCGGTATCGTTGCCGATCTCTCCGATCTGGCTCGCAAGCGAAAATCTGAGGGCAAGACCGACCTGCTCTTTTCGAGCTTTGGAACCCGGCCGATTGCGCCAGAGACCATCAGCAATCGTGTGACCGACATTGCCAAGGATCTGAAAGGCGACCCGTTCCAGGCGCGCGACCTGCGACGCACCGCCGAGACCATGCTCGCCTCGATGGGTATCAGTCGGGACGTGCGCGCGCAACTGCTATCCCATGGCATCAGCGGGGTGCAGGCGACGCACTACGACCGGCACAGCTACATGGACGAGAAACGTGCCGCCTTGGTGGCGTGGGAGAAACGCATCGCCGCAATCGAGGCCGGGGAAAAGGCGCCGGAAAATGTGCGGCGACTGCCGCGCAAGAGGGGGGCGGCTGCATAAAAAAATGGCCGACTACCTGATCGGTGCCGGCCGGAGATCCACACACCAGGGGTGTGTTGGAGGAGACAAGTGTCATTGCGGCGGCGCGACAGAAAACTTTAGTGCGGCGCAGCAAATTTACCCGCCGTCCGTCGGAAACGGGCAACAAAGCGGCCGGAACCGCTGCGGTAACAGCGGCCCGGCCTCGCCACAATCGCCTACACAGGAGGCAATCATGACTACCACGAACGATACCGCATCCCGCTTCGAAGACATCGAGCACCTGGCAGACCTCGCCGAGCAGATGACATGCCGCGTTGTTGATGCTGGCCACCTTGAGACTGAAGCTGATCTTGTCGCTATCAAGCTGTTCCTAGCGCGCATCAAGGAAATTGCCACCAACGCATCGGCGAGCTAAGTGGCCGGCTTCGACCTCGACGCAACGCGCGCCAGTTTCGAGCGCGCGTTGCGCAAGCTGGCGCGTGGCCGGGCGCACGATCGGGCGATGCTCGTGAAGGCGATCGAGTTCTACCGCAAGAAGCGTCGCACCACGGCCGCAGCTTGGTGCGACGAACAAGCTGCCCGAATCGTTGCCGGCTGGCGCCTTTCCCACCTCGGTCCGTCAGTAGCCGGGTGGGATCCTGGCGCCTATCTGGCCGCGGTGTCTCGGGAGCCACAAGAACGTGAATTTGTCGCCGCCGTGCTACTTGCCGTCATGGGCGGCATGCATCCCACGGGACGAGCCTGGGGGCGCAAGAACCCGACCGCGTCCAAGCTGAGAGATGCGAAGCACATGCTGCCGGCCGCCCTGATGGCGAAGCACGGCATCGGCCGGTCGCGAGCCTACCAACTCTGCGGGCTGGCATTGCGCCCGAAAAAATAGTCCACTTTTTTTGCGCAGTTTATCGCGCGTGCGCCATGACCATTCGCTTCAACGCCGCATAACTAAGCGGTATTCCAGTTGGAGCGATCATGCAAGAGACATCCCGCCGCCCCGGCTACTCGACCGAGGAAGCCTCCAGACGCCTTCACGTGAAGCCTCAAACGCTGCGCGCTGCACTTTGTCGCGACGGGCACTACCTGGGCGTGGCGCCGCGGAAGATGGCTAACCGGATGCTCGACTGGCCAGCCGAGAAAATCGACGCACTGATGACCGGCGGCCGCTGATGCCAGACCAAAAGACTGGCATGTTGCCCAGCCCGTCGCATCACGTCTTGATGCCACGCGGTGGCTTGCTGTGCGCGGTTTGCGACCAGGACGCGGGAGAGGACGCCAACATCGTTGAGCAACGTGTCATTGCCGACGGAGCGGCGGGACGAATGGCAATTGCTGTCGCCATTTGCCCAGCCTGCTGGCAGCGCGCCATTGATCAGGACGGATCACCCGCTGCTCTGATCGGCGATCTGCAATCCGGCGAGAACTCGCCCCATCAATTGCCTCCAGTGGAGCCGCACGATCTGATCCTGCGACGCCGCGAGCTACGGCAAACAAAGTATCCGCGCAAGCATCCGGCCGGGCACCGCCGCGCACTTGAGAGTGCGTTGCCCATTGAGCAACCGCTTGCAGTGGCAGTTGGTGCTCGGTCTGCCGCGCGACTCCCTGGGCTCGACCCTCTGATCTCAGTCGAACCGCACGAGCGGCCCGAGTTCCTTGATCTGGCCGCCGCAGATGGCAGGGCGGCGATTGTAGTGCACGGGGACGATGCCGCCCCCGGCTGGCTGATTCGTCTCGCCCAGGCCCTTATTGATCACGGTGCCAGGAAGGTATCTCTGCGCAGCGGCCCAACCCTAGAGGACGCATTTGTGATCCTTCCGGACCGTGCTCATGACTAGCCAGGTCCACGCCGCCATTGCCGCAAACGTCGCGCGAGCGGAAACCTTCGCCCTCCAGGACGGAGCAACTCACAGCGAGATTGCGCAGGCAATGATTCGGCGCCTGACCGCAGAGTCCGGCGTGCCCCCGCGCTATGACATGGGCGCCCTGTATGTCTTTGAGCCCGCCGAGGGACTCTGGGAAGCGCGCCATCTTGATCAACTTGCTGCCGATATTGGCGCGGAGTTCACCGGCCTGAAACTGTGCCGCAAGCATTCCGACTATCGCCAGATCGCCCAGCTGATAGCGACGTGCGCCTCGGATGAGGACTTCTTTGTGTCGGCCGAGCCAGGCATTGCAGCCGCGGGGCGCTTCTACCGAATCGGTCCGGGTGGGCTGCTTTCCGACGAACCCCTTACCGCAGAACACCGGCAACGCACCGCCATGCCGCAGGCGCCAGCATTCGGGGAGCCCGCGCCGCTCTTCGAGCGCCTGTTGGATCATGCGTTTGGAATTGGCGACGTAGGCGACGCGCAGCGCGAGCTGCTGCAGATGGCGTTGGGGGCGGCACTTTGCGGGTCGCTCTGGCGGTACCGCACGGTCATTGTCCTATTTGGGCCAAGCGCGGCCGGAAAGTCCACCGTGCTCGAGATCCTCAAGGCCTTCTTTCCCCGCGATCGTGTTGGGGCAATCAATCCTCAGAGTTGGGGCAACGAGTATTTCGCCGCCGCCCTGGCGCCCCTGGCCTTGAACTTGGTAGGGGAACTCGACCCGACGACCCCAATTCAAGGGGGCGTGTTCAAGGCAGTGACCGGGGGTGATCCGATTGGCGCACGCCATCCGACGCACCGGCCGTTCTCGTTCGTTTGCCAGGCCGCACACGTGTTCAACTGCAACCGCCTGCCGCCTGCCGCCTACTCGCGACAAGTCGCCGGCATTCTTTCGGCGCTTTCGGCTGATCGAGTTCTTGAGCTCGATCGCGCCTGGGAAAGAGGTGATTGGCCTCGCTGAGCGGATCGTCGCCGAAGAGCAGGGCGCGGTGCTTGGGTGGCTACTCGAGGGCGCTGCTCGATTGGCGCAAGCCGGAGGGCTGCCCGAGACCGACAACCATCGGCGCCTGATCGACTACTGGCGCGCGGCCAATAACAGCGCGCTCCAGTTCGTGCTCGATCGCGAATACGTGGCCCATACCCCGGACCACTCGATGCCAGCCCAGGAAGTGTTTGCAGCCTATCGCCGCTGGGCGTCCGACGTTGGCTTGAAGCCGCTTGGCCGCAATGCCTTCTATGAGGCATTGGCGGACGCCGGCCGGCATGGCATCGCCATCGCTGACGATAGGAACGGCGTCAAGACCGTAAGGGGCGTGAGTCTCTTGAGGGGCCTGCAATGAGCGCGGGTGTTTCGGGCGTTCTCCACCAGGGGGTGGTGGTTTACGTGTGCACGCGCGTGACGCGCGCACCAGACACACCCCCCCTTGAGAAATGCCCGCAACGCCCGCGAGCTGAACGCGAGTCAATTCAGAAGGGCAGACACCGGCCGGGCCTGGAGATCGGAATCCCTCAGACGCAAGTGGGACCTCGCGGGTGTGGGTCCTCCCTGGCCCTTTGCGTCGAGGGTTATTCGGGGCCCGATGCCTGTGCAGGTAGCAGACCTGAAAGTAACTGAATAGGTGGCAAGCATGCTGCAGTTACATATCAATAGGGCAGAACTATGAGTTTCGACCTTCTTTCCGCAGAATGCTTCGAGAGCGTGAAACACGATCCGCTGGCCAGAGTCGACCGGCTGATCGACTGGGCCCTGCTCGTCGAAATCGCCCGCCGCGCGGTTCCGACCCGGGGCGAGTGCGCCACCGGCCGGCCAGCCTACGAGCTCGAGCAGATGGTCCGCGTGGTGGCGCTGAAGCTTATTCACCTGGCCAGCTCGAATGTGACCATCGATGGCCTTCGGCGCCGTCTCGACTGGCGCCTGTTCGCGCGCTTTGGGCTGATCGATCCCATTCCGGAGGTCAGCACGCTCAACCGGTTCTGCAGGGCCGTCGAGCAGACCGACGCCCTCACGCGAATCCTCTACGAAATCCGCCGTTCGGCATCGCGGCACGGCCTGAAGCTGGTTCCGTCGAAGCGACACCCTGCACCGGAGCCACGTCTTACGCGTGGCTTCGATGGCGACAACTGGACCCTCGGCGGCGTGTGCCAGCCACTGCCGCACGAGCCATTCAAGGCGCCAACGGGCGCCCGCACATCCACTCCCTTGGAGAACACACCATGAACGCACCCCTCCCCCTTTTCCTGCGTGAGCATCTGGAGAATCACCAGGCCCACCTCGACGACCTCGCCGCGGCCCGCCGCCGGCAGAAGGCCGCACCGAGCCTGTTCGATGCACTCGCTACCCGCATCGGCGCACAGACCCGCGCGAGCGGCGAGGCGGCGGAAATCATCTCTGCCGCCTGCGGCCCGACCTCGCGCGGGGGCGTCGTGATGCCGTTCGATGAGGTGCTTGGCCGCGACCTGACCGTTGGCACGTCCTCGGCCGGCGGCTTCTCTGTCACCGGCCACATGGGCCGCGATCCGGCTGCGCCGCTGCGGCCGCACAGCATCACGATGCGCATGGGTGCCACCGTCATCCCGATGCCGCCGGGCTCGGGCAACCTGATCTGGCCGCGCGTGACCACCGCCGCCGCCCCGACCTGGGTGGGCGAGTCGGGCACCCCGTCGGCGGGAGACCCGGGGTTCGATCAACTGGTCGTGCCGATGGCGTCGCTGCGCTACTCGCTGACGGTCTCGCGCCGGCTACTGCTCCAGGGGCTCGGCGGCGAAATGGCCAGCGCGCTGATCGCGGAGTCGACGCGCGGCCTGATGTCCGAACTCGACCGCGCCATCCTCAACGGCTCGGGCTCGGGCAACGAGCCGACCGGGATCCTCAACGCCGCCGGCATCAATGCTGTCGTGGCCGGCACCAATGGCGCGGCCCCGAGCCTCGACCTCGTCTGCGACATGGAGGACGCGGTAGGCGCACAGAACGCCGACGACGGCGCCATGGGATGGGCGACGAACTCGAGCGTGCGCAAGAAGCTGCGCAAGACCGAGGCCGCCAGCGGTTCCGGCATGCTGCTGCCCGGCCGCGAGCTGCTGGGCTACCCGTTCGTCTCAACACAGAGCATTCCCAGCGACCTCGACAAGGGCACGAGCACGGGCGTGTGCAGCGCGCTGATCTATGGCAACTGGAGCGATGTCCTGGTGCCGCTGTGGAGCCGCGGCGTCGAGTACGTCATCAACCCCTACACCAAGGCGCCGCAAGGCCTTGTCGAGATCAACTGCTTTCTCGATGTCGGCGTGGCACTGCGCCGCGTCGAGTCGTTTGTCGCCTGCAAGGACGTGCTGACCGCATAAGGAATCGGACCCGTTGCGCGTGAGTAGCAGTCGCGGCGCGTGCGGGTGGTGCGGAAGCGACTGCACCGGGCTGGCCGGCCTCCAACCGCCAGCACCGCGCCACCGGACGCCGGTTCCAGACGGCTGCACGGCGCGGGCCCTCAACTACTGGAGACCAGCCATGCCCTACAACCAATCCAGCGCCATCGCCTTGCTGATGCGCGCCAACCCCGCCGACGTCCGCCGCCACTTTCCGGGCAAGACCCTGAGCGAGGCCGCCCAGGCGCTGCGGCAGCGCTTCAACAACCAGGCCGAGCGCATCGCGGACTTCGCCAAGAGCCAGCTCGGTGTAGTCGACGGGAAGGCGATCCACGGTCCCAGCGTGCGGACGCGCAGCCATGTTTGACCTGGCAAGCGCATACCGCTGGGCCATGGACAACACCCGCAAGCGAATGCTGAAGATCACCTTGCCCGAGCACATCCGCCACCGCATCCGCCGGGATTGGCGCAACGGCGAGCGCGTGCCGCTGCTGGCTCGGCGCTATCACCTGGCCGAAGCCGACGTCTGGCGCGTACTGAATGAGGAGGCGAGCCATGGGTAGGAATCGCACGGCCAGCATCCGGGAACGGCTGGGGCTGGCTGACTCAAGCCCGCCGCGGACTGTCGGAGGCCGCGAACTGCGGTGGCTGAAACGCCGGCTGTACCCGACGCCTGCAGCCACCCGCGAGGACGCAGAGCACATCATCCGCCGCGATCGGCAACGAGGGCTTTCCTTCGAGGACATCGCGGAGCGCCACGGCGTCATGCGTGAAACGGTGCGGCGCATCTGTGACGGAGACTAATCACCTAGCGAAGTCCAACGTCCCCTAATGGCGGGACATCAGCGCGGAGTTCATGCGGTGGTGCCGGGTGCGGCGGCTGGCGGGGTAGCACCGGCAGACCCTTCCACCCGGGCGCCCTCTCGCCGGACGCCATTTAGGCTTGAGGTTGCACGAGAGAGCGCCCATCTATGCGATATAGACTGGGGCCAGCATCCCTGATTGCAGATGCCGAGACTATTGAAATAGCATCGCGACATGCAGACACACAATCCGTGTGCTATTTCATTGACGAAGTTAACCTTTAGGTTAATACTTTGAAAGTTAAGGTGCTTGCGAAGGATAGGTTCGAGGTCGTTGGCGTGATGGATGGTGACGACTGTCCGGCCCTCGATTTCTTGCAGTCTGGAGAAGAGTCGCAGGCGGCGTGGCGTTTAGGCCTTCTCAAGATGCTTGCTCATATCGCGCAATATGGGTTTGAGAAGATGCCTGCCGCGTGGTCGCATGAGGCGAACAAGCAAGGGGGAGTCTTCGAGTTCCGGAGAGGTTCCTTGCGACTCTTCTATTTCAAGGGCGCAGATGGCCAGATTGCTGTGTGTACAAGTGGTGTTCTGAAGAAGGGCCAAAAGGCAGACAAGAGGGCGGTCTCGAGAGCGGTGGCATTGCGAGCTGCATACTTCGAAGCGCAGAAAGCAGGGAAGTTGGAAACGGAGAGGGAGAAAGGTGATGGCACTTAGTGGCCCACTCGCGGATCTGCTCCGCAAGGCAAAAGACGGCGATTCGTATTGGATTGAGAGCGCCAAACTTGATCTGTCCGTCGAGTTGGAGCGGCTCAGGACAGCGAAGGGGCTGTCCTACGCAGAGCTAGCGAGACGGCTCGGATCCAGCGCGGCTTACGTCTCGAAGATCTTCCGCGGTGACGCGAATCTCACGATCGAAACGGTCGTGAAGCTCGCGCGCGCCATGGATGGCCACATTCGCATCAGCGCAGTTTGGGAGGTCGAAGACACAGGCAGTAAGTGGGCTTCGGCTATCCGTCAGGTTGCGAGTTCGACGCCAACGGTTTCGATTGTAGGCAACGTGACTCCCAGTTCGTCATCTAAGACGGTTGTGTCTGCAGGCGTCTCTTGTCCAGCGGAGGCAGCATGAATATGGGTTGCCCAAGCATATGAATGCATCTCACTACCCAGTTACCTTGGAGAGGATGTTCTTCACCAGGTCGATTGTCGTTGCTGTGCCGGAGTACGAGCCACCAGAAGGGAAGGTAGAGATCACTCCGAGGAACGAGATCAACGTGAAGGCCATCAATCCTGAGCGCTCTGTGTTCATGGTTACCATGAAGACGTCCTTCAACGATGAGATGGACACGCGCGCGCCGTACATGGCGGACATGGAATGTGTGGGTTTCTTCAATGTGGATAGGGCTGAGGTTCCGAGTGTTGAAGAGGCTGTGCGGGGTGTGACCGTCACGTCCCATGCTGTTCTCTATGGCGCAATACGTGAAGCAATCGGATGGATCTCTGGCCGCCAACCCTATGGACCACTTACTTTGGGGCTGTCGATCCTCGCTCCGAATACCGAGGTCTCGCGTGACGACGATGGCAAGCCTGAGGGAGGTCCGTCGAAGCGGAAGACTCAGCGGGCAAGAAAAGAGTCAGAAAAGTCATAGCGCCCACCTCTCTTAGGGACTGGGGTGGTTGAATTGGCGGGATTTCCTCTGGGGCTCTCTTCCCATCCGATCGTTGAAATTTGAAGCGTGTGGCTTGTCTGTTGTCAGGCTACACAGCGGCTACACTGGCCGGCAATCGCGCGGTGGTGCCATGAAGAAAGAGAAGCCCCGCCGGCTGGAAATCCAGCAATGGCGGGGCTTTTCTTGGTGGGCCCTGCGGGGCTCGAACCCGCAACCAACGGATTATGAGTCCGCTGCTCTAACCGATTGAGCTATAGCCCCTTCGCGCTGCTATTCTAGCATCTTCGTTCGATTCGCAGGATTGGTAGAATTCGGCCGTTTACTACCTGAGTTACTACCGCTTCCTGCTTCACAAAACAACAG
>JAGRFX010000627.1 GCA_020445805.1 Rhodocyclaceae bacterium
ACCTGGCCAAGATCGGTTTCGAGAAATATTTCATGCGCAAGATGAAGACCGGCAACGTCGAGCCGGTGTACGAGAAATACGTGCTCAAGGCGCTAGGGATCGTGCGCCTGGTGGAGAAATGACAGCCTGACCCATCGATCCTTCCTTTTTTTCCAACCTCAAGGAGTTATCACATGACCGTAGAACGTTACATCCGCATTTTTGCCGGCCTGTTCATCCTGATCTCGCTGGCGCTGGGCGTCGAAGGCAGCCCGCTGTTCGTCAGCCCGTGGTGGCTGGCATTCACCGCCTTCGTCGGTGCCAACCTGTTCCAGTTCGGGTTCACCAACGTCTGCCCGCTGGGCTTCATCCTGAAGAAGCTCGGTGTGCCGGAAAAAGCGCCGGGCCGGGCCTGAGCCATGGCCGACGGCAAGGAAACCGTGCACCTGGTCCAGCGCCAGGACTACCAGTTCACGATGCGGTTCGGCGGCGCGGCACCCGACTGGCTGGCCGACGAACCGCCGCCGCTGGGCAAGGGCGAAGGCCCTTCACCGGTGCAGCTGTTGTCGGCCGCGGTCGGCACCTGCCTGAGCGACTCGCTGTTGTTCGCGCTGC
>JAGRFX010000628.1 GCA_020445805.1 Rhodocyclaceae bacterium
TACCCGGGGAGATCTGCCCAGCTTTGCGACCACCACCGGTGGCAGCGCTTCATGTAGCAATGCATGAGGTGATTGGGCAGAAGTCAGCAGACGGCATAGTAGCTTCATCATTTTGATGAGGTGAAGGCCTGAAGCCAAGGAAGAAAGTTTGCCATAATGCTCTATTCTCTCAGTTTGGGCCGACCGGTTCACGAAAGAGTTGATAGGCGCGAGTATGGAATCTGAAACTTTCATGGTTAGCCTTTGGTTAACTTGTCCGGCTACGGTCCGACTTTCTTGGTAACCGCCCGGTGCGGACCCGCACGCCGGGTGGTGTGGGAGGGAGGGGTTAGAAACCCCTTCCTATCCCTCTTATGCGTTGTATTTTCCACTTAATATTCGAATCAATATTTGAGCCCATTTAACGCTATCAAAAACCAAAGGCTTGAGCACTGGTTTTGTTCCATGGACATCGGACATATTTGCTCGAAGTGTTTGCATTACATACGCCGCTTGATTCAATGAACCTTCAAAGTTCTTGGAAAAAGGCACGATACCTGATTCTTTCCAATTCAAATCTTTCAAGTCCGTGCTAACCGCTGAGAATATGCCTGT
>JAGRFX010000629.1 GCA_020445805.1 Rhodocyclaceae bacterium
CCGGATTCGTTGGTCGGCTTGACCACCAGCTCGTGCAGGTGAGAAAGCACGTATTCGCACTGTTTCTCATCCGAACAGAGATACGTAGGTACGTTGTCGAGTATGGCCTCTTCGTTCAGGTAATACTTGATAATCTGAGGCACGTAGGCGTACACGGCCTTGTCGTCCGCGATTCCCGTGCCGGGCGCGTTCGCCAATGCGACGTTACCCAATCGATAGGCTTCCATCAGGCCCTTTACGCCCAGGCACGAATCCTCCCGGAAGCAGGCCGGATCGAGAAAGTCGTCGTCGATACGACGATAGATCACGTCGACCCGTTTCAGTCCGTGGGTGGTCTTCATGTACACGAAGCCAGATTCGACGACCAAGTCGCTTCCCTGGACCAACTCCACGCCCATCTGTTGAGCGAGGAAAGTGTGCTCGAAATAGGCCGAGTTATAGATACCTGGCGTCAGCACAACGGCCGTTGCGCTATCCGTGTTTGCCGGTGCGCAATCCAACAGCGTTTGCAGCAACTGTTCCGGGTACTCTTCGATGGGTGCAACCGATACGCCATCGAACACTTGCGCGAAGGCCCGTTTCATTAACTCGCGG
>JAGRFX010000630.1 GCA_020445805.1 Rhodocyclaceae bacterium
CATGTCAAGAAGACTTTCGGCGCAGTGGATGGCGTCGTACACAACGCCGGAATCACGCGCGACAAGAAGTTGGCCAACATGAGTGAGGATCGCTGGGCCTCAGTGATCGCCGTGAACCTCACTGCTCCCGAGCTGATCACCCAAGAGCTTCTCGATCAAGGATTGATCAACAAGAACGGCCGGATCGTTGGGGTTTCTTCAATTGCAGGGATCGCCGGCAATGTCGGACAAACCAACTATGCCGCCTCCAAGGCAGGTGTCATCGGCTTGGTCGACAGCCTCGCTGACGAGCTCAAGGATGGCATCACGGTCAATGCCGTGGCCCCCGGCTTCATCATCACCCAGATGACAGCAGCAGTGCCCTTCGCCACCCGTGAGGTCGGACAGCGGATGAATGCCATGAGCCAGGGCGGCCTTCCTGTGGACGTCGCCGAAACGATTGCCTGGTATCTCAACCCTGCTTCCACGGCGGTCAACGGCAATGTGGTCCGCGTCTGCGGTCAGATGATGCTCGGGGCCTGACCATGACCGATCGCGTCATCACCCAGAGCCCAAGCGGCCTCAGCAGCGCCTCGACCATGGCCAAGGCAGCC
>JAGRFX010000631.1 GCA_020445805.1 Rhodocyclaceae bacterium
AAAGCAACGGTGATCGAGGCAAAACCACCCCTCGCAAATAGAGGCGATTTTTGAAGAAAGAGCGACGCAATCGTCACATCACGGCTTTCGGCCACTTCCCGGTTTTAGTGGCGTCAACATCGGCGGTGCAAGCGACGCTGCAGACCAAATTTTCATCATTCGGGGTGGCTGCCGTCAACAGCCATGAGCGTTAGGGCCGCTTTCAGCCTTGTCTGACGTTTCAGGCCCAACGCCTTAGGCTTAAACCTGACAGCTTTGCCGCTAGCGTGCTTTATTTTCCGTTTTCTGAGGCGACCCCACCACGCGCGAGGCCTTCCGCTTTGGCGAGGCCTTCGAGACGCTTGCGCGACTCTGCGGTCTTCAAGGTTAGTGGCGGCAGCTATGCTCCCGCCGGAGGCCGCGCCCCAGCTTCGCACGAGCGCGGGGCAAGGAGGGCGCGACGGTTCAACCTAAATTCCTCTGTTAGCTGCTTCCAGCAGGTAAGAAAGGCGGCGGCAAGCCGAAGCGCCGCGAGCTTTTCGGTCGCGCCGCGAGAATCTTGTTGACGATGTAGCGGACCAACGCCGACCAGCGGCTGGCTTTTGGCAACTGAG
>JAGRFX010000632.1 GCA_020445805.1 Rhodocyclaceae bacterium
GTCGTCGGCGTCCCCGCGTTCCCGCCGTCGCGCCGCCGCCACGACGCCCGCCTGCGCTCGATCATCACGGACAGCGAGGCCAAGCTCGCGCTGACCGTCGAGTCGCAGCTCAGCGGCCGCGACGACTGGGAGGAGCACACGCCGTCGCTGCGCGGCCTCCAGTGGATCGCCACCGACGCCGTCGCCCTCGACGCGGCGCCGCAGTGGTCGGCGCCGGCGATCGGCGGCCACTCCCTCGCCTACCTCCAGTACACCTCCGGCTCGACGTCGACGCCCAAGGGCGTGATGGTCAGCCACCGCAACCTCCTCTACAACCTCAGCGATCTCGACGCGCCTTGGGAGCACGACCAGCGCAGCGTCATGGTCACCTGGCTCCCTGTCTTTCACGACATGGGGCTTATCTACGGGCTCCTCGGGCCGCTCTACACCGGCTTCCACTGCGTCCAGATGTCGCCGATGGCGTTCATCCAGCGGCCGGTCCGCTGGCTGCGGGCGATCACCGCCTACGGCGGCACCCACAGCGCCGCGCCGAACTTCGCGTTCGAGCACTGCGTCCGCAAGATCCGGCCGACCGAGCGCGCCGAGCTCGACC
>JAGRFX010000633.1 GCA_020445805.1 Rhodocyclaceae bacterium
GGCGCCTGCCGGGCAACCTAGGCGGCGTGCAGCAGCGCGCCCAGTTCGGGCGCGAACATCGGCTTGGCGAACAGGTAGCCCTGCCCATGTTCGCAGCCGATGGACCGCAGGAAGTCGGCCTGCGCCTGCGTCTCGATGCCTTCGGCCACCACCTGCAGGCCGAGCGCGTGGCCCAGGCTGGTGATGGCGCGGCACAGCGACTGGCTGCGCTCGCTTTCCGGCAGGGCCATGACGAAACCGCGGTCGATCTTCAGGTACTGCGCATCCAGCCCGCCCAACGCGTTGAGGTTGCTGTAGCCGGTGCCGAAGTCGTCGATGGCGATCGTGAGCTTGTGTTCACGCAACGCGCCGAGCACCCGCAGGGTGGGCGGCGAGTTGTCGACCAACATGTCTTCGGTGAGCTCGATGATGAGCGACGAGCCCGGCAGGTTCAGCGCCTTGAGGTGGCGGAACCAGCCGTCGAAATACAGGTCGCCGGCATGCAGTTGCTTGGGCGACAGGTTGATGCTGACCTGCAGATCGGTCAGGCCCTCGGCACGCCAGGCCGCCGCCTGCCGTGCCGCCTCGCGGAACACCCAGTCGCCGATGCG
>JAGRFX010000634.1 GCA_020445805.1 Rhodocyclaceae bacterium
GGATCGGCCGGCCATCCGTCTGAAATACCTTGGCATCTGGCAAAGCTGGACCTGGGCGCAGGTGCTGGATGAAGTGCGCGCCTTCGCCATCGGCCTGAAGAAGCTGGGCATCACGAAGGGCGACAAGGTCGCCATCATCGGTGCCAACCGGCCGCGCCTCTACTGGACCTTCGCGGCCGCCCAGAGCCTCGGCGCCATTCCCGTTCCGATCTATCAGGATGCCGTCGCCGACGAGATGGTCTTCGTGCTGCAGCATGCCGAAGTGGTCTGCGCGGTGGTCGAGGACCAGGAGCAGGTGGACAAGGTGCTGTCGGTCTCCGACCAGCTCCCGGACCTGCGTTTCATGGCCTATGACGAGGACCGGGGCCTGCGCGACTACGACCACACCCATCTGCACAGCTTCGAGGACGTGCAGGCGCAGGGCCGCGAGGAAATGGCGCAGAACGGCTCTGCCGTGGCCGATTGGGAGAAATGCTGCGGCGAGACGGCCGGCGCCGACATTTCGGTCATGCTCTACACGTCGGGTACCACCGGGCAGCCGAAAGGCGTCATGTTGTCGTTCGACAATCTGGTGATTTCGGCCCGAAACG
>JAGRFX010000635.1 GCA_020445805.1 Rhodocyclaceae bacterium
ACGCCGGAAACACGCGCTCTGGCTCAAGCAACCCGGCCACGCCCGCTGACTGTCACGGGCCTCAAGGTGGCGCGGAGGGGTGCCCGGCTGCTTGGTGAGCGGCGGACTGGTTCGTGTTACTCCGCCAAGGCGTCCTTTTCCAGGGTGTCCATGCTGACGTGACGCACGTCCTTGCCCTTGACCAGATAAATAATGTACTCGGCGATGTTCTTGGCGTGATCGCCGATCCGTTCCAGCGCCTTGATGATGAACAGTACGCTGATGGCATGACCGATGGTGCGCGGGTCTTCCATCATGTAGGTGATCAGTCGCCGTAGCGCCGACTGGAACTCCTGATCCAGATTGTCGTCGCCTCGGGCGACGTTCACCGCCATCTCCACATCCACCCGGGCCAAGGCGTCGAGGCAGCCGTGCAGCATGTCGGCCGCCTGCTTGGCCATCGGCGTCACGTCGCGCAGCAGCTTGGCGCTGGGCGGGCTGCTGACGACATCGTAGGTCTTGATGGTCATCCGGGCGATTTTTTCCGCCTCGTCACCGATCCGCTCCAGGTCGGTAACGGCCTTGGACAGCGACATGATCAGCCGCAGGT
>JAGRFX010000636.1 GCA_020445805.1 Rhodocyclaceae bacterium
GAGTTCGGCTCCGGTCTCGTGCTCCGGGATACCGGCATACAATGGCAGAACCGTGGCGCATCCTTCGCGCTCGACCCGGCCCAGCCCAACCCGCTGACCGCCCGGCGCCTGCCCTTCCACACCAACAACCCGGCGATGGCGCTCTTCGACGACGGCCGGGTGCTCGCCTACGGCTCCATGGGCGGCGAGGGGCAGCCGCAAACCCAGGCCGCCGTCTTGTCGCGCTACGCCTGGTTCGGGCAGGACCTGCAGACGGCGATCACCGCGCCGCGCTGGCTGCTCGGCCGCACGTGGGGCGACGACCTGCCGGAGCTGAGGATCGAGAACCGCTTCGCGCCCGAGACCCTCGCCGCGCTGGCCGATGCCGGCCACAAGCTGCGCCCGATCGGGCCGTTCGACGCCGTCATGGGCCATGCCGGCGCGCTGCTCCGCCACCCCGACGGCGGCTTCGAGGGGGCGGCCGACCCGCGCGGAGACGGCATCCCGGCCGCGTTCTGAGAAATCGCGTGACGATTTCGTGACCGATCCGAGAAAGTGATTGGGCGCCGGCCACGGAAGGCTCTAAGCTTTCTCCATGGACATCGGGTCT
>JAGRFX010000062.1 GCA_020445805.1 Rhodocyclaceae bacterium
ACGTGATCACCGGCTGCGCCATGCCGGAGGCCGAACAGGGCATGAACGTGTCGCGCATCGGCCTGCTGCTGGCCGGCCTGCCCGACACCGTGCCGGGGCTCACCATCAACCGCTTCTGCGCCTCGGGCGTGCAGGCGGTGGCCGATGCCGCGGCCCGCATCCGCCTCGGCGAAGCCGACGTGATGATCGCTGCCGGCACCGAGTCGATGACCGTGATGCCGCAGATGACCGGCAACAAGACCTCGATCAGCCCGTCCATCTTCGAGAGGGACGAGAACGTCGCCATTGCCTATGGCATGGGCCTGACGGCCGAGAAGGTCGCCGCACAATGGCAGGTGAGTCGCGAGGACCAGGACGCCTTTGCGGTCGAATCGCACCGCCGTGCGGTGGCGGCCATTGCCGAGGGGCACTTCCAAGCCGAGATCACGCCGCTGACGGCCCGCAGCCACGTGCCCGGCGAGGGCGGCGCGGTGCGTGTGATCGAAACGCTCTGCGAGACCGACGAGGGACCGCGGCCGGACTCCTCGTTGGAGAAGCTCGGCAAGCTGCGGCCGGTGTTCGCCGCCCGCGGCTCGGTCACGGCGGGCAACAGCTCGCAGATGTCGGACGGCGCGGCCGCCGTGCTGCTGATGTCGGAAGCCGCCGTGAAGCGCACGGGGGCCACCCCGATCGCCCGCTTTGCGAGCTACTCGGTGGCCGGCGTGCCACCCGAGGTCATGGGCATTGGGCCCGTGGAGGCGATTCCCCGCGCCTTGAAGGCCGCCGGACTGCAGAAGGACCAGCTCGACTGGATCGAACTGAACGAGGCCTTCGCCGCCCAGGCCCTGGCGGTGATGCGTACGCTGGAATTCGACCCGGCCAGGGTGAATCCCCAGGGCGGCGCCATCGCCCTCGGCCACCCGCTGGGCGCCACCGGCGCGATCCGCACCGCGACCATCCTCTCGGCCATGCAGCGCGATCCGGCGCTGCGCTACGGCATGGTCACCATGTGCATCGGTACCGGCATGGGCGCGGCGGGGATCTTCGAGCGGGTCTGAGGGGGGCCCTTCCTGCAGCTCAGGCGAACCGGTTGGATGTAACAGGGCCGTCCGACCAGTGGTCGGGCGGACTTGCCTTGAGGCGCGCCAGGTGAATCACTGAGCTGATCGGATCGCAGACGTCCGGGGAGGCCGGCGTGTGGTCGGCTGCCTGCACGATCCGTTCTATCCAGTGCGCCTCGGGTTCGGCGGATGCGGGACGCAATTGGGCTGTACCGTCGGGCTGGTAGGTCGTTTGAGCGTCCCACGGAGCGATCAGTACCTGGTGCAGCAAGCCGACGAATTCCGGAATCCGCCGGGGTGGCTGGGTCCAGCACGCTGCGCGGGACATCAGGGTGGCGCTCCGGTCTTCCTCGATACACGTCAGCGATTCGGGAGTCGCGCGCGCCGGATCGTAGGTGACGATCATGCCCCCGCGCCCGCCATCGAGTGCGACAACCGGAACCTCCAGCAGACGGCCAAGAGCGCCGGCCACGATCTGGCTACCGCGGTCGTCTGGAGCGCGCAGCAGGTTCGGGCGCGCGCCGGTTGCGTTGAGTGCCGTCGCCAGGCGCGTCAGGTCACGGTGGATCGCCTCCGCGGTGTCGACAAGATAGCAATAGCGACCATGCATGCCCTCGTCGAAGCCATAGGGCGACAGGTGCAGCAGGACGCTGCCATTCATAACGAAGTGCCACCCGCGCAGGTCATTGGGTGACAGATCGGAATCCACCTGCCGGACGCGATCCAGCATGGTCCGCATCCGCGTCATCGCGTGGGCCTGTGCGGCATCCGCCGGATGGAGCGCGGCGGCGTGCTCGATTGCCACGCCGATGTCTGCCGCGGACAGCGCGTTGAAACACAGGATATAGCGATGCCAGAAGTGCGCGAGCAGTGCCGGATTGGCCAGGAGCAGGTCACGGGCTTGGGCGTGGAGGCCGCTGCGCTCGAAGGCCGCAGCCAGTTCCTCGACCACGGCCGATTGCCCGGGTAGGTCACGGTTGAGCCGGCCCAGAATCGGAATGGCGACCTGTGGCAGACCCAACTCGATCAGCAGGTAACCCAGGTCGTACAGCGCCTGGGGCTTCAATGATCGCGCGGTTTCGGCGGCTGACTGCAGCGGTGTCAGGGTCATTTGCCCGGCGATTGCCAACAGGGCGTCGCACAGGCGCCGAAGACCGGCGTCGTTGCGGTCGAGGCCACGGTACGCGGCCACACGGCGCAGGGCATGGGCAGCCTCGTGCGGAGCCCCATTGCTCAGAGATTTCTCGACCGAGCGCAAGGCCTCGTCGAACTGGGTTGCGTCCATCCGTTATGCTCCTGTCTCTGAGCACCGGATTATGCCATAGGCATTGACGTGGCGTCGGCTGGCGGCTGGCGCGTCGGCCGGTCCTGCAAGGCTCGCGCAGCGTGGCTACCGCGTGTCTTCCATTGTGGTGCCTTCGGACGATCCGTCCGTGCGAGGCCGCTGGAGTGGGCCGGGCGCAGGCAAGTGCTCACCCGGGGATGCTGCGGCCGGCTCGTCGCGTTTGCGCCGCCAGTCGCAACTGCCACAGTCGCAACAACTCACGCCGTCCACGATCCCCGAGCAGATGTCCCAACTTCCTGCATCGCACCCGAGGTCGCAATCGCCGCGCTGCAGGCGGTGCGGCCGCCTGGCCGTCGCCCTGTGGCGGGCTGCCGCGACGCCGCAGCGGTGCGTCCGCATCCGCAGGATGGCGAGCCCGGCATGAACGCCGTGGCGTCGAATCGCGCGATAGCCCAGCATCGAGCAACTGGCTCGCCCGGTCGTGCAGCGATAGGCGCAGCTGAACCCCTTGTGGGGGGAGAGGTAGCGCTGATAGGCGCGAATCGCAGCCAGGGCGAATCGACGGAATGGCATCAGAACGGCAATCCAGGTTCGCGAGCTGCGGTGCCGTCAGCGACCACACTGCTTTTCCATGGCGGCCTGCGCGCGGCGGATGTCCTCGCTGCTCGCGCGCGTGCCCGAACGCGTCAGCTGCGCGACCCGCTCGCGGGCGTCGGCGCAGAGGATGGCGGAACGCATGTCGCGATTGGCCTCACGGGTGGCCGCGCGCATCGTGGTGTCGTCGACGCCGCTGCAGGCTTCGCGGAACTCGGCTTCGGCGCTCTCGAGCGCTGCCCGGCGCTCGGCTTCGTCAAGGTAGGCGCGCTTGCCGTCGCTGCCTCGGCCATAGACCGGAACACCTGCCTTCAACACGCCGAGCTGCTGGCGGGCGAGGCCGCAGCGCTGGACGCGTGCGGCCGCCTCCTGCTCGCGGGCCGCGGCCTTTGACTCCCGGTCCTTCTGTTCTGCGGACTGGCGATTGGCGGTCTCCACCCGCTGCTGCAGGCTTTGCCGGTCGAGGGCGGGGTCCCGCGGGGGCGGTGGCGGCTTGAGGTCCAGCTGGCGTGCGCTGCCCTCGGGCGGCGGCGAGGACGAGTAGTGGGTTATGCCCTGGGCATCCTTCCAGCGATATACGGTTTCCGCGAAGGCTGGCGTGGCCAGGCTCGCCCCGAACGCGAGCAGTGCGAACCCGCGGACAAGCGCGGTCAGGCCGGAAGGCGGGACGGAATGAAACATGGCAGCAGCTCCGCGACAATGCGGCTGGCATTGTATCCGCCGAAGAACGCTGGCACCTGTGCGATATGTGCCTAGAGACACCACGAGCGGCGCCCAAGGCGCCTCAGGGTGGCGGGGGTGGCGTATCGGCCAGGGTGCTCAGGTAGGCGAGGAGGTTGGCCCGCTCCGCCGGGTTGGTGATGCCGGCGAAGTTCATCTCGCGCCCGGGAACTGCCCGCTCGGTGTCGGACAGGTAGTAGTCGAGGGTGGTGAAGCTCCAGGGCTTGCCCACCGCCTTCATGGCGTCGGAATAGCGGAAGCCGGCATGGGTGCCGGCGACCCGCCCGAACACATTCCACAGGTGGGGGCCCTTGAAGTTTCCGCCGTCCTTGGCCCCGTCATGGCATTGGGAGCACTTGCGCTCGAAGTAGCGGGCGCCAGCCTCCAGGTCCGCGCTGCGGATTGCCGCGGCCATTTCAGGGGCGAGGGTGGGTTCGAAACTGGCGAGGGGGCCTTCGGCCCGGCCCAGGGACGGGGCGAGCGCCATGAAAAGGGACAGCAGGTGGGCAGAATGGCGAACGATCATGGGAAGCGTCCTTTGCAGTGATCTGCCAAGCATACGGGCCGGCGCCGGGCGGGGCCAGCCTGCGGGCCGGCGGCGCAGCTGGATTGCGGATGCCGCAGGCGCTCAGCGGTCCCGGCCCAGCCGATAGAGCGCGACGCTGGCCAGGAAGTTGGGCTCCTCGACCACCACCTTGCCCTCATCGAAGGCCAGCCCCTCGCGGATCGCGATGCCTTCCTGCTCGCACAGGGCCTCGAAGTCGGCGATGGTGAAGAAGCGCACGTTGGGAGTGTTGTACCACTGGTGCGGCAGGCTTTCGGAGACCGGCATCCGCCCGTTGATGATGGCCTGCCGGTGGCGCCAGTAGGCGAAGTTCGGGAAGCTCACCACCGCCTCGTGGCCCACCCGCAGCATTTCGGCGAGGATGCCCTGGGTGTTGTGGATGGCCTGCAGCGACAGGCTCATGATCACGTGGTCGAAGGCGTCGTCCTCGATGCCGGCGAGGCCCTGCTCCAGATCCAGCTGCAGCACATTGATGCCGTTGCGGATGCTGGCCAGCATGCGGTCGGGCTCGTTCTCGACGCCGTAGCCCCGCACCTGGCGGACGTCGGCCAGGTATTTCAGCAGGCTGCCGTCGCCGCAGCCCAGGTCGAGGACCCGCTCGCCCGGCTGGATCCAGGAGGCGATGACTTCGTAGTCGTAGCGTTGGTAGGCCATGATCACACCGCGATGTTGTCGAAGTAGGCCCGCAGCACGCCGTGGTAGAGCGGGTCGTCGAGCAGGAAGGAGTCGTGGCCGGCCGGGCAGTCGATCTCGGCGTAGCTGACCCGCTTGTCGCTGTGCACCAGGGCGTTGACGATCTCCTTGGAGCGCCCGGGCGAGAAGCGCCAGTCGGTGGAGAACGAGATCACCAGGAAGTCGGCCTGGGCGACCGAGAGCGCCTGCGTCAGGTCGCCGCCGGTTCCGGCGGCGGGGTCGTAGTAGTCGAGCGCCTTGGTGGTGAGCAAATAGGTGTTGGCGTCGAAGAAGCCCGAAAACTTCTCGCCCTGGTAGCGCAGGTAGGACTCGACCTCGAATTCCACCTCGTAGCTGTAGATCGGCTTGCCGTGACGAAGCCGGCGGCCGAATTTTTCGTCCATCGAATCATCGGACAGGTAGGTGATGTGACCCACCATGCGGGCCTGGGCGAGTCCGCGGGCCGGCACCACGCCGTGCGCGTAGTAGTGGCCGCCGTGAAAGTCCGGGTCCTTGAGGATGGCCTGACGGGCCACCTCGTTGAAGGCGATGTTCTGGGCCGTGAGCTTGGGCGCGGAGGCGATCACGACGGCGTGGGCGATGCGGTCCGGATACTGGATCGCCCAGTTCATGGCCTGCATGCCGCCGAGGCTGCCGCCGACCACGGCCGCAAAGCGGGCGATGCCCAGGTGGTCGGCCAGGCGGGCCTGGGAGTCGACCCAGTCCTCGACCGTGACGAAGGGGAAGTCAGCCCCCCACGGTTTGCCGGTTGCCGGATTGATCTGCAGCGGGCCACTGCTGCCGTAGCAGCCGCCCAGGTTGTTCACGCCGATGACGAAGAAGCGGTCGGTGTCCAGGGGCTTGCCCGGACCGATCAGGTTGTCCCACCAGCCCACGTTGCCCGGCGCGTCGGCGTAGGTGCCGGCCAGGTGGTGGGAGCCCGACAGGGCGTGGCAGACGAGGACCGCGTTGCTGCGGTCGGCATTGAGCTGGCCGTAGGTCTCGTAGACCAGTTCGAATCCCGGCAGCGTCTGTCCGCTGCGCAGCGCGAGTGGGGTGTCGAAGCGCGCCAGACTGGGACTGACGACGCCCACCGAAGCGGCGGTGGTCATGATGCGTGTGACTCCTGGGCGGGCGCCGGGGCGGCCGCAAAAGCAAAAACCCGGTCGGCTGGAGGCTCGGACCGGGTTGCCCTCGCTTTAGCCGTATTTGTTGAGCGCCCGCAAGCTGATAGTCAAATCGGCGCTGTGGAGGGGAAATTAGCCTGCGATGGCGTCCTTGTCAAACGTGGTGGCCTGGTCGCCCGGCGCCAGGGCAGGCGGGGTGCGACGGGCCGGCATGACGGGGGGTTCGGGATCCCACAGCTTGAGGTAGGCCTCGGAGCGGTTGTACAGCACGTCGTCCAGTTGCGACATCCGGTTCTCCGGGCGCGGCACCGTCGGCTTGCCGATGGCGGAGTAGCCGATGCCGAGGCGGTCGCCCGCCACCTCAAGGCCGACCAGTTCGAGGACGGTCGGCAGCATGTCGAAGTGGGTCACGTCCTCGGTGTTCTTGGCCAGGTGGCGGTCACCATTGATGAGCAGGTTGAAGACCGTGCGGTGCGGCTCGGCGATCAGCTTCTCGTAGGAGGTGTTCCCCATCGCCAGGTGGTCGCCCTGGATCACGATCGCGACCTTGTCGAGCAGGCCCCGATCGATGATGTATTCGACGAACTCGGCGACCTGGTTTGCCGAGCACTCGACGATGCCTTCGAAGTCGCTGACCCCCTTCCCGGAGCAGCGGTGACTCAGGAGGCCATAGGGGTGGTGGGTGTCGATGGTCAGGATCGAGAGATTGAAGGGCCGGCGCTGGCTGGCGAGCTGGTCTAGTTCCTCGCGGGCGCGGGCGAACAGGTCGTCGTCGTGCAGCCCCCAGCCGCTCATGTCCTCGGCACGCGCGCCGAGTGCCAGCCACTCTTCGCGGCCCATGATCTTGTCGTAGTGATGGTCCTCGAAGAACTTGCCGACGCCGGCGAAAGCCAGGCTCGACCCGTTCAGGAAGACGTTGGTGTAGCCGCGGTCGTGCAGGATGTCGCCGAGGCAGCGGGCACGGGGCAGGAAGCGGTTGGCCTGCTCGCCCTGGTCGTTGCCGCCGAACATGCCGAGCGAGCGGAGCGGGATCCCGCACTGGGTCGACACGATGCCGGCGATCGTGAAGTGGGCCCCGCGCTTTTCCTGGTAGTTCTCAAAGGAGATGCCGTGAGATTTCAGCTTGTTGAGGCGTGCCAGCAGGTCACGGCCGAAGCGCTGGGGGTCCGAATAGGTGTTCTCGAGGCTCTCGACGTAGATCATCACCAGGCTGCGCGGCCTGTCGCCGCCGATCCGGACCTTCTTCGGGTCCACATAGGCGGCCGAGAAATGATCGGGACCGTAATAGCTGCCGACGTAGTCGACGATGCCCATGGCGTGGACGAAATACACGGTTCCCACGGCTGGCACGAGCAGGTAGAAGCGGTAACGGATCAGGTAGTGGCAGGTGCCCAGCATGCGTTCTGCGGGCCGTGCCAGTCGGGCGGCGAAGCTACGCATTTGCCTGCCCCAGTCCGCCAGCGCCTGGCGGGGGCCGACCCGGGCCACCTTTGTCACAAGGGCGTCACACAGCAGGAGCAGGATGCCGCTGCCCATGGCGGGAGCGAGCGCCCGCCAGACGAACCGCCAGGTCAGTTCCGGATCGGAAGCGAACAGCGCCGACGACCCGAAGCCCAGGTGGTAGAGCACCTGGTCGACGGTCACCTCCCCGTACTCGCTGCGAATCCACAGGGGAATCGCAAACAACAGGGCACCGGCAAGATAGCCGAGCAATTTAAGGAACTGGCGCATCGCCTCGCTGCGATCGACGCCCACGGCACGGGCCGCACGCGTACACAATCCGGGTGCCGGATTCTAGTCCTGCACGCTCAAAAATTGTGCGCTTTCCAACAAGTGCTTACCTTGATGCGGGCGGAGCGTCCTCAGAGCATCCGGCAGAGCTTCATCAGCCCGGTGGCGTCGGCAACGATCAGTACCAGCGCGATGCCGAGCAGGATGCTGGCGCGAACCATGTGGCCCCTGGCGAACGCAGGCTGCTTGTGGCGCAGCTTGCCCCACTGCACGCCTTCGCCCAGGCCGACCAGGCCGCAGACGCCGATGACCGGTATCGAGATGAAGAAGAACAGGAAGGCTGCGTCGCTGGGGTCGGTGCACAGCGTGCGATAGCGCGGATCGGAATGCCCGCCGACATAGGCCAGGCCACCCACGACGAGCGCAATGCCGGCCATCGTGAAGAACAGGGGCCACGTGAAGGCGGCCTGGGCGGCGCGCCAGGCCTCCTGGATATCTCTCTTGCTGATGAGCATGGCCTGTCTCCGCCATCAATCTGGTTTTGTAAGTGCCTGAAAACGGCCGGATCTTTCCACCCTTTAGGTTTAGCCGCCCAGCGACACGAAATGCAACACCGGATGATCAGGCGGAGCGTGCCAAATGCCACAGCAGCAGCGATGCCAGGGACATCGAGGTGGCAATGGCCAGGGCCACACCCATCGTGGGCGCGGCGCCGAGCGCCTGCTGCAGCCAGGCGAAGGCCAGTGGCGCTGCGGCGGCGACGAGAAAGCCCGGTGCCAGCAGGCGGCCGACCAGGTGACCATAGACCCGCGAATCGAACAGGACCAGCGGCAGGCTGCCGCGGGTGATGGTCACCAGGCCGTTGCCAGCGCCGTACAGGATGGCGAAGCCCAGCCCGCCCACCAGGCCGAGCGGTGTCGGCAGCGCGACAACGAAAGCAAACGGGAGCAGGGCGGTGGCGGCCAGGTTCAGGGTGGCCGGATGCCAGCGACGCCCGAAGAACACTTCGACGAGCCGGGCCGAGGTCTGCCCGACGCCGCGCAGGGCGGCCAGCTGGATCGCCAGCGCGGTGCTCAGTCCCAGCCCGCTCATCAGGCCGATCATGTGCGCCGACATGGCCGCATTGAGGAGGCCCGCGCAGGTCACGATCCACGTGAACAGGAGCGTGCAGACCACATGGTGTCGGTGGGGCTGGCGGACCGGCCCCTGTGCGGCCGACGTCCCCTGATCGGACCGGATATCCGGAATCCGCCGATGCAGGAGCAGGGTCGCCGTCGCGATCACGGCGTAGACCAGCAGCGCCGTGCGCCAGCCGAGCAGCGCGATCAGCCAATGCCCGAAGGGCCAGAAGACGGTCGAGGCCAGGCCGCCGAGCAGGGTAATGTGCGAGATGGCCGGTCGCGCGGCGGTGCCGCCGATCCGCGCGAGCGCGGCGAAGGCGGTATCGTAGAGGAACATGCGCATCGCCAGTCCGAGCAGCGCCCAGGCCAGGTAGTAGACCGTCAGCGAGGTCGCCAGGGCCAGCAGCGTGCAGGCGGCCGCGCACAGCAGCGATCCGGTGCTCATGACCACCCGGCCACCGCGGCGGTCGATCCAGCGGCCGATCCGGGCCGACACCAGGCCCATCACGACCAGGGCCAGGGAATAGCCGCCATGCACCTGCCCGGCGGTCCAGCCGGTGTCGTCGATGATGGCCTCGGCGAAGACGCCGATCAGGTAGTAGGAAATGCCCCAGCAGATCAGCTGGGAGCTGCCGAGCGCCGTGACCAGGCCGCGGGGGAGCAGCGGGGCCGCGGCCATGCTCAGGCAGGGATCAGCTGTGTCCGGGTCTTGAGCCGCGGATAGAGTTCGGTGGGCTCCTGGGTGAACAGGGCGGCGGCATCCATCGGCAGCACATGCCAGGATTCCTGCCGCAATTCGCGCTCGAGTTGACCCGGGGCCCAGCCGGCGTAGCCGGCGAACAGCCGCAGCGCGGTCGGACGTACGCCCGACTCGAGCAGTTGGGCGAGGCCCTTGAGGTCGAGGCCCATGAATACCCCGGGCGCGATGGTCAGGACCGCGGGCGGTTCGGTCTCGAAGCGGCCGATGTAGAACACGGTACGACGGCTGACCGGGCCGCCGAGGAAGATGGGGTCGCCCTTGCCCGGCAACTCCTCGGAACGGGGCAGGAGCTGCCCGCGTGCGTACTGGGTCGGGCGATTGAGGATCACGCCCAGGGGCCCGCCGGGGCCGTGGCGCATCACCATCAGGACGGTCTCGCGGAATCGCGGATCGCCCATCTTGTCGGAAGCCACCAGGAGGATCGTGTCGCCGTCGGTGCCCGGGTCGCCATGGGGGCGGGCGCCGGCGGTCCCCAGCCAGGGCAGTCCGGCCAGGGCGATCAGGGCCCGGAGGGCGGTGCGGCGTGTCGTCATGGATGCAAGACTAGCGAGCCTCGTGCCGGCCGTCACCTGTTGCCGATGCACGGGGATCCGCGGTGTACTAGCGGGACCGATCATGACCCGCCCGGGGGAGGGACAACCGTGTCGATGAACCGCAAACTGAGCCTGATCGGCGCGCCCACCGACATCGGTGCCGGCACGCGGGGCGCCTCGATGGGCCCGGAGGCCCTCCGCGTGGCCGGGATCGCCGACCGGCTGCGCGAGCGGGGGCTGGACGTGGTCGACCGGGGCAACCTGAGCGGTCCGGCCAACCCCTGGCTGCCCGCGGTGAATGGCTATCGCCATCTGCCCGAGGTCGAGGCGTGGAACCGGTCGATCCACGATGCGGTGCTGGCCGAGTTGCAGGGGGGGCGCCTGCCCCTGCTGATGGGGGGCGACCACTCGCTGGCCATCGGCTCCATCAGCGCGGTGGCGAGGCACTGTCGTGCGGTCGGGCGCAAGCTGAGGGTGCTGTGGCTCGACGCCCATGCCGATTTCAACACCTGCGAGATCACGCCCAGCGGCAATCTGCACGGCATGCCGGTGGCGTGCCTGTGCGGCGACGGGCCCATGAACCTGATCGGCCTGTCGGACCAGATCCCGGCCGTGGCGGCGAGCCAGATCCGGCAGATCGGGATCCGCTCCGTCGATCTCTTCGAAAAGCGGCGGGTGCACGATGCGCGGCTCGAGGTCTTCGACATGCGCTACGTGGATGAAATGGGCATGCGCGACGCCATGGAGATGGCGCTCGCGCTGGTGGACAGCCGCACCCACCTGCACGTGAGCTTCGACGTCGATTTCCTCGATCCGTCGCTGGCACCCGGGGTGGGCACGCCGGTCCAGGGCGGACCCACCTATCGCGAGGCGCAGCTGTGCATGGAGATGATCGCCGATGCGGGCTGCCTCGCCTCGCTCGACGTGACCGAGCTCAACCCGGCCTTCGATCTGCGCAACCAGAGCGCGGAACTGGCGGTCGATCTGGTGGAGAGCCTGTTCGGCAAATCCACCCTGATGCGAAGGCAACCCTGAGGGCGCCCGGTCACTTCATGTGGCAGCTCAGGCACAAGGCGCTGCCACTGTTCGCGACCCGCAGGAAGGTTGGATTGAAGGTGCTGCCCGGTCCTGAGGACGGCACCCCGTGGGGGTCATGGCAGGAGGCACATTCGACTTCATAACCGTCGCCGGTGTCGTACATCCGGATCTCGCCCGCGTCGGGGCGGCCGTCCGCATCGGTGTCGAAGAAGCTCACGGCGCCGAGCTCAGTCGCGCCACCACGGAAGTCCGGATTGTCGGCAGGGAAACGCACGCCGACCGGATGGTCATTGCGCAGATCGGTCGCGATGTAGAACACATCGAAGGCGGCCATCGTCGACGGATCGTGCTGGTCTCCATTGATCGAGTGGCATGACTGGCAGGCGCCGAACTGCGCCAGGGCGGCCGGCGAATTGTCGAGCGTGCCGTGCCCGCCAAACGGGCTGGCGCCGGGGCCGTCGGCCCAGCTGTCGAGGAAGCCATTGCTCTGCCCACTCTGCTGTCCGGAATCGTAGTGGCCGGAACCCGGCATGTTGATGATCGAGTCGACCGCGGTCCTGCCATCGTGGCAGCTCAGGCAGGTCAGTGAATTGCTGCCCGGCGCCGTCACCGTCTGCGTCAGCGAGCTTGTGCCGAGCTGGTCATAGGTGGTGTAGGCGGTGTCGCGCTGGGTGCGGTTCCACAGGGGTGCCTGGGTGCGGGTGTTGGCGCCGTGCGGCGTGTGGCAATACACGCAGACCTCGGCGTAGTCGTTGCGCGAGAGGTCCATCCAGCCCGCCCCAGTGCCGAGGAAGCTTTGTGTGAGGTTGTGGCGGGTATTCGCGACCGAGCCGAAATTCGGTGCCTTGCTCGGCGGATCGAGTGCCCATGCGCCCGGTATGGACGCCAGCTGAAACCATGCGATCGCGACGGCGGCGCACGCAGGACGCGTAGCCGGCATATTACCCCCTGGCCCAGTAGTGTTATTTTTGTGCAGCCTACGTCGTTCGTCCGGAGGCTGCCTTACGTTCGCTTAAGGATTCGCCGCCTTGTGCGTCCGTGGGGCGCTGGCGCGACCCCGCACGGAGGGCTCACACGTGCCGGCGACCCAGGGCTGGCCTGGAGGGCCCCGGGTCAGAACTTGCGGATCTCGCCGGGCTCCATCACCAGCACCTCGGTGGGGGCGTCGCCGAGGGCCGCCTTGAAGGCCTCGGGCGTGCCCTTGAGCGGCGGGAAGGTGGCGTAGTGGATCGGAATCACCTTGCGGCTGTGGAGCAGGTTCCGCACGGCGTAGGCGGCATGGGCTGGGTCCATGGTGAAGTGGCCGCCGATCGGCAGCAGTTCCAGGTCGGGTTTGTAGTACTCGCCGATGAACTTCATGTCGGCGAACACGCCGGTATCGCCCGCATGGTAGATCTTGAATCCGTTTTTCAGCTCGATGATGTACCCGGCGGGCTCGCCCCCCGGATGCACGGATTTCTTGCCCGTGGCCGCGTCGGTGTGGACCACCTCGGAGCTGTGCTCGGCGCGCACCATCGTCACCGTGATGCCGTCCACCGGCTGGATCGGCCCGCTCTTGTTGAAGCGGATCAGCTGCTTGTAGGGGACCAGTTCGAGGAGCCCGAAGGTATGGCCCATGTCGGCGTTCATGGCGACCTTGGCGCCGCTGGCCTTGGCGATCTCGGCGGTGTCGCCCACGTGGTCGCCGTGGCCGTGGGTGACCAGGATCAGGTCCACGGGGCCGAGCTTCGTCAGGTCCTTGAGTTCGTCCGGCGTCTTGGGATTGCCGCTGATGAACGGATCGACAAGGATCACCTTGCCGCCCGGACTGGTGATCTTGACGGCCGACTGCCCGAACCACTGGAGTTCCCAGGCGGCGGCGGGCCAGGCCAGCAGCAGGCCGATCAGGGCGACGAAGGTGCGCAAGCAGTGACTCATCAGGTGTGACCTCCTCGATTGCGTGTCCGCAGGGGACGGTGCGGCGGCGCCGGACCACGGTCCGCCGAGGTCGCGATCAGCGGCAGGGCGATCGCCACCCGCAGTGTAGTTGGCTTTGGCCCCATTCGCGCGTCATGGTGCGCTGATCTCGCATCGCCGCGCGGCGGCCGGACCCAGGTGTGGCGCCAGCAGCGGCGCCATCTGGCGCAGGATCTGCACCGGCAGGGCGGAGGTGAACCGGTGTTCGGCCGCATTGCGGCCCATGACGTAGGCGGTCAGGGTGCCGAAGTGGTCGTTGCCCAGGTAGAACACGAAGGTGGCCGTTCGGTTCAGAGCCACGCCGCCGCGGGACTTGTCGCCCGACACCACGATCCGGTTGTCGCCGGTGCCGGTCTTGCCGCCGGCGCTGAGGGTGGTCCCGTCCTCGAGGCGGATCGCGCCGGCCAGCCGGCGGGCCGTGCCCGCCTCGACCACCTGGGCGAGCGCGGCGCGCAGGGCCCGGGCCACCTCCGGGCGCATCACCTGGGACGACTCTGTGGCCTGGGCCAGGAAGCGCGACTCATAGGGCGTCCCCTCGGCGAACAGCAGTTCGGACAGTCGGCGGGTCGGCGCCCGACGCCCGTCATTGACGATGATGCCCATCAGTTCGGCCAGGGCGGCCGGCCGGTCGCCGGAGCTGCCGAGGGCCGTGGCCAGCGACGGGACGAGCTGCGGGAACGGGTAGCCCAGTCGCGCCCAGCGGCGGTGGATCTCGAGGAAGGCCTCGACCTCCAGCATGGACAGGATGCGCTGGTCCTGGGCGTTTTTCGCGTGGGTCTTGAGCAGCCAGCCATAGACCGCCTGCCGTTCCTCCGCACTGGCTTCGAAGGCCTCTTCCAGCGTGGCGCCGGGCTGGCGGCTGAGGTAGCCGACCAGCCACAGTTCGAGCGGGTGCACCCGGGCGAGATAGCCCTGGTCGGCGAGGCTCCAGGCGCCCGGGTCGAAGCGCTGGAAGAGGCGCCGCAGCGCCTCGTCGCCGGGGCGAGACTCGCCGAGGCGGTTGCCCATGAAGGCCGCAAAGGCGGCGAGGTCGGCGTCCGGGTTCAGGTAGCGCCAGGCCGAGGCCAGGCGATCGGCGTTGCGCCCCAGGCCGTCCAGGATCGTGGCCTGCTGTTCTTCGGGGCGCCGGTCGCGGTACTTGCGCCAGAAGCGCTGCAGGAAGGTGCGGCCCTCGCGGTCGGCGAACTTGGCCAGATAGAGGGCGCGCCGCGGATCCTCGCTGTCGGCCAGCAGGCGTGCGGTGCTGCCCGGGATGCGCATGGTCTCGTAGCGCACGATCTCCCGCATCAGGCGCACGAAGGGCAGGTTCAGGGACGCCTGCAGGGCCTCGAGGACCGTGGGCGTGCGGCCGTCGTCCTCGTGCCGGAAATTGCTGAAGGTGTGCACGCCACCGCCGGTGAAGAAGGACTCCGCCGGCGAGGCCGAGAAGCGGCGCTGCAGGGCTTCGGCCAGCAGGGCCTCGAGGGTCAGGTCGGGCTGGGCCGCGAGCCTCGCCTCCGCCCAGCGGCTGATCGGATCCCGGGCGGTGTCGTCGGCGTCGGTCCGCGCCTCGCCGCTCGCGATGCGTTCGTGCAGCTCGGCGACGATCTCCAGGTAGGTGGCCAGCACCCGCAGCTTGGCCGTCGAACCCAGTTCCAGCTTGGCCTGCTCGTTGATGTCGAAGGCGGCGCCCGAGGTGTCGGTCTGCACGCGCACCCGGTTCTCGCCCTCGCCGCGCTCGAAGAGGGTGAATGCGTAGCGCACTTCGCCGATGCGTGCCGGATCGATCAGGCGCTCGCCGATGAGCTCGGACTGGCGCGCGAAGTCCACGTCGCCGAGGCGGCCGAGGAAGGTCTCGACGCTGGCCTGCAGGCGCCGGTCGAGCGTGGTCGCGGCCTGCAGGTCCAGCCGGTCCAGGTCGTATTGCGAGACGTCCAGCAGGCCGGCCAGCCGGGATCGCATGCTGCTGGCCCCCTTCGACAGGGGGGCGCGCAGCGACTGGGGGTCCTCGCCGCCGGCCCGGAAGGGCAGCCGGACCGCCAGGGCCGCGTCGCGCAGGGCAGCGTCGATCTGGCCGGCGCTGGCCAGCAGCCGCAGGTGGGCGTCGGCCAGCACCTCCAGGTCCTCGCGTCCGCGGGCCAGGTAGTAGCTCGGCCGCCGGTGGGCGATCATCAGGGCCAGCACCTGGCGCAGGGCCAGGGCGCGGCGACTCAGGCTGGCCTCGTCGCCGGCCTGCACCAGCAGCGCGTTGGTCTGTTCGAAATCGGCACCGAACCAGGCCCACAGGCCATCGCCGAGCCCCAGCACCTCGCCGAAGCCGGCGGCCGCCGAGAGGGGCACCGTGTTCAGGTATTCAAGCACCAGGTGCTGGCGGGCCGGCAGCGTCTCGCGCCCCTCGCGATAGGTCCGGACCGTGGCCGACACCATCTGGCGCAGCTTCTCGCCGGCCGAATAGGTGACGCCGTCGGCGGAGTGTCGGTACTTCTCGATCTGGGTGGCGAGGGTGCTGCCGCCGGGGGCGCTGGCCTCGTCGTCGACGATGCGGGCAGCCTGGGCGACCACGGCGCGGCCCAGGCGGGTCCACTCGAGGGCCGGGTTCAGGCGCGGGCGCTGGGGGTCGAGCAGGCGTCGGTTCTCGATGAACAGCAGCGTGTCGCGCACCAGGGGCGGGATCGCGTCGAAGCTGGCGTACTGGCGCTGGGGATGGCGGGCTGCGAACATGAGCTCGCCGCGGCAGTCGCTCAGCGTCGCGCCGGACTGCATCTTCTCCCGGTAGGGCGGGAAGAAGCCGTGGTCCACATAGGTGCCGAGGGCATCCGAAAAGCGCGCCTGGTTGGCGACCACATAGCCCCGGTCGGTCAGGCGGCGCGAGAACTGGGGCAGCAGGGCGTAGCCGAGGCGGATGTCGGAGGGACCCTCGGTGGGAAAGCGGATCGACGGGCTGGGGCCGGGCTCGACGCGCCAGCTCAGGCTGCCGGCGTAGTCGGGCAGGACCTCGGACTGGATGTATGAGGTCCGCACCTCGACCACCGCGATCAGTGCCAGGGTGGTGACGAGGGCGAATGCGGCCAGCCAGGCCAGGGCACGTCCCCGGCCGCTGGCAGGGTCGGGCAATTCGTCGGCAGGGGCGACATCCTCGCCGCTCGCTCGGTGGGGCTCGGGTGGGTGGTTCAGGGTGAAGGCTCCGGGGTGCCGGCGCGAACGTCCGGCGGCGTGTGCGCGCATTGTAGGCGAAAGCCGGCGACGGCACGGTGACGATCGGAGGTCGCGCCGGGGTGCCGGGAGGCGGGGCTGCAGGGCGCCGGACCTGCTAGGCTTGCGCTCCCGGCAATGGATTTCCCTTCGACTTCGCGTGCGCTTCTTCCTCCTGTTCCTGGTCCTGGTGGTGGCCCTGTTCGTGGCCGAACTGACGCCGCCGGCACAAACTTGGGTCGTCGTGCCCTGGACCGCCCTGCTGGCCAAGGGCTGCGCCACGCTGCTGTCGCTGGTGGACCCCTCGGTGGTCGCCGACGGCCGGGTCCTGCTGCATGGCCAGAGCGGCGTCGGCGTCTCGATCGAGGCCGGCTGCAACGGGGTCGAGGCCTGCCTGATCCTGCTGGCGGCGCTGATCGCCTATCCCGCCTCGTGGCGCGCGCGGCTGATCGGCGTGGCGGCAGGCTTCGCCGCGATCCAGGTGGCCAACGTGCTGCGGATCATCACCCTGTTCTACCTGGCGGACTGGAACAGGGCGGTGTTCGAGTTCGCCCATCTCTACCTCTGGCAGGCCCTGATCATGCTCGACGTGCTGGTCGTCTGGCTGCTGTGGATGCGCTGGGTCGCGCGGCAGGAGTTCGCCCGTGCGGCTTAGGTCGGCCAGTGTGGTCGGGGGCTTCTTCGTGCGCGTGCTGCTCTGGCTGGTGCCGCTGCTGGCAGCCTGGTACGGGGCGCGGGAGTGGCTGGCCGCGCCGGTGGCGTGGACCGCCGAGCAGTTCATGCGGGGCTTCTTCAGTTACTGGGTGACCGGATCGGAGCTGGACGGGACGACGCAGACCCTGCTGACCGCGCTGGAGATCCGGCAGCCCGACGGTCGTGTCGGCGACCTTGCGCCGACGGCGAGCATCCTGAGCTACGCCTACGGCACGCCCTTCGTGGCGGCCCTGCTGCTGGCGGTGGATGTGAAGGGCTGGTGGTGGAAGCTGCCGCTCGCCACGCTCGCGCTGATCCCCTTCCAGGCGATCAGCGTGTGCTTCACCTGGCTGATGCAGGTGGCCGTCCTGGCCGGGCCCCAGACCGCGCACCAGACGGGCTTCGGCGCCTGGCAGCAGAATTTCTTCGCGGCCGGCTACCAGCTGGGCTTCCTGTTGCTTCCGACCCTGATGCCGGTACTGATCTGGCTCGCCCTGGATCGCCGGGTGGTTGCGGCGCTGCTGATCGAAAGCGCGCTGGAAGGGGACGACTGAGCGCTGCGGCTAGCCGATCACCGTGACCACCACCTGGCGGCGATGGGGGTGGCTGCGGTGCTCCCACAGGAAGACCCCCTGCCAGGTGCCGAGGCGCAGGCGCCCGCCTGAGACCGGCAGGCTCAGCGACACATCGGTGAGCACGCTGCGCGCATGGGCGGCCATGTCGTCGTCGCCCTCCTGGTCGTGGCGGTAGGCCGGGTCGCCGTCGGGTGCCATCCGCGCGAACAGGGTCTCCAGGTCACGGCGCACGTCGGGATCGGCATTCTCGGTCACCATCAGCGAGGCCGAGGTGTGCTGCACGCAGATGTTGGCGAGCCCGCAGTCGATGCCGCTGGCGCGGACCACCTCGTCGATGGCCCGGGTAATGTCCTGGGTGCCCCGCCCCCGGGTCGCGACCTCGAGGGTGACCTGATGCGCCATCAGCTCTCCAGGGCGGCCCGCGCTTCACCCAGGGTGGCGTAGAGGCGCGAGCGGATGTGGTCGTCGGCCAGCGCCTCGCCCAGCTTCATCCGCGCGAAGCCGCTGGTGGCATAGCGCACCACGCCGGTGTAGAAGCGGGTCGTCACGTCCTGGACCATGGCGACGTACTCGTCGAGCAGTTCGGGCTCGATCTCGAAGTGTTCGTAGTTCACCACCGCGGGGACCTTGCGGCCGATGTCCGCGAAGCGTGCCTCGATCAGCGCGCGGATCCGCTCGATCTGCTCGCGACGGCGCAGGTGGAGCCGCTCGAAATTGACGAAGAAG
>JAGRFX010000637.1 GCA_020445805.1 Rhodocyclaceae bacterium
GCCGGTGCGCGTGCGCGTGCGCGTGGTCGCCGCGACGCACCGAGACCTCGAAGCGATGGTCGACGAAGGCCTCTTTCGCGAGGACCTCTTCTACCGCTTGGACGTGGTCACGCTCGACGTGCCGCCGCTGCGTGATCGACTCGAGGACTTGCCGGCCTTGTGCGCGCATCTGCTGCACGGGCTTCGGGACGCACGCCGCGTCGACGGCGTGAGCGAGGCAGCGCTGGAGCGTCTTCGCCAACACGCGTGGCCCGGCAACGTGCGTGAGCTGCGCAACGTGCTCGAGCGCGCGGTCTTGCTCGGCAGCGCACGCACGATCGAAGCCGGCGACATCGTCGGGTTGCGGCGTCGTTCGCACGCGCCGCCTTCGTCGCCCTCACCTTCGCTCGCGGACGCAGAAGCCGAGCACGTTCGGCGCGTGCTCGAATCCGTCGGCTGGAACAAGACGAAGGCGGCGGAGTTGCTCGGGATCGAGCGGCCGACGATCTACGCGAAGATCAAGAAGTACGGGCTCGAGCCGCCGGAGTGAGGGTGTGAAGCGGCTCGACCGCAGGCCACGGTCACGGGCAGCCGAAGGGATCGCGCAAAC
>JAGRFX010000638.1 GCA_020445805.1 Rhodocyclaceae bacterium
GCCCGCGCCCACCTCCTTGCGCCCGGTCAGCATCGGCCGCACCAGGGTCTCGCGACGCACCAGCACGTACCAGAGCACCGCCGCCAGGTGCAGCGCGACGACCGCGAACAGCGCCCACTGGCCCAGCCGGTGCCAGCCGCTGAGCCGGTCGACGACCGCGCCGGCGACCGCCGGTGCCATCGGCCCGCGGTAGGCGATATCGTCGTACGCGAACAGCCCGGTGGCGGCCTGGAACCCGATCACCGCCAGCATCGCCAGCACCGACAGCGCCCCGAGCGGGTTGTGCCCGACGCCGCGCCAGCGCCCGGCCAGGTAGTCGGCGATCGCGCGCGGGCCGCGCACGAAGCTGGCAAAGCGCGCGGTGCGCGACCCGATAAGCCCCCAGACGACGCGGAAGACGACCAGCCCCAGGATCGCCTGCCCGAAGCGCCCGTGCCAGACCATCGCGCCACCGCCGATCTTGACGCTCACGACCGAGCCCACCACCAGCGCCAGCAGCAGCCAGTGGAACAGCCGCACCGGCCAGTCCCAGACCTCGATCGTTCGTGGCGCCATGCTGCTCCTGTCCCGTTTGCGCCGGGGCCGTGG
>JAGRFX010000639.1 GCA_020445805.1 Rhodocyclaceae bacterium
GGCGAAGAGCAGCGTGTCTCGGACCTCCTTCTTGACCCGGTAGTGCAGGCTCTCGCGGGTGAAGAACCGTGCCAGACGCTCCTCGGAGACGTCGGCCTCGATGCTGGCCGGATAGCGTCCCTCCCGCGCGGTGGCGAGCGCCCCCTCGTCGAGATCGGTGGCGAAGATCTGGATCGGCACCGTCGTCTGGCGCCGTGCCGCCTCCTCGAGCAGCACGATCGCCAGGCTGTAGGCTTCCTCGCCGGTGGCGCAGCCGACCACCCAGAGGCGCAGGCCCTCCTCGCCCGCCTCCTCGAAGAGCCGGCCCAGTCCCTCCTCGACGAGCACCTTGTAGGCCTCCGGGTCGCGGAAGAAGGACGTCACCGAGATCAGCATGTCGCCGAAGAGTTCCTGCGCCTCTTCGGGATTGGCCACCAGATAGTCGGCATAGACCGGCAGGCTCTGGCTGCGGGTGACCTGCATGCGCCGCTTGATCCGGCGCAGCACCGTGGCCCGCTTGTAGCTCGAGAAATCGTGTCCGGTGCGCGCGCGCAGGAAGGCGACGATCCGCTGGACGATCTGCTCGGCCTCGTTGGTCGGCAGCGAACG
>JAGRFX010000640.1 GCA_020445805.1 Rhodocyclaceae bacterium
GACGGGTAGTGGGTGTCGGGGTGGACCGCTGGCGCGGTCCACCCCTTGGGCTGCGGGCGGCCACTCGGCCGAGTTGTGTGCCGCAAGTTCTGCAATTTGGTTTGGGCTCCTGGTCAGCTCGTCGGCCGTCGAAATCGCAAGGGTTTCCAGGCCTATGCAGCTTCGGCGCGCAGCTCCTCCTTCTTCTGCTCCTTGAGCAAGGTCATGTTCAGGTAGCGGCTGCCCTCCTGCCACTCCTCGTGCTTCTCGACGGCCAGTGCTCGGGTCAGTCGCAGGCAGCTCTCGACGTTGGGGAAGATCCGCACGATGTGTGTCCGACGCTTCAGCTCCTCGTTGAGCCGTTCGAGCATGTTGGTCGAGCGCATGTGCTTGTGGTGCGGCTGGGGCAGTCGATAGACGGTCAGCGTCTCCTCGATGCCGTTCTCCACCCACTCGCACAAGCCGGGGTACTTCTCGCCCCAGTTCTGCAGCCAGAGCGCCAGGTCGCGGCGGGCGTCCATCAGGCTGCGTCGGTCGTAGATCCACCTCAGCTCGGTGATGCAGTCGGGGTCCGCCTTTCGGGGCAGCCGGTCGACGGCATTGCGCAGG
>JAGRFX010000641.1 GCA_020445805.1 Rhodocyclaceae bacterium
TTGCTGATCAGGTTGCGGAGCGCCCGCTTCAGCGACAGCGGGGACGCCTTGACCCAGGCCGGTTCGGCCGCATCGAGAGTGGCTGGCAGAGCGGCTGCATCTAGCTCTTCGACCGTGGCCTCGGTCAGAGCCTTCAGGTCGACTGTGGTGGCGTCATTGATCGAGCCTTCCTCGCGAACCAGGCGAATGGCGCTGTCAGCGATCTTGTCGAGCTCGTCCAGATCGGCTAGCCAGTCGTCCCGTTCTTCGTCCGGCAGAAACTCGGCACGCAGGCGCATGCGCGTCATCGGCGTGCGCAGGTCGTGCCCGGCGGCGGCCACCAGCCGCATGCGGCTTTCCATCGTGGTCCTCAGCCGGTCCGAGAGCCGGTTGAGCGCCGCCGCAGTGTGCCGCGATTCCCCCGAGCCGATCTCGGGGATGTGCGGCAACACGCCGTCGTCGCCGGCGGACGCGACGGCGCGGTCGGGCATGACGAAGGGTTGCGTGGCGCGCCGCGCGATAACGGGAGCGACGGCCACGACCCCGATGACGATGAGCGAGAGCCATGAGCCGAGGGCGATCCAGAGCTCTGCAGGCGGCGTCATTTGC
>JAGRFX010000642.1 GCA_020445805.1 Rhodocyclaceae bacterium
GCTGCAGAGTACGCCCGGCGAAGGCAGCACGTTCTGGTTCACCCTCGCACTTGCCGTCCGCGCCGAAGAGGGTGCCCGGCCGGAGACGCCGCCCCCGAGCTTCGAGCGGACCCTGGTGGAACGCCACGGCGGGGCGCGCATACTGCTGGCCGAAGACGAGCCGATCAGTCGCGAGGTTGCCGAGGGCCTGCTGCAGGAGGTCAACATGCGTATCGACCTGGCGGTCGACGGCCAGGAGGCAGTGGAGCTGGCTTGCGCCCGGCGCTACGACCTGATCCTGCTGGACATGCAGATGCCCCGCCTGACCGGTATCGACGCTGCGCAACGGATCCGCACCGCCTCACGCAATCTGGACACGCCCATCATTGCCATGACCGCGAACGCATTCGAAGAGGACAGGCGGGCCTGCCTCGACGCGGGCATGAACGCCCACCTGGCCAAACCGGTCGAGCCCGACACGCTGTTCGAAGCCCTGCTGAACTGGCTGCCGAACGCGAACACGACCCGGCCAGATCCCGCGACCGCGGTGCGGGCCAAGGGCGTGTAGCGACCCGCCTACCAGACGTTGCCGGCGCCAGGCGAGTAGG
>JAGRFX010000643.1 GCA_020445805.1 Rhodocyclaceae bacterium
TGCATCGCCATATTCGCCGCAACGCGCGGGCGCGGCTGTTTCGCTCCGCCCGCTGGAGCATCCAGACATGAGAAAGATCGTCAGCATCACGCCGCCGCCGTCAGGCCATTGGGTCGGCGACGGCTTTCCCGTCCGCTCCCTGTTCTCGCCAGACAGCCATGGCGATGCGGTGAGCCCGTTCCTGCTGCTCGACTATGGCGGCCCCGTGGAATTCGAACCGACGACGAAACAGCGCGGCGTGGGCGTGCATCCGCATCGCGGCTTCGAGACGGTCACGATCGTCTACGACGGCGCGGTCGCGCATCGAGATTCCACCGGGGCCGGCGGCGAAATCGGGCCGGGCGACGTGCAGTGGATGACGGCGGCGTCAGGCATATTGCACGAGGAGTTTCACGCGCCGGCTTTCGCAAAATCTGGCGGGCGGTTCGAGATGGCGCAGCTCTGGGTCAACCTGCCGGCCAGGCACAAGATGGCTGCGCCGGGCTATCAGAGCATTCTGGCGAGCGACATTCCCGCCGTCGCCCTGCCGGATGGCGCGGGCAGCGTGCGCGTGATCGCCGGCGCCTATGAGGGGCATACGGGCCCTG
>JAGRFX010000644.1 GCA_020445805.1 Rhodocyclaceae bacterium
GCCGCCTACAAAATGTAGTACATGCACGGACAATAGAGACACAAATCTGGCCCGCCCCAGAGGATTCGAACCTCTGGAAATCTCCAGTTTTGGACAATATTTTTCCCAATTCTAACTATATAAAAATACGGAAAACAACATGTTAAATGGCTCTATATCAGAAAACATATTGGGAACTATGCTGACATATTAGATTGATTATATTATTTTTTTTATGCTTCGTGAGTCTGACTTTCAATCAGGTGGTCGCAGGTTCGAATCCTGCACGACCCACCATCTTTCAATGGTTTATAGCCATTGGAAAATGACGCTTCCCAATAAAACCCAGTTTTCCCAATTCAATCCGAGTCTTTTTTCCTTTTCAAGGGCGCCACGCGCTGTGGTTTTGTCCGGTAAAAGCGCGATGTGGTGGCCGCGCTTTTGTGTCCCAGCCGGCGTTGAGCGTCGTTAACATCGTCAGAATCATCGCCTACTTTATTTCTGATCTTGCGCTCCTGGAACTTTTGTTTCAGCGACGTTTTTGCGATGGCCTTTGTCTGCCAGCGTTGCCACATTGAGTCGAAGCCGCTGGCTTTTTTATTGCCGTC
>JAGRFX010000645.1 GCA_020445805.1 Rhodocyclaceae bacterium
TGATCCATTCTCTGACGGTCGGTTTGAATGGTTTCAGGAACGCCATCTTCTACAACCACACTCAAATCCAAACCCTTCTCAGATGCCTGTCTCTTGAAATTCCTCCGAATGTCAGCAGCTATTTCATGTACCGTCACCTTTGAAATATTCAGGTCCATCTTACCAGCCTCGATCTTGGAAAGATCCAGTATTTCATTGATCAGAATCAGAAGATCCTGTCCGCTTTTGCTAATAACCTGCGCACTTTCCACCTGATCTTCAGTCACGTTCTTTTCCTTGTTGGCGGATAAGTCACCGGCAAGAATCAACAAGCTGTTCAGAGGCGTACGCAGTTCATGGCTCATGTTGGCCAGGAATTCACTTTTGTATTTGCTGCTTATTTCCAGTTGCTTTGCCTTCAGTTCAATATCCGTTCTGGCGGTTTCCAGGTCCTTGTTCTTTTGCTCCACCACCTGGGTTTGTTCTTCCAGTTCTTCGTTGGCGGCCTGCAGTTCTTCCTGTTGCTCCTTGAGTTTCTGGGCCTGTTCTTCCAACTCCTCATTGCTTTGCTGCAATTCCTCCTGCTGGGTTTGCAGCTCACCGTTCAG
>JAGRFX010000646.1 GCA_020445805.1 Rhodocyclaceae bacterium
CAACGGCAATCTTGTGCAACCCGCTATAGCCTGTTGGGAACAAGGCTGCATGCCAGCCAAACAGCCTCTCAGCCGTCAGCGGTTTTCTGTAGTCCCGCGTGGCGTCAAGTATCATATCCACGACGCCTTCAACGTCTCTGTCTGCCGGTTTCAAGGCACCGACATCGATACCGAGACGGCGTGCAAGAGAAGACCGCACCTGTTCGCGATCCAGGATTTTGTCCCGCTTCAGTCGGAATAGGAGTTTTCCTCGATATGAGTGAGTAGTAACTCCTGGAGGAAAACATGACGAAGAAAATCCGACGGAAATTCATGCCGCAAGAGAAAGTAGCGATCCTGAAGCAGCATTTGCTGGAAGGGAAAGCGGTATCGGACGTTTGTGATGCCCACGGCCTGAACCCGAATGTGTTTTACCGCTGGCAGAAGGAATTCTTCGAGAACGGTGCAGCGGCCTTCGAGAAGACGGACAAACGCACCGAGCAGGCAGCGCAACGGCGCCACGCCGAATTGGAAGCCAAGCTGGCCAAGAAGGACACGGTGATTGCCCAGATCATGGAGGATCTAATAGACAAAAAAAACGGAGGTG
>JAGRFX010000063.1 GCA_020445805.1 Rhodocyclaceae bacterium
GTCGTCGCCACGCCCGGTCGCCTGCTCGACCATGTCCAGCAGAAGACCATCCAGCTCGGTCAGGTCGAGATCCTGGTCCTCGACGAAGCCGACCGGATGCTCGACATGGGATTCATCCCCGACATCCGCCGCATCCTCTCCCTGCTCCCGGCCACCCGCCAGAGCCTGCTGTTCTCGGCCACCTTCTCGGACGAAATCAAGAAGCTCGCCGACCAGATGCTGAAGAATCCGCAGCTGATCGAGGTGGCCCGGCGCAATACGGTCAGCGAGACCATCACCCACCGCGTGCACCCGGTGACCTCCGGTCTGAAGCGCAACCTGCTCGCCCACATCCTGCGCCACGAGCCCGATTCCCAGGTCCTGGTCTTCGTGGATACCAAGTTGGTGTGCTCCCGGCTGGCCCACTTCCTGGCCCGCCACGAGATCGCCGCCGACGCCATCCACGGCGACAAGAGCCAGCAGCAGCGCACCGAGACACTGGAGGGCTTCAAGTCCGGCCGGATCCGCGTCCTGGTGGCCACCGACGTGGCCGCGCGGGGCCTCGACATCGACGACCTCCCCTACGTCATCAACTTCGAGCTGCCCCACACGGCCGAAGACTACGTTCACCGCATCGGCCGTACCGGCCGGGCCGGCCGCAAGGGCAACGCGGTGTCCCTGGTCTGCGCCGAAGAGAAAGGCCGCCTGGCCGAGATCGAAAAACTGATCAAGCTCCAGATCCCGCAGGAAGTGGTGGCCGGATTCGACCCGGAGAACGACTACTTCGACAGCGGCCCCCGGCGCAAGCGCGGGCAGCCGCGATCGGAAGACGGCGACCAGGGCGCCCCCGAGGCAAGGCGCCCGCGCGAGCGGGAGCCACGCAGCCGCGAACCCCGCGGCAGGGCCAAAGCGTCCACCGTGGCCGCCGACGGCTTCGATTACTCGCTGCCCTACGAACCGGCAGCCACCCTGCCCGGGGTCGACGCGCCGCAGAATTCCAGCGTCACATCACCGCCCCGCAAGCACCAGCGCCCGATCGCCTTCCTGCTCGGTGGCCTGGGGCGCAAGCCCGGATAAAACCTGTTGGGGGGGAATAGAGACTTTTTCTCCCCCCTAATCCGGTCAAGTCAGGGGCACAAGGGTCGTTAAATTCGCACTTGTTGCGAATCCGTGTTCGATCCTCCGCATGGACATCTTTCCGATCCGGCGCCCCCCGGACGTTACCCCCGAGACCCTGGTTCCGGATCTCTCCGACGGTGCCGAAGCCGGCCTCTACCTCGCCCTGTTCGAACTGGTCGAGGAAGGCCTCATCATCACCAGCGACGAGACCATCCTCGAGGTCAACAGCGCTGCCTGCCACCTGCTCGAGCGGACCTACCCCGAGCTGGTCGGCCAGCCGCTGTGCGACCTTTTCCCGAGCGAGGCCGCCTTCCTGGCGGCGCGCGGCGCACTCTTCGTCGAGGGCGCCTCGCGCGGCAGCCTGACCCTGCGCATGCCCGACGGCGAGCGCCGGCACCTTCGCTGCCTGTCGGCAGCCCGCGTCCGGCCCGGCGTTCATGCCCTGGTGCTGTCACCCGATACGGCCGGCCTCAGCGATCCGGTGCCCCCCAGGCCGCTTGGCGACAAGGTCTGGCCGCGACTGGCGGCGGCCGTGCGCCAGCCCGTCGTGGTCACCGACGGCGCCGGTCGGATCCGCGCCGCCAACACCACCGCCCAGGCCCAGTTCGCCCGTGACGGCGCCAGCCTCGTGGGTCGATCGCTGGACAGCATCGACTTCGATGCCAGTGCGGCACGCGAGTTGCCCGGCCCCCACGCGGGCTGGAAGGTCCTCATCCTGACCGGCGAGGCCGGCCCTTCGGCCCGCGCCCCTGTCGTGGTCCATCCCGCCGACGGCCGCCATCGCCGGGCCTTCACCGCACTGCCGTTTCCGGCCCTGCTGTGCGACCCCGAATCGCTGCGCGTGGTGGATGCCAACCGCGCTGCCGAGGCCGCCTATGGCCTCGACCGGACGGCCCTGCTGGCCACCAGCCTCAGCGCACTCCAGGTCGAGGCGGCCGCCACCGAGGGACGCCAGCACCACCGTCACAGCGATGGGCAGGCCTTCGAGGTGGACCTGCTGGCCCAGACCATCGAACAGGCCGGCGGTCAGCGCGAGCTGCTCCTCGTCCATCGGCCGATTCATGTCCCCTCGCCGGTGGAGCGCTTTGGCGGCGAGCTCTTTGTGCTGAACGCCGACGGGGTGCTGATCCTGGACGCATCCTTCCGCATCGCGGCCGTCAATCCTGCGATCTGCCGAATGACCCAGCGGTCGCGCGCCCAGCTGCTGGGCCAGTCGGCGGACAGCCTGCTGGCCGAGGGCGCCGAAAGCCCCTTCCGGGGCGAGGCGCTCGGCAGCAGCGGAAGGGTCACCGTAGAGCAGCCGCTGACCCTCGATGGGGATCCCTGCGCCCCCTGTGCCATTCAGGTGGCCCGGGTCGGGCGGACCACAGGCCAGGCTGACCACTATCTCGTCTCGGTCCGTGACCTGCGCGAGCGCGAGACCCTGCGCCGCCAGGCCATGGAGCCCGACCCCGTCGACGCGGTCACCGGCCTGCCCGACCGGCAGGGACTGGGCGGCCCCTATCTCGATCTCGCCAGCCGTTCGCGCACGGCGCGCCGCAAGCTGCTGTTGCTGGTCATCGATCTGGTCGGCTTCCACCGCATCAACGCCCAGCTGGGCGAGGAGGCGGCCAACCAGTTGCTGGCCACCGTCGGCGAGCGTCTCGCCATGAATGCGCCGGACGAAGCCGCCGTGGCCCGTATCGGTCCCGACAGCTTCGTGGTGCTGGCCGGCAGCACCTCGGGGGCCGACGACGGCACGGCCGTCGCCAGCGCGCTGCTCGACGCCATCGGCGCACCGCTGCCCGCCGGGCCGACCACCGTCAATCTCGATGCCCATATCGGCATCGCCGTGGGGCCCGACCACGGCGAGGACCTGGGCCGGCTGCTGTCATCCGCCGAGCAGGCGCTGGATGCCGCCCGCCGCGAGGGCGATCCCGTGCGGCTCTATCGACCGACCGACGCCGTCGACTCCCTGGCCCGGCTCAGCCTCGACGCGGCGATTCGCAGGGCGCCCGACCGGGGCGAGCTGGCGCTGCACTGGCAGCCCCGCTACAGCCTGACCGACGCGACCCTCATCGGTGCCGAGGCCCTGCTGCGCTGGAACCATCCCCAGCTCGGACTGCTCGACGCCGAGCAGTTCGTGCCGGTCGCCCTGCGCTCCGGCAGCATCGATGCGCTCGGTCGCTGGGCCCTGTCCCATGCCTGCGAGCAGGCGGCCGCATGGCACGACGCCTACGACTGCAAGCTGGTGGTGGCCATCAATGTCTCGGCCCGGGAACTCGGCCGCAGTGGCTTTGCCGACGAGGTGCTCGGCCACGTGCGGCAATATGCCCTGCAGCCCGACCTGCTCGAGATCGAGCTGGTCGAGTGCGCGCGCCTGCCCGAATCGGCGACCGCCATGGCCCATCTCTACGCCTTGCAGGAAGCCGGCATCCGACTGCGGCTCGATCGTTTCGGCTCGGATGGATCACCCATGAGCCTGCTGCGCCACCTGCCCCTGTCCGGCCTCAAGATCGACCCCCAGTTCGTTCGCGACCTGATGCTGACGGACGAAGGCACCGTGCTGATCGAATCGATCCTGCACACCGCCCGTGCCCTGCGCCTCGATGCGGTGGCGGCCGGCGTCGAGCACGCCGAGCAGCGCGACCAGCTCGCGCGCCTGGGCTGCCAGGCCAGCCAGGGGCGGCTGCACGGGGCGCCGATCAGCGCCGAGGCCTTCGGCCGCATCCTCGCGGCGGCCTACGGACGCGCCTGACCGGACTCGCCGAAGGTTCGCCGGCCAGCCGCCACGAAAAAGGCCGCCCGAAGGCGGCCCTGGTGTGGCGCGGGAACGGCGTCAGCCTTCCATGCCCTTCACATGCTGGATCACGTCGGCGATGGCCTCCTGGGCACTGCCGTACAGCATCCGGCAGTTGTCCTTGTAGAACAGCGCGTTCTCCACACCCGAGTAGCCGGTTCCCTTGCCACGCTTGACGACGATCACGCTGCGGGCCTGATCCACGTTGAGGATCGGCATGCCGTAGATCGGGCTCGACTTGTCGGTTCGGGCGATCGGGTTCACCACGTCGTTGGCACCGATGACCAGTGCCACATCGGTCTGGGCGAAGTCGTTATTGATCTCCTCCAGGTCGAAGATCTTGTCGTAAGGCACGCCCGCCTCGGCCAGCAGCACGTTCATGTGGCCCGGCATGCGCCCGGCCACCGGGTGGATCGCGAAGGCCACCTCGACACCGGCCTCCTCCAGCAGCTGGCACATTTCCCACACCTTGTGCTGGGCCCCTGCCACGGCCATGCCGTAGCCGGGCACGACGATGACCTTGCCGGCGTAGCGCATGGTGGCCGCCGCATCGAGGGCGCTGGTTTCCTGCATCTGCCCCTCGATGGCCTCGCCGCCTTCGCTGGCCTCGCCGGTCAGCGGCGTGAACAGCACGTTGCGGATCGGCCGGTTCATCGCCTTCGCCATCAGCAGGGTCAGCAGGGTGCCCGAGGCCCCCACCACGATGCCCGCGACGATCAGCGCCGGAATGCCGAGCACATAGCCCTCGAAGCCCACCGCAAGACCCGTGAAGGCGTTCAGCAGCGAGATCACGACCGGCATGTCGGCGCCGCCGATCGGCGTGGTGAGCACCACGCCGAGGGCCAGCGAGGCGAGGAAGAAGAGCAGGATCGCGAGCGCCCAGGCGTCACCGTCGATGACGATGCCCAGGCCCAGCCAGCCCACCACGATGCCCAGCACGATGTTGAGGGTCTGCTGGTTCGGGAAGCGATAGGCCTTGCGCATCTTGCCCGCCAGCTTGGCCCAGGCCACACAGGAGCCCGAGAACGCCACCGAGCCGATCAGCGAGCCCAGGACCGCCATCGCGGTGATGGCCGTCCCATGCACCTCGCCCCGCGCAAACTCGACCGCCGCAATCGCCGCGGCGGCACCGCCGCCCATGCCGTTGTAGATCGCGACCATCTGCGGCATGTCGGTCATGGCCACCGACTTGCCCGACTTCCAGGCCGGGATCCCTCCGACCAGGATGCCCAGGATGATCAGGAAGCGGTTGTCCATGCCCGGCCAGAACAGGGTCACGACGACCGCGGCGACCATCGCGTAGCCGGCCCAGACGATGCCCTTGCGCGCCGTGGCTGGGGAGGCCATGGCCTTGAGGCCAAGGATGAACACCACGGCAACCGCCAGATAGGCGGCGTGGATGAACCAGTGCCCGGTCATCACGCGCCTCCCTTGCGGTTACCCGACTTGAACATGCCGAGCATGCGCTCGGTCACCACGTAGCCGCCGGCGGCATTGGCCGCACCCAGGACCACGGCGATGAAACCGAGCAGCATCTCGAAGCCGGTCTCGGCGTGGCCCAGCGCCACCATGCCGCCCACCAGCACCACGCCGTGGATGAAGTTGGAGCCGGACATCAGGGGCGTGTGCAGGATCACCGGCACGCGCGAGATGACCTCGTAGCCGACGAACGCGGCCAGCATGAACACATATAGATAAACGATACCTTCCATGGTCTTCTCTCTTGTCCCGATCTAGAGGCCGAGCGCGTCACGGACCCCGGCGTGGCGAAGTTCGCCCGCGTGGGTCAGGCAGCAGCCCGCCATCACTTCGTCTTCCCAGTCGAGCGCCAGCTCGCCGTCCCGGATGAAGGGGGAAATGAAGTTGAAGAGGTTCTTGGCGTACATCTCCGACGCATGGACCGGCATCCGGCTCTGGATGTGGGTCGGGCCGATCACCAGCACCTCGCCGATCCAGGTCTTCTCGCCCGCCACGGTGCCCTCGACGTTGCCGCCCGTCTCCGCCGCCATGTCCACCACGACGGCGCCCGGCTTCATGGCCTGGACCATGTCGGCCGTGACGATGACCGGCGCCTTCTTTCCCGGCACGGCGGCTGTCGTGATCAGGGCGTCACACTGGGAGACCGCCTTGGCGAGGCGTTCGGTCTGGCGCGCCTTCTCTTCGGCGGTCAATTCACGCGCGTAGCCGCCCGTGCCGGCGGCCGAGACCCCGGTGTCGACGAACTTGGCACCCAGCGACTCGACCTGCTCGCGGGTTTCGGGGCGCACGTCGTAGGCCTCGACCATCGCGCCGATGCGTCGCGCGGTGGCGATGGCCTGCAGGCCGGCCACGCCGGCGCCGATCACCAGCACGCGCGCCGGGCGGATCGTGCCCGCCGCGTAGGTCAGCATCGGGAAGAACTTGGGCGAGTGGTCGGCCGCGATCAGCGCGCACTCGTAGCCCGCCACAGCGGCCTGGCTGGACAGCGCGTCCATGCTCTGGGAGCGGGTGATACGCGGCAGCAGCTCGAGCGAAAAGGCCGTGATCTGCCCCGCCTGCAGCGCCTCGATGCGCTTCTTGTCGGACCACGGCTGAAGCATGCCGAGGAGGACGGTTCCCGGGGCCAGCTTCTTGAGGGTCTTGATGGGCGGCGGCTGCACGCACAGCAGTACGTTGGCGCCTTCGATGACCTCGGCCGCCGCCGCAGCGATACGGACATCACCGAAGGATTCATCACTGAAATGGGCGGCTCGACCGGCACCGGCCTGCAGCAACACCTCTGCGCCCAGGCTGCGATACCGACGGACCACCTCCGGCACAACCGGCAGGCGGCACTCGCCGCTGACCGATTCGGCCGGTATTCCGATGACAACGGGCATTGGAACTCCTGACTGGATGGATTGAATCTAGGACGGGCATTCCGCGCGGGCGGATCCGACGTCCACCCGGGATGCGTCCTGCGCTACCCGCGACTTTCTTGTATTTTGAGTGCTTCCCGTGCCCTGCCCGCAAGGGCGATGCGTCCGGGTTCCCTTCGGGGGATATTACTTAAATCGCCCGACACGGGCCACCCGAGGAGACTGGCGTGAAGGAAAAACCAGCCAAGGAGAAGAGCAGCCGCAAGCGGCCCAGGCTGCGCCGGGTCGATCACAAGCTCGGCGTGCCGGCGGGCTCGCTGGTCCACGTGGGCGAGGTCAAGACGGACCGGCCAAGGATCTCGCTGATCGAGTTCGACGCGGCCGGCTGCGACGAACGCAGCTTCGCCTCGGTCGCCGAGGCGCGGGAGTTCAAACCCACGCGCCAGACCGTGTGGCTCAACGTTCATGGCCTGCACGAACCCGAGGTCATGGCCGAGATCGGCCGACGCTTCCACCTCCACCCGCTGACCATGGAGGACATCCTCAACACCACCCAGCGGGCCAAGGTCGATGAATTTGCGAGCTACCTGTTCATCGTCCTTCGGCTCATCGACGTGGACCGGTCCGATGGCCAGCTGAACTCCGAACAGCTCAGCCTGGTGCTGGGGCGCGACTTCGTGCTGAGCTTCCAGGAGCAATCGCGGGGCATTTTCGAGCCGATCCGGGAGCGCATGCGGGCGCGCCAGTCGCCAACGCGGGAACGGGGCGCCGACCACCTCGCCTACGCGCTGCTCGACGTAGTCGTTGACCGCTACTTCCTGGCGGTGGACCACCTGGCGGAAGAAGCCGAAGCCCTGGAGGAAGAAGCCATGAGCAGCCCTTCCCCTGCCCTGCTCGCACGCATCAACCGCTGCAAGCGCGACACCCTGACCGTGCGGCGGGCGGTGTGGCCGCTGCGCGAGCTGCTGGGCACGCTTCAGCGCAGCGAGCGCAGCAGCTTCTCACCGGAGACCCGACTCTACCTGCGCGATGTCCAGGACCACGCGATCCACGTGCTGGAGTCCCTCGACGCGGTGCGGGACCAACTCGGTGACCTGCTCGACATCTACCTGTCGAGCGTCTCGAACCGCCTCAATGTGGAAGTCCGCGTCCTCACCGTGCTGTCGATGCTGTTCATGCCGGCCACGCTGATCGCCGGCATCTGGGGCATGAACTTCGTCGACATGCCGCTCTCCGGGAGCCGCCAGGGCTTCTGGTGGGTGATCGCGATGATGGGCCTGTGCGCGGCCTCGATGGGCCTGCTGTTCTGGCGTCGCCGCCTGCTGACCCGCGAGGAGTGAGCGGGCGCCCTCAGGCGCCCGGGCGACGCAGCGGCTTCTCGGGCGGGGGCGCCTCGACCAGCTTGACGATCGCCACCGAGATGTTGTCGCCCTCGCCATCGGCCCGTTCGCGGGCCTGTCCGATCAGCCATTCGGCCGCCTCGCGCGGCGGCCGCTCCGCGATGGCCCGGCCCAGTTCGGCATCGTCGAAGTAGGCCCAGAGTCCATCGGAGCAGAGCAGGAAGGCGTCGCCCACCCGCAGTTCCCCCACCTTGCCGTGAATGACCTTGGGCGGGTTCTCGGCCCCGAGGCAGGACAACAGCACATTGCGGTGCGGGTGGTCGATCGCCGCCTCGGCACTGATCACGCCCTTGCGCACCAGTTGCTCGACCAGGGACTGGTCTTCGGTCTTGCTGACCAATTGCCCCTGCCGGAAGTGATACAGCCGGGAGTCGCCGCAATGGGCCCAGTCGATGCCGCCCGGCTGGACCAGCAGGACCACGGCCGTGCTGTGCGGATCCTTTTCGCTGGTGAAGCGGGTCAGCTTGATGACGAGGTGGGCCTCCTCGATGATCTCCCTGAGCAGGTGCTCGGGGGTCTCGGAGCGCGGCGCATACATCTCGAAATTCTGGCGGGCCTTGAGCAGGACCTGCTCGGCGGCCATCGCGCCGCCGGAGTGCCCGCCCATGCCATCGGCCAGCACCGCCATCATCATGCCGCCCATCGTCGGGTGACCGAAGATCTCGACCCGGTCCTGCTGTTCTCGGCGGTCGCCCTGGTGACGGGCAACGCAGGTGGCGACGCTGAGGGCCATGGAGGGGTTCGGTGTCCGGGTATTCATAGGCAGCCGGAAAGAATAGCCGCTTTAAATCGCTCACTAGTGGCCAGACTGGCAACGATCGCGCATTTCTTCGCAGAACTCGTCAAGCCCCTCGACATCCAGGCCCAATTCCTCTGCCACGGCATCTCGATTCAGGAGCCACTCGTCGCACTGGATCCGGAGGTCGCGATGGTGCATTTCGGTCGCGAGCTGCAGGATCGCGATCAGGCTGCGCACCGAATGCTCGCCCAGGTCCGACAGCTCGTGGTGGTGGCGGATCGCCTCGGCGACGAAATCCGGCAGCCGCCAGTGGCGGGCGACCAGGTAGCCGACCGTGCAATGGTCGGTGGAGAACTTGCGGTCCTCCTCGATCATGCACACGGGCTTGGGCGGTCGCACGGCCAGCGCCTCGAGCGTCGCATAGCGGTCGAAGCGCTCGGCCATGAGCGGCACGCCGCAGTCCTGGAACATGCCCGCCATGTAGGCGAGATCGGGGAACAGGTTGCAGACCATGACCCGGTCCGCGGCAATGGTCGCCGCATAACCGGCGATCGCGTTGGAGCGCTCCCAGAACGCCTCCATCAGGTGCCGCTCGCCGCCAATGGCCGAGCGCAAGGCGAGTGCCCGCGCCAGGTTGAAAGACTGGCGGACCCCCACGACCTGCAGCACCTGCTCCAGATTCTGCAGCGGCCGGCCTTTCGCGTAGGCAGGCGTGGCCGCGAGCTTGAACAGCATGGCCGTCAGGCCGGCATCGCGCGCCATCACACGAGCGACGCGCCGGATATCGAAATCGCCCGACTCGAGCAGTTCGAAGAGTTCGACCAGGACGGCCGGCTGGGTGGGAATCCGCACCGACGCCGACGCGAGATTCTCAACGATGGGGGGAGCAGTGGGTTTCATTCGCCGGTCAACGGCAAAGCCGCCGACCGGTTTAATGGAATTTCACAATGATCGTGCGATAGTCACTCAAGCGAGCCGCTCGTCGAGCAGTTCGATCCAGTGAACTACCGGCACCTGGGCGCCGGACTCGAGATGGGTCATGCAGCCCACATTGGCGGATGCGATGCGGCTCGGCCCCCCGGCGCCCAGGGCCGCCAGCTTGTTGTCCCGCAACTGCAGGGACAGTTCCGGCTGCAGCAGGGAGTAGGTGCCCGCCGATCCGCAGCACAGGTGGGCATCGGCGACCGGCAGGACCTCGTAGCCCGCCGCCGCAAGCAGGCCCTCGACCACGCCGCGGATCTTCTGCCCGTGCTGGAGGGTGCATGGGGCATGGAAGGCGATGCGCTCACCGCTGCCGGGCCCCCGCTGCTCGAGCAGGGCACGCAGGACCTTGGCCTCTCTCAGGACGAGCTGGGACACGTCCTGGGTCATCTCCGAAACGCGCCGCGCCTTCTCGGCATAGGCCTCGTCGCCGGCCAGCATGTGGCCGTACTCGCGCACCTGCACGCCACAGCCCGAAGCCGTCATCAGGATGCCCTCGACCTCGCCCGCGGCAATCGCCGGCCACCAGGCGTCGATGTTGCGCCGGGCGTCATCGAGCCCGCCCTCCTGATCGTTGAGGTGGTAGCGCACGGCACCGCAACAACCGGCACCCGGCATCTCCTGCAGCGAAATGCCCAGCGCGTCGAGCACCCGGGCCGCCGACGGATTGACCGACGGTGCCATCGAGGGCTGGGCGCAGCCGGCCAGGGCGATCCACTTGCGCGCTCGCTTCGGCGCCGGCCACTGGCCCGTCGGACGAACGTTCGGCACCTTGCTCTTCAGCGCACCCGGCAACAGCGGCCGGACCATGCGCCCAGCCTTCATGGAGAGGCCGAAGAGCCCGGCCCGCGGCACGAATTCGCGCAGGACCCAGCGGGTGAGGCGCTCGGCCCCCGAGCGCGGCACGCGCGCTTCGACCACGTGGCGCCCGATATCGACGAGGCGCCCATACTGGACCCCCGAGGGGCAGGTGGACTCGCAGGAGCGGCAGGTCAGGCAGCGGTCCAGGTGCATCCGCGTGCTCTCGCTCGGCTCACGTCCCTCGAGGACCTGCTTGATCAGATAGATGCGTCCCCGTGGCCCGTCGAGCTCGTCACCCAGCAGCTGGTAGGTGGGACAGGTGGCGGTACAGAAGCCGCAATGGACGCAGGCGCGCAGGATGCGCTCGGCCTCGATCCCCTGGGGCGTGTCCTTGATGAAATCGGCAAGATTGGTCTGCATGATGGTCGGATCCGGAGGTCAGTCGGTCAGTCTTCCCGATACAGGCGCCCGGGTCCGAAGACGCCGTGCGGGTCGAGCGCGGTTTTGATGCGGCGATTGATCCGCGCCACCACCGGCGACAGGGGATGGAAGACCCCTACCGACTTGTCGCCGCCACGGAACAGGGTGGCGTGGCCGCCGGCCGCCGCCACCGCCTTCCGCAGGGCCACCGCGTCATGCTCGCCCCGGAGCCAGCGCTGGGCCCCGCCCCACTCGAGGGCGGTGGCCCCCGTAACGGCCTGCGGGGGGGCATCGGTGGGCAGCGACAGGCGCCACAGCGGCGCTTCGCCACCGAAGAACGGATGGGTCTGCTCGCGTACCTCGCGCCACAGCCGGGTCGCGTCGTCGTCGCCCAGGGCCTCGCCCCCAAGGGATCGGACTGCCGCCTCGACAGCGGCGCCGGCGCCCGCCAGTCGCAGGTACAGCGCCCCCTCGTGCCAGAACGAGGCCGCGATCGGCAGGGGTTGCCCGCCCCACTGGTTCAGCCGGTTGATGGCCGTGGCCTGGTCGATCTCGAAGCGGAGGCTGAAGTCGGCCACCGGCCGGGGCAGAACCTTGAGCGACACATCGAGCATCAGCGCCAGCGTGCCCATGCTGCCCGCCATCAGGCGCGAGACATCGTAGCCGGCCACGTTCTTCATGACCTGACCGCCGAACCGCATGACCTCGCCCTTGCCGTCCACGATCCGGCAGCCCAGCACGAAGTCCCGCAGCGAGCCCACCGCCATGCGCCGCGGACCGGAAAGCCCTGCGGCGACCACGCCGCCAATGGTGGCGCCTTCGCCGAAGGCCGGCGGCTCGAAGGGCAATTCCTGCCCCCGTTCGGCCAGCACCTCGGCCACCTCGGTGAGCGGCGTGCCGGCTCGCAATGTGATCACCAGCTCGGTCGGCTCGTAACTATCGACGCCGCGCCAGGCACGGGTATCGAGCACCTCACCCTCGGGCGCATGCCCGTAGAAGGCCTTGGTGCCCCCGCCGCGCAGCTCGAGTGCGGTGCCGCTCTGTCCCGCCAGGCGGATGCGATCGCACCATTCGCGGATCTGTGAATTCATCGTCATGCTCCGTGACTGTCTGGGGCGGCCGCGCTCAGAAGCGCTCCAGTTCGGGATGGGGCAGCTGGCCGTTGCTGACGCGCAGGCGACCATACTCGGCACAGCGGTTCAGGGTCGGGATGGCCTTGCCCGGGTTCAGGAGGCCGTCCGGATCGAAGGCCCCCTTGAGTCGGAAGAAGGCGCCGATCTCGGCCGTCGTGAACTGGCTGCACATCTGGTTGATCTTCTCGACCCCGACGCCGTGCTCGCCGGTGATGGTCCCGCCGAGGGCCACCGACAGTTCGAGGATGTCCGCGCCGAAGGCTTCGGCCCGGTCGAGCTCGCCCGGCCGGTTGGCATCGAACAGGATCAGCGGATGCATGTTGCCGTCGCCCGCATGGAACACGTTGATGCAGCGCAGGCCGTATTTCTTCTCCATGCCCTGGATGGCGAGCAGCATCTCGCCCACCCGCTTGCGTGGAATCGTGCCGTCCATGCAGTAGTAGTCGGCCGAGATGCGCCCGGCTGCCGGGAAGGCGGCCTTGCGCCCGGCCCAGAATTTCAGCCGCTCGGCCTCGTCGCCCGAGATGCGGATCTCGGTAGCGCCGCTGGCCTCGAGGACGACCCGCATGCGTTCGATTTCCTCAGCCACCTCTTCCGGCGTGCCATCCGACTCGCACAGCAGGATGGCCGCCGCCTCGAGGTTGTAGCCGGCATGGACGAACTGTTCGACGGCTGCCGTGGCAGGCTGATCCATCATCTCGAGGCCGGCGGGGATGATGCCTGCGGCGATCACGGCGGCGACCGCGTCACCCGCCTTGGCCACGTCGTCGAAGCTCGCCAGCACGCAGCGCGCCAGCTGCGGCTTGGGCGTCAGCCGAACGGTGATCTCGGTGTTCACCGCCAGCATGCCCTCGGAGCCGTGCATCAGGGCCAGCAGGTCGTAGCCCGGGGTGTCCGGCCCGCGCCCGCCGATCTCGACGATCTCGCCCTCGATGGTCACGCCGCGCACGCGGAGCACGTTTTGGACGGTCAGCCCGTACTTCAGGCAGTGCACGCCGCCGGCATTCTCGGCCACGTTGCCGCCGATGGTGCAGGCGATCTGGGAGGAGGGGTCCGGCGCGTAATACAGCCCGTGGGGCGCGGCAGCCTCCGAGATGGCCAGGTTGCGCACCCCGGGCTGCACCACGGCGATCCGCGCGTGGGCATCCACATCGAGGATGCGGTTGAAGCGCGCGAGGCTCAGCACCACCCCGTGGGCGTGGGGCAACGCACCACCGGACAGCCCGGTGCCGGCGCCCCGCGCCACCACCGGCGCCTTCAGGTGATGGCAGGCCTTGAGCACCGCCACGACCTGTTCCTCGGTGCGCGGCAGCACGACTGCCATCGGCACCTGCCGGTAGATGGAGAGCCCATCGCACTCATAGGGCCGCAGGTCTTCCTGCTGGACCAGCAGGCATTCCGGCGGCACCGCCGACTTCAGCGCCTCGATCAGCCGGGCCCGGTCGACGTAGGAGAAATCCCCCTCCTTCACACCGAGCTGCGCTTCGTTCCGTTGTCCCATTTCATTCCCCCGTGATCTTGCCGTGGGCAGCCGTCGTCCGACCGCCAATCTGCATCTCGAGGCGGCTCGCCGCCGCCGTCAGGTGTTCCTCAGCCGCCAGCCGGGCCGCGGCGGCGTCGCCCGCCGCGATGGCTTCGAACATCGCCACATGCTCGGCCTGGGCTGCCGCTGCACGTCCCAGCGCGTGCCCTTCCCGATCCCAGGTCGGCACCCGCGACTCCCGGATCTGGGCGTTCATGAACTCCATGAAGCGCTCGACCAGGGGATTGTGGGTGGCGGACGCCACGGCGCAGTGGAAGGCGTCGTCATCGTCACTGGCCTGGGCGCCGCTGCGCAGCGCCTCGTCCATGCGGGCCAGCGGGCCCCTCATGGCGACCAGGTCCTCGTCGGTACGCCGCAGGGCGGCCATCTGCGCAATGCCGGACTCCATCAGCAGCCGCAACTCGAATACGTCGCCGAGATCCACGCTGGCCGCAGGGACGCCGGGCGCGACCAGGCGGAAGTTGGCCTTGCCTGCATCGCGCGAGACGAAGGCCCCCAGGCCCTGGTGCGTCTCCACGTAGCCATCGGCCTTGAGGCGTGCGATCGCCTCGCGCACCACCGCCCGGCTGACACCGAACCGGTCGCACATCTGCTTTTCGGTCGGCAGGCGGTCGCCGGGGCGCAGCTCTCCCGCGCGGATGCGGCCCTGCAGGGACGCCGAGACGGAGTCTGCGAGTCGGGGCGGGCGGGCGATGAGGGTTTCGGCAGGCATCAGGTCATCTGCTTGTCTGACAAGTGAGCGCAGTTTAGCCAAGCTTCGGGAAAAGGCAATAGCGGGTTAACCCGCGGGGGGGGCCGGTCCGCCAGCCGGGCCGCTACAATGGGCGCCCCGCGAGCCCCTCGCCCGCCCGCAGACGCTGCCGAGACCCCCACAATGACACGCCCCCTCGACGCCCCCCTCGACGACGCCGATCAGGCCGAGCTTGACGCCTTCCTCGCCACCCGCCCGGGGGCGATGGCGCCGGAGGCGCTCGACGGATTCTTCTGCGCCCTGATCGCCAACAACGCGCAGCTGCGGCCGGCCCAGTGGATGCCGCACGCCCTCGGCGAAGGCGAACTCCAGTGGCAGGATGGCGAACAGATGGAGCGTGTGCTGGCGCTGCTGCTGCGCAAGTGGAACACGATTGCCCGTGGCTTCCGGGTTGACTGGGCATCCGTCGGCGAGGCACGGATGCGGGAAGAGATGTACCTGCCGGCGGTCGAACTCGCCACGGATACGCCCGACACGCCCCTGGCGCGACACTGGGCCCACGGATTCGCTGCGGCCCTGCCCCTGCTGCCCGCCACCACCCTCCGGCGGCTCGAACGCGACGAGGAAGCCGTCGCTGCGCTGGCCATCATTGCGGCGCTGGACGCGGGACTCGACCCGGATGGCGAACCGCTCGATCACGACCATCGCAAGCATCTGGTCGCGCGCTCCGTGATCGGCCTGCAGCGCCTGTATCGCCTGTCGCATCTGCAGGCCAGCCCGCCCGTGCCTGCCCGCGCCAACGCAAAACCCGGCCGCAACGACCCCTGCCCCTGCGGCAGCGGCCAGAAGTTCAAGAAGTGCTGCGGCTCACCCGCGCGACTCCACTGACGGCGCGCCGCAGCCTAAAAACGCTTTGACACCAGTCACTTCGCAAGATAGACTCGCGGGTTTCGCTGAACCCATTCATTGGAGCAACCATGTACGCGGTCATAAAAACCGGCGGCAAGCAGTACCGAGTGTCGGCCGGCCAAAAGATCAAGGTAGAACAGATACCGGCAGACGTGGGCTCGGAAATCACCCTCGACCAGGTTCTCATGGTCGGTGAGGGCGAGTCGGTCAAGATCGGCACGCCCGTGGTCGACGGTGCTGCCGTCAAGGCCACCGTGGTTTCTCACGGCCGTCACGACAAGGTCAAGATTTTCAAGATGCGCCGTCGCAAGCACTACATGAAGCATCAGGGCCACCGCCAGAACTACACCGAAATCCGCATCGAAACGATCGCGGGCTGAACAGGAGATTTGACTCATGGCACACAAAAAGGCCGGCGGCAGTTCTCGTAACGGTCGCGACTCAGAATCAAAACGGCTCGGCGTCAAGCGCTATGGCGGTCAGTCCGTCCTCGCGGGCAACATTCTGGTCCGCCAGCGCGGCACCGAATACCACCCGGGCGACAACGTCGGCATGGGCAAGGACCACACCCTGTTCGCTCTGAAGAACGGCACGGTGCAATTTCTGGTCAAGGGCGCCAGCCGGCGCCGTACCGTGGCGATCGTGCCGGACGCCGAATAAGCGTTCCACCCGATCCGTCGCGAGCAAAGCCCTAACCCTCGCGGTAGGGCTTTTTTTGTTTACAGGGCAGTTCCCATGAAATTCTTCGACGAAGCGCGCATCGAGGTCGTCGCCGGTGACGGCGGCAATGGCATGGCGTCGTTCCGGCGCGAAAAATTCATTCCCAAGGGCGGCCCCGATGGCGGCGACGGCGGGCGGGGCGGCAGCGTCTATGCGGTGGCCGATCGCAACCTCAACACCCTGATCGACTTCCGCTACACCCGCCGCTTCCGCGCCGAGCGGGGCGAGAATGGCGGCAGCAAGGATCGTTACGGCAAGGGCGGCGAGGACAAGGTGCTGCGCATGCCGGTCGGCACCATCATCCGCGACGAGGACTCCGCCGAGCTCGTCGCCGACCTCGACCAGGACGGCAAGCGCGTCCTGATTGCCCGCGGCGGACGCGGCGGGCTGGGCAACCTCCACTTCAAGTCGAGCGTCAATCGCGCACCGCGCAAGCGCACGATGGGCAAGGAGGGCGAGCGCCGCAACCTGCAGCTGGAGCTGAAGGTGCTGGCCGACGTCGGCCTGCTCGGCATGCCCAACGCCGGCAAGTCCACCTTCATCCGCGCGGTCTCGGCGGCGCGCCCCAAGGTGGCCGACTACCCCTTCACGACCTTGCAGCCCAACCTCGGCGTGGTGCGAACCCGCGAGGAGAAGAGCTTCGTGGTCGCCGATATCCCCGGCCTGATCGAAGGCGCCGCGGACGGGGCCGGCCTGGGGCATCGCTTCCTGCGGCACCTGGCCCGCACCAATCTGCTGCTGCACCTCGTCGACATGGCCCCCTTCGACCCGGCCACCGATCCGGTCCACGAGGCGCGCGCCATCATCGAGGAGCTGCGCAAGTACGATGAGTCCCTCTTCGGCAAGCCGCGTTGGCTGGTGCTCAACAAGCTCGACCTGATCGACGATTCGGAACGGGACGCGCGCGTCGAGGCCTTCCTCGAGGCCTTCGGACACCAGGGCCCGACCTTCCGCATTTCCGCCCTGACCGGCGACGGCTGCGGCGCCCTCTGCGAGGCCATCCAATTACACGTGGACACGGCCCGCGAACAGCAGCGCCTCGAGCAGGACCAGGCACCGCAAGGCGCCGAAGGCGCTGACGACCGTGAAGACGACGACGACTTCGATGACGACGACTGGGTCGACATGGACGACGAGGAGACCGACACGCCATGAGAGCCCGCATCGGTAACGCCCGCTGCCTCGTGGTCAAGGTCGGCTCGGCCCTGGTCACCAACAATGGCGCCGGCCTTGATCGCGAGGCCCTGCAGAACTGGGCCCGCCAGATCGCGGCACTGCGCGCCGACGGCCGCAAGGTGGCCTTAGTGTCCTCGGGTGCCATCGCCGCCGGCATGCAGCGCCTCGGCTGGAAGAGTCGCCCCCATGAGGTTCATCAGCTGCAGGCCGCCGCGGCCGTGGGCCAGATGGGCCTCGTTCAGGCCTATGAGAGCGCCTTTTCCGAGCACGGCCTGCAGACCGCCCAGATCCTTCTGACCCACGACGACCTGGCCGACCGCGAGCGCTACCTGAACGCCCGCTCGACCCTGACCACGCTGCTCGAGCTCGGTGTGGTGCCGATCATCAACGAAAATGACACGGTCATCACCGACGAGATCAAGTTCGGCGACAACGACACCCTCGGCGCCCTGATCGCCAACCTGATCGAAGCCGACACCCTGGTGATCCTGACCGACCAGAGCGGCCTGTTTACGGCCGACCCGCGCAAGGACGCCAATGCCAGGCTGGTGTCCGAGGGCCAGGCCGAAGATCCCAGCTTCGAAGGCATGGCCGGCGGCTCGGCCAGCCAGATCAGCAAGGGCGGCATGGTGACCAAGGTCCGCGCAGCCCGCCGCGCAGCCCGCAGCGGCGCGCACACGGTCATTGCCAGCGGTCGCGAACCCGATGTGCTGGTGCGCCTGCTGGCCGGCGAGCCGGTCGGCAGTCTGCTCCACGCCGCCAGCACGCCTCTGCAGGCGCGCAAGCAGTGGCTGGCCGACCATCTTCAGGTCGCTGGCAGCCTGATCATCGACGACGGGGCCTGCCGCGCCCTGGCCCAGGGGCGCAGCCTGCTGCCGGTGGGCGTACGATCCGTCATCGGCGATTTCGCCCGCGGCGAGGTGGTGAGCTGCCTGTCCCTCGAGGGCAAGGAACTGGCCCGCGGCCTGGTCAACTACCCGGCATCC
>JAGRFX010000647.1 GCA_020445805.1 Rhodocyclaceae bacterium
CAGAAAGCCGTAGTTGACGAAGTAGTCTTCCTCGATTGCCAGCTCGGGGTAGCGCTGTTCCAGGTCACCGGCCCGGTAATCCCTGACACGCTGCCTGAGCGTCAGGTCCTGCGCGCGCGCCGGCGCGCGGATCGGATCGGCCTGCACGAAGCCGAGCTTGTGGATCGCACGCTCAAGCGTGGTGCGAGTGAACAGGCTGCGCGCGACCGCGTGGCGACGAAGTTGGGCGAGTGTGACGCTCATGACCCGGTAGCCTAGCCCGGCTTGCTCTACGGATAAAGCCATTGACCGAGGGCCGGCGGCTTCAGCGTGCGCTGTCCGGTCTTGCAGCAGGACATCCCAGCCGGTCGGCCCGCATCGGTCAGCTACGGATCCCGCTGAATCGCAACGAACGTCATCTGCGGGACGATAGCAGTTGATGACGTGTGAGCGCTTGTCCGAGGCGAAATCCCACGGACCGCTTTCGACCCCTATGCATAGCTTTGCATAACGACCCATTGCAGACGGTCGCGGAGGCGCGTATCCGCCGTTCAGGAGAGCACAAACAATACAGGCTCAACGCACCAGCTCAACCGCCGCTTTGCC
>JAGRFX010000648.1 GCA_020445805.1 Rhodocyclaceae bacterium
ATCGACGAGGCCTGCGCGCAGGCCATGCCGCTTGTGCGCGCGATGCCGCAACTGCGGGTGGCGGTGAATGTCAGGCCCTGCCATGCCGAGGCGCCGCAGTTCGCCGGCGATGTCATGCAGGCGCTGCGCCGCAACGGGCTGAAAGCGGACAACCTGGTGCTGGAGTTCACCGAGGACCATATCGCGTCGAACCTGCAGGCTATCGGCGACAACCTGAAGAGGCTCGCGGCGAGCAGCGTGCGGATCGCCATCGACGACTTCGGCAAGGGCTATTCGTGCTATGCGCGCCTGACGCAACTTCCCTTCTCGATCGTCAAGCTCGACCGTTCGCTGATCGCCGATATCGAGACCGACAGCCGCGTTCCCGACCTCGTCGCAGCACTCGTCTCCATGACGGGCAAGCTCGGCGCGGACATCATCATCGAGGGAGTGGAGAGCGAGGCTCAGCTGAAGCTGCTCAGGGCGGCAGGCGCGAGCCGGTTCCAGGGCTTCCTGTTCGCCTCGCCCATGACGCCCCTGCAACTGGCGGCCTGGCTCGGAAAATCGGAAAGAGACAGGCCGGTCATGCCCGGGTTGGCGGAGCC
>JAGRFX010000649.1 GCA_020445805.1 Rhodocyclaceae bacterium
GCCGTCGGGATCGGCCCCGGCATAGGGCAGGCCGGGCAGGCCGTTCATCCAGTTGGGTGTCAGAAGGCGCAGGCTGTCCCAGCGCTCGGTCCTCCAGCTGTTGCCGACCTGCCCGCGCTCCAGCACGAGATGATCGATGCCGCGGCCCGCGAGCGCGCGACTCATGGCGAGCCCGGAATGTCCGGCGCCGATGATGACGGTCGAAAGCCGCGGCATGACGTATCTCCTGGCGACCCGGCCGCCTCAGGCGACCGTGACCTTCACGTTCGAGGGGTTGGTGACGATGTCGAAGACCGCCGAGCGCTTCTGCGACTGGGCCACCAGCGCGGCGATCTCGTCCCCGGTGGCGTCGGCATCGACATCGAAGCTGACGCGGATTGCCGAGAAGCCGTTGCGCACGTCCGCATCGACGCCGAGGATCCCGGCGATGTCCATGTCGCCCTCGACGTTGGCCTTCACGCTGCGCAACTGGATGCCCCGGTGCTGGGCGACAGCCGCCACCCCGGCGGTCAGACAGCTGGCCAGCGCCGACAGCACGATCTCGACCGGCGTGGCGGCATTGTCGGCGGCGGCGAACTGCGGCG
>JAGRFX010000650.1 GCA_020445805.1 Rhodocyclaceae bacterium
ATCCGCTCGCTTGCCCCGGCACTTGCCGCCGGATGCACCACCGTTGTGAAACTCGCCACTCAAACAGCACTGTTCACAGCACGCCTTGTTGAGCATCTACATTCTGTCGAGGAGATGCCCGCTGGTGTTGTAAATACCCTCCACGAGACCGGCAGCGAAGGCGCCCAGTTTCTGGTCGAGTCTCCAAACGTCGATGTAATTTCGTTTACAGGGTCTACGGCTGTCGGAAAGAAAATCATGGCTGCGGCGGCGGACACGGTCAAGAAACTGTCGCTGGAGCTGGGCGGCAAGGCGGCTGCAATCGTCCTGGCCGACGCCAGTATCGATGACGCCGCAAGGCATCTTGCCCACGCTGCCACGATCATCTCCGGGCAACAATGCACGGCGGCAAGGCGGGTTCTCATCCACGATTCCCGGTTTGAGGAGATGGCAGATGCACTGACCGGCGCCCTGAGTTCCCTGAAAGTTGCAAACGGGATGGATGACGGCGCGCATATGGGACCCCTGGTGGATGCCTGCGCGCGAGATGCCGTGGCAGATGCAACCGCACGCGCATTTGATCAGGCAGAGAAGGTCCTTTTGCG
>JAGRFX010000651.1 GCA_020445805.1 Rhodocyclaceae bacterium
CAAGCAACTGGTCGATCTGGTCGGCGATCTGCACAAGCACGGTGTCCAGTTCAGGAGCCTCACCGACTCCATCGACACCGGCACACCATCCGGGCGGTTCTTCTTCCACGTCATGGCGAGCCTTGCCGAAATGGAGCGCGAGCTGACCGTCGAGCGCACCCGCGCCGGGCTGGAAGTCGCCAAGCAGCTCGGCCGCAAAGGCGGCCGCAAGCCGAAGATGACCGACAGCAAGATCGAGTCGGCCAAGAAGCTGCTGGCCAGCGGGGTGCCGCCCAAGGACGTGGCCAAGAACCTCGGCGTGTCCATTCCGACGCTGTACCGCTGGGTGCCAGCCTCCACGCACGCTTAGCGTGCTTTATTTTCCGTTTTCTGAGACGACCCCAGGAAGAAATCTATGACCCTTGACGGTACGTGTCAATCAATTATGAAGACCACTCTATTCTGACGCTTTCGCGCCGGATGGTCTGACGCCAGGATAGGGTATGCTTCAACCTGACGTGTCCGCTTCGCCAAGAGGTAGTGCCGAACCGCCCTTGGCGCGGACCTGGAAGCGCTGATAGCACTCCAGCCCGCAGAAATGCTC
>JAGRFX010000652.1 GCA_020445805.1 Rhodocyclaceae bacterium
TGTTGCGGCCAAGCACAAACTGTTCGCCGAGTTCGCGCATCGCGGTCGCGACTGCGCGGCGGATGACCGGTTCGCCGAGACGCCGCACCAGCGAGCGCAGCGTGCCTTCGATGCCGGCTTCTCCCTCCTCCAGCACCCGGCCGGTCAGCATCAGCGCCCAGGTCGATGCGTTGACGAAGATCGACCCGGAATCGCCGATATGCTCCGACCAGTCATGCGGCGCGATCTTGTCGCGGATCAGCTCGTCCACCGTCTCCGCATCAGGCACGCGCAGCAGGGCTTCGGCCAGGCACATCAGCGCCACGCCCTCACGCGTGGAAAGGCCGTATTCGGCGAGAAACGCCTCCATGAGCTGCGGATCGGTCGAGCCGCGCACCTCGCGCACCAGCCCTGCCGCGTCGGCCGAAATCGCCGCCCGGTCGCCCTCCGAAAGCGCCGCCGTTTCGATAAGCCGAGCCACGGCGTTGGTCTCATCTGGCAGCGTGTTGGCGCGGATTGTCTTGCGCAGCTCGGTCAGGGCGGCAGTCATGGTGCGAAGGCTCCGGATATGGGGACGTGGCGCAATCTACCACGAAGCCGCCC
>JAGRFX010000653.1 GCA_020445805.1 Rhodocyclaceae bacterium
TCGGCGCCCGGGTGGGCACCGGCTCCGGGCCACCTTACCGGAGGCGGGCGGCGGGCTCAACGGTGAGTGTAGAGCGTCCGATGCGGCTGGCGCGTCAGTCCCGCGGAAAGCCGGACACGGGGGGCGCATGGCGCCCGTCCCCTTTCGGTGCCCGCGCGAAGTGGAGCGCGAACGAGAAGGTGCAGCCCGCTCCCGGGGCACCGCGTGCGACGATCCTGCCACCCATCGCTTCGACCAGGCGCTGCGAGATGGCGAGGCCGAGGCCGCTGCCGCCGTACTTTCTCGTCTCTGCCCCCTCTTCCTGGACGAAGGGCTCGAAGATGCGCTCGGCCGCGGCCGGCTCGAATCCGATGCCGGAATCGGAGACGTCGAAGGCGACTTCGACCGCCTCGGCGGTCTCGCCGAGCAGCCGGCAGGCGAAGGCCACCCAGCCCGTGTCGGTGAATTTCACGGCGTTGCCGACGAGGTTGGCGAGCACCTGCCGCAGATGCTGCACATCGCCCAGCAGGGGGCGCCCCTCGAGCTCGGGCGGCGTCTGTACGCGCAGGGCGAGGCCCTTGGCGCGGATCTTGTCGCCGAAC
>JAGRFX010000654.1 GCA_020445805.1 Rhodocyclaceae bacterium
CTGTGGGACCATGGTGGCCACACCCAGGCTGATGGTGACATGGGGGTGCGTGGGTGACCGGGCATGCTCCAGACCCTCGGCCTCGATGGCGGCCCGCATCTGCCCGGCCAGGCGCGCAGCTCCCGTGCTGTCGGTCGAGGGCAGCAGGCCGGCAAATTCCTCGCCGCCGCAGCGCGCCACCAGGTCGGTGGGACGGGTGACGCAGGTGGCCAGCGCCCTGGCCACCCGGATCAGGCACTGGTCGCCCTGCGGATGGCCGTAGTGGTCGTTGTAGGCCTTGAAATGGTCTATGTCGATGGCAACCAGCGACAGAGGTGTCTGTTCGCGTGCAGCGCGCTGCCACTCCTGGGCGAGGCTGTCGTCAAAGCGACGCCGGTTGCTGATGCCGGTGAGGTGGTCTTGCGTGGTCAGTCGTTCGAGCAGGTCGCGGCTGCGCTTGAGCTCGATGTGGTTGCGCACCCGGGCCTGTACGATGGACGGGCGAATGGGCTTGACGATGTAGTCGATGGCGCCCAGCGACAGGCCCCGGGCCTCGTCCTCCTCGTCATCGCGCGACGAGACAAACAGCACCGGAATGCGGG
>JAGRFX010000655.1 GCA_020445805.1 Rhodocyclaceae bacterium
GACCCAGCTCGGCACGTGCGCGGGCGCGGCCCTCGGGCCGGAAGCGTTGGGTATCGACACCGTTGCGCACCACGTGCAGCCGGGCGGGAGGCAGCGCCCAGCCCTTCAAGACATCGACCAGCGCCTGGCAAACGCCCACCGAGGCGTCGGCAACGCCGCCGGCCCACCGCATCAGGCGACGCGGCGCGCGGTCGAGGCCGAAGGCGTTCAGGTCCGACCCGCGTGCGGTGATGACCAGCGGCTTGCGCAGCCAGCGCGCCAGCAGCGCGGCGGCCACCCCGTCAGGGTAATAGAAGTGGGCGTCGATGAGGTCGAACTCGAAGCCCTCGCGCCGCAGGCGGCGCAGCGTGGCGAGCGCACCGACGGCCAGCAGGAACGGGTGCAGGTTCTGCCCAACCTTCGGCAGCAGCGGGTAGCGCGGATGCCAGACCGCGATGCCATGGCGCGTCTCGGAGCGCGGCGTGGCAGCGATGCGCGCGCGGGCACCGAAACGTGGGTGGGTCGACGGGAACCAGGGCACAGGCGCCACCACCTGCGCCTGCACCTGGCCGCTGCGCAGCAACTCGCGCAGCCGGGTCT
>JAGRFX010000656.1 GCA_020445805.1 Rhodocyclaceae bacterium
AGGCACCCTGACGATCTCTGCGAGCGCTCGCCATGAGCGCCAGGCGCAAGCGGTCGTGCAACAGCCGCCGGTTCGGCAGGCCGGTCAGCGCGTCGTAGAAGGCCAGGTGCCGAATCTCTTCCTGGGCGGCCTTGCGCATGGTGATGTCGGTCAGCATCGAGACAAAGTTGGTCACCCTGCCTTCGTTGTCCTTGACGGCCGAAATGGTCAGCCACTCGGGGTAGATCTCGCCGTTCTTGCGGCGGTTCCAGATCTCGCCCTGCCAGTTTCCGGTTCGGCCGAGCGTGTTGCGCATCGCGGCATAGAAACTCGCGTCGTGACGACCTGAACTGAGCAGCTTTGGCGTCTTTCCGATGCAGTCGTCTGCCGTGTAGCCGGTGATGTCGGTGAACGCCTGGTTGACGCGCAGAATGACCGCCCGGGCATCGGTGATGAACATCCCCTGCTGCGATTCGAAGGCCGTGGCAGCGATCCGCTCCCATTGTTCGGCCCGCCGCTTGTCGGTGACGTCATGCGACACGACGACCACACGGCTCACCTGCCCTTCCTTGTCGTTGATCACCTTGCCGGCAGATGCC
>JAGRFX010000064.1 GCA_020445805.1 Rhodocyclaceae bacterium
TGCCGATGCATTCTCTTTCGGCCAGAGCACCGTCACCGGCTTTCGCTGGTACGGCAGCGAGGTCACCGACACCAGCCGCTTCGTCGTGCGCTTTTTCCAGGACATCGCGACCGCACCGGACGCCTTCACCACCCTGACGGGCACGACCACCATGGGTGCTGCTCCGGTGACGACCGACTTCGATGGCTTCGATGTCTTCGAGTTCGAGATGGCCCTGGGGACCAGCTTCGTCACGTCGGGTGGCGCGCTCGGGGTGTACTACGACAGTGATCCGGATGGCGAGGAGTGGTACTGGCTGGAGAGCGCCGTCGGGTCGGATGGCTCCTTCACCCGCGGCCAGGATGGCGTGAGCTGGCTGATCGCCGATGAGAGCCTGGCCTTTGCTGTGCTGGGCGATCGCGTTACGACCGTTCCCGAGCCGGGCTCCCTGGCCCTGCTGGGGATGGCGGGCCTGGCGGGTGCCCTGGCGCGCCGCCGCGCCCTGCCGCGCTAGCGCTCGCCTGAGGCCCGCGCGGGCGGGCGGAGGCTCGCCCGCATCCGACGTTCACATCCGGATCCCCCTTGATGCCTCGGACATCCGCCCCCTCGACGCCCTTCGTGCGCGCCATGGCCACCGCCCGGGGTGGTCTGCAGCGCGTGGCCTTCTTCAGTTTTTTCATCAACCTCCTGATGCTGACCTCCTCGGTCTACATGCTGCAGGTCTACGACCGGGTACTCGCCTCGCGCAGCGAATCGACGCTCATTTACCTGACCCTCTTCGCCGCCGCCTGCCTGGCCACCCTGGGCCTGCTCGAAGGGGTACGCTCGCGCCTCCTGGTGCGCATGGGGGCGCGCTTCGACGCCCAGCTCTCGGCCCAGGTGTTCTCCGAAACCCTGGCCCGCGGGCGCAACGGCCAGGCCTTGCGGGATCTGGACAGCCTGCGTGGCTTTCTCACCGGCACCCACATCCTGAGCCTGCTCGATGCGCCCTGGATGCCGATCTATCTCGGCCTGGTCTATGTGCTGCATCCGCTGCTCGGCCATGTGGCCCTGGGCGGCGCGGTGCTGCTCTTCGCCCTGGGCCTGTGGAACGAACGGCGCACCCGTCGCACCCTGGCCGAAGCCGGGGGCGAGCTCTCGGCGAGCCACCAGTTCGCCGAGATGTCGAGCCGCAACGCCGACGCGATCCGCGCCATGGGCATGCTGCCCGGGCTCACCGCCCTGTGGCGGCGACGCCACGACCTGGGCCTCGGCCTGCAGGGGCTCGCCAGCGACCGGGCGGCCAGCGTCGCGGCGGTGGCCAAGGCCACCCGCTTCCTGCTGCAGGTGGGCATCCTGGGGGTTGGCGCCTGGCTGGTGATCCAGGAACAGACCACGGCGGGGGTGATGATCGCGGCCTCGATCGTGATGGGCCGAGGGCTGGCGCCGGTGGAGGCGGCCATTGGCGGCTGGCGCGGCTTCCTGGCGGCGCGACAGGCCCACCAGCGCCTGCTCGAGGGCTATGGCCAGCAGCCCGCGGACCAGGCCCGCATGCCGCTGCCGGCACCCACCGGGGCGCTCAGCTTCGAGGGGGTCGCAGGGGGGCCGCCCGAGGCCCGCAAGATCACCGTGCGCGAGCTCAGCTTCGCGCTCGAGCCCGGCACCTGCCTGGGCATCACCGGACCCAGCGCGGCCGGCAAGTCCACCCTGGTTCGGCTCGCCCTGGGCATCTGGCGGCCCATGGCCGGAGTGGTCCGCCTCGACGGGGTCAATATCGCCGACTGGGACCGCCAGGACGTGGGCCCGCACATTGGCTACCTGCCCCAGGACATCGAGCTCTTCCCCGGTACCGTGGCCGACAACATTGCCCGCTTCGGCGAGGTCGATCCGGGCCAAGTCGTGGAGGCTGCCAAGCTCGCCGGCGCCCACGCCATGGTGCTCGAACTGCCCGGTGGCTACGACGCCGAGATCGGGCCCGGCGGGGTCAATCTGTCGGGCGGCCAGCGCCAGCGCATCGGCCTCGCCCGCGCCTTCTACGGCCGGCCGGCGCTGATCGTGCTCGACGAGCCCACCTCCAACCTGGATGCCGAGGGCGAGGCTGCGGTGCGCCAGGCCATGGACGCCCTGCGCGAGGCCGGCCGCACGTTGATCGTCATCGCCCACCGACCCGCACTGCTGGGCGGCACCGACAAGCTGATGGTGATCCAGCAGGGGCGCATCGGCGCCTTCGGCGATACCTCGGAGCTGATGCCCCAGATCACGCGCCGCGTGGTGGCCGGCATCGCCCCCAGCCAGGTGCCGGTCGTCCCGGCAGGAGCCCGCCATGTCTGATGCGCTCCGCGACCCCTTTGAAGGCCTGATCGTGGGCGAGGCGGCAGCCGAGGCCGAGCTGCGCCACTGGACCCGCATCGGCATTCTGATCCTGCTGCTCACCTTCGGGCTCGCCATCGCCTGGTCCTGCCTCGCGCCGCTGTCGAGCGCCGTGGTGGCGCCAGCCATCGTCAAGGTGGACTCCAACCGCAAGAAGATCCAGCACCAGGAAGGGGGCGTGATCAAGGAGATCCTGGTGCGGGACGGCGACCGCGTGAAGGCCGGCGACGTGTTGGTGCGCCTCGACGAGACCCGCGCCGGCGCCTCGGCCGGCGTGCTGCAGGCCCAGTACGATTCGGCCCTGGCCTTGCGCGTGCGCCTCGAGGCCGAGCGCGACAAGGCGGGCGCGATCCGCTGGCCCGACGAATGGACGGCGCGGGCCGAGGACACCACCCTGGCCGAGCTGAAGGCGACCCAGCAGACCCAGTTCGCGGCCCGCCGGGCCTCGATCGTCGGGCAGCTCTCGATCCTCGACAAGCAGATCGCCTCCAAGCGCAGCGAGATCGAAGGCCTGGCCGGCCAGCAGGCGGCCAAGGCGGCGCAGCTCGCCAGCCTCAGGACCGAGCTCGACGGCCTCACCGATCTGCTCGGCAAGGGCATGGTCGAGCGCACCAAGTACCGCAACCTGGAGCGCGAGATCGCGCGGGTCGAAGGCGAAATGGGCGAGCACGTCTCGGACATCGCCGCGGCCCGCTCATTGATCGGCGAGAAGGAGCTGCAGAAGTTCCAGCTGCGCAAGACCTTCCACGAGGAGGTCGCCGACCAGCTGCGCCAGGTCCAGACCGAGATTTTCGATTACCTGCAGCGCATGGACGCCGCCAATTACGTGCTCGCCCAGACCGAGCTGCGGGCCCCGGCCGACGGCATCGTGACCGGGCTGCAGGCCCACACCGAGGGCGGCGTGGTCGGCCCCGGCGAGGTGCTGATGGAAATCGTGCCGGACGACCACCTGATCCTCGAGGCGCGCGTCGCCCCCCAGGATGTGGACCGGATCCGAACCGGCCTGCCGGCCGGCATCAAGCTCTCGGCCTTCGACCAGCGAACCCTGCCCGAGCTCAACGGCGAGGTGACCTACCTCTCAGCCGACATCGTCGAGGACGCCCGCACCGGGCAATCCTACTTCGTGACCCGCATCGTCGTGCCCGACACCGAGCTCGCACGCCTTGACGGCCACAAGATCCAGCCCGGAATGCTCGCCGACGTCTTTGTGCGCACGGGCGAGCGCACCTTCCTCGACTACCTTATGCAGCCCATCACCGCCAGCTTCGACAAGGCCTGGCGCGAACGCTGAGCGAAGTGACGACGGCTCAGGCCGCTGGCAGGTAGAGCCGCACCTCCGTTCCTTTCCCCTGCTCGCTCATGATGTCGATGTGACCGCCGTAGCGCTCGATGATCCGGCGGACCTGCGAGAGCCCGACCCCGAGGCCACGGGTCTTGGTGGTGTAGAAGGGCTTGCCAACGTTTTTCAGCTGTTCGGGGCTCATGCCCGGGCCGGTGTCGCCCACCGTCAGCATGACCTCCTGGCGGTCCTGGGAGGCCGTGACGCTGAGCGACAGCACGCCGTCGGCGTTCATGGCCTCGATCGCGTTGGCCACCAGGCTGTGCAGCACCTGTCCCAGCAGCAGGCCGTCGCCGCGGACCTCGGGGAGCGCCCCACGCATATCGGGGCGGCAGGCTATGCGACGCCGCTCCATGTCGCGCGCGAACTCCTCGATGCAGCGTTCGACCAGGGGACGCAACGCGACGGGCTGAGGCTCTTCGTCGAGGGGGCGCGAGAAGGACAACAGCTCGCGAACCCAGGCCTCGAGCCGGTCGGAGGCGGCGACAATGTCGCCCCCGGCCTCGCGGGCCACGTCCAGGTCAGCGACCTGGATCAGCTCGGCCGAGCTGCGGATGGAGGCCAGCGGATTGCGGATCCCGTGGGCCACGGCCGAACTCATCTCGCCGATCACGGCCAGGGTCTCGGCGTCGATCAGGCGCCGTTCCTGCTGGCGCATGGTGAGGTCCGCCCGCCGGACCAGCCAGGCCAGCGCCAGATACAGGAAGCCCCCCGCGATCGCGGCGCCGAGCGCCACATAGGTGTTCATCCGCTCCAGGGCATGGAACAGGGGCTGGGGGTTCTTGTAGAACTCGATCGCCCCGATCACGTCACCGGTCTCCGGGGCCCGCACCGGCACATAGATCTCGACGAAGAGATTGGCCACCTTTTCAAGATTGCGGTGCTCGCTCTTGCCCGACCCATGCTCGTCGTGCACGTCGGCGTGGACCACCAGCATCCCGGCCAGGGCTTCGTCGAGTTCCTCGTTGGGGCCGAAGGTCTTGCCCTCGAGGCTGCGGTCGCTGGACCAGATCACCCGCTGCTCGCGGTTGTAGACGTTGGCCCGCAGCATGTCCTGCATGCGGGAAATGTGCGACATCGCCAGCTCCAGCTCGAGCGAATCTTCTGCCTGCCCATAGGCGAAGTAGGTCTGGAGCGAGCGTTCGGTCTGCACCAGGGTCTGCACGAACTGCTGGGTCAGCTCGCCCTCCTGCTGGAGCATCTCCTCGGTCACGAAGCGGGACATGGCCCAGCCGGCGATGCCGGAGATCGTGGCGATCGAGACCAGGCCGACGATGGCGAACCAGCGGCTCAGGTTGAAGGACCGGACAGTCGACATGGCGCCGCGCGGCTTGTTCATCGGCACGCTCCTCGAAAGAAACCCTGCCGCCACGATACACGGCGCTGCAGGCGGCTGCTCACCCCGGCGGTGCGCCGAAGAGTCGCTGGAACACCTTTTCACCCATGTCGCCACGACGCATGCTGAGGGCGAACGAGTGCGGCGAGCGGGACAGGGGGGTGAATTCGATCGGTGGCGGCAATGCGCGCACGGCAGCCGCTTCGTTCATGGCATGGCTCCAGTTGAGGCCGCGCTCGAAGCGGGACGTCCCCTGCTGCGCCATGACCCGCGACGAGGTCCTGAGGGCAGTGCCACGCTGGATGTCGCGCTCGCCCACCAGCACCAGGCCGGGCACCTGCAGGAAGGCATCGGCATCGAAGCCCCCCATCCCCGTCTCGCGCTCGCGCCGCAGGCCGTAGGGGAAGCGGCGGGCTTCATCGGGGAAGGTGTACCAGCCGGCGGCCCCCAGGGCATAGGCCGCCACGCGCTCGGGCCGGCGCATGACGAAGCGGTGGACGAACTGGGCGCCCCCCGAATAGCCGAAGAGGTAGAGACGTCGGTGGCGCGCACCGCTCAGTTCGGCCAGTTCCCGGGCGGCCTTGCGAACCAGGGTGTCGGGCCGACGTCCGTCCGCCGAGGGCTTGAGCTGCTGGTAGGCCGGGAAGCGCGCGCGGGGGAAGCGCGGCGCCATCAGGACCACGCCATAGCGTTCGGCCAGCGGCAGCATGAGTCGCATGTGCTGCCGCGCGTTGCGGGAGATACCGTGCACCGTCACCAGGATCCGCGCGCCCCTGCGCGCCGTCGTCGGGACGTAGGCCAGGTACTCGAAGGCATCGTCGCCGGCCAGCCGGCGTTCGACGATCTCGCCGCGCGGCAGGGCCGAAGCCACTGCCTGCGCGGCATCGTGGAAGGGTGCTGCAATCGCGGGACGCTCGGTCAGGACCCCCACCCCGCCGGCCACAAGACCGGTTCCGAGGAGTCCCGCGATCGCAGCGGAAAACGAACCAGGACGGAATGCTTCGTCATTCATGCCGCACATTCTCCCTGCGTGGTGCGCGCTTCGGCGCGGAACAGCTGGCGGGTGCGGCTGACCCGCCCCATCAGCTCCTGCGGCGCGCCTTTCTCGACCAGCCGGCCGCCGTCGAGGAACCAGACCTCGTCGGCCTGCATCACGCGGGCGAGGTGGTGGGTGACCATCAGCACCGTGCCGGCATAGTCCGCCAGAACCTCGCCGAGGCGACTCGCCGAGGCCGGATCCAGATTGGCGTCGGCCTCGTCGAGCAGCAGCAGGCCGGGCTGCCCGAGCAGGGCGCGCGCCCAGGCGATGCGCTGGCGCTGGCCGTAGGACAGGTTGCCGCCGCCCTCGGCCACCCGGGTGAGCCCACCGCGAGGCAGGGTCTGCAGCAGTTCATCCACGCCGCACATGCTCTCGACCCGGCTGCGCTCGTCGTGGCCGGCGCGGGGCTTGCGATACACCAGGTTGCGCTCGATGGATCCGCGCAGCAAAGGCAGATCGGGCGTCACGACCCCGAGCCGCGCCCGCAGCCGCGAGAGCGGGTACTCCTGCACCGCATGGCCGGCGACACGCACCTCGCCCTGGTCGGCGTCGAGCATCCGGGCCACCAGCCCCAGCACCGTGGACTTGCCTGAACCGTTGGGGCCCACGATGGCGATCTTGCGTCCCGCCCTGGCGTGGGCCGTGAAGCCCTGCAGGGCCTCGCCGACCGAGACATCGCGGAAGCTCACCGACACGGCCCGGCCACGGCGGGGCAGCCGGGGCGATTCCTCGCCCTCGGATCGGGTCGAGAGACGCGGAGCCGCCAGGAATTCGTCGATCTTGTCGAGCGACACGGTGGCCGTTCGCCAGTAGCCCAGGACCTGCCCCAGGTCCCGGAAGGCCGGGGCGATCAGCCCCACCACCGTCAGCGCGCCAACCACGTCGGCCGCCTCGAGCATGCCGCGCCCCACCTCGACCGCGCCGGCGAACAGGACCAGCGCCGAGGCCAGCGCGCCACCGAACTCGGCCGCCGAGCGCAGCAGCGAAACGCCCCGCATCTGGTCCACCATGGCGTTGGCCAGGGCTTCCGATTGCCGCCCCAGGCGACGCTTCTCGCGTTCGACCTGGTCAAACACCTGGACCACGGCAATCGCCGCGATGCGGTCATTGACGTCCGCCGCGAGCCTCGCCTGGCGGCGCCTCGACTCGCGCACTGCCGGCTCCACCCGCATCGTGAGCCAGGCCAGGGCAATGCCGGACAGGGCGAAGCCGGAGACCGCGGACACCGTCAGCCAGGGATCGACGACCGCCAGCGCCAGCAGGGCGATGACCGCCGACAGGGCGCCCACGGCCAGCCGCGGCAGGCCCAGGCTGACCCAGCGGCGCACCCCCTTGACGTCTCCCATGAAGCGCAGCAGCGTGCCCCCCCGACTGCGGGACTGGAGCCGGCGGGGCGACTGGGCGGCGAGCCCGTCGAACAGGGCCAGGCGCAGCTCGGCGGCATAGTGCTGCCCCATCCGCTCGGCCTGGATGCGCTCGACCGTCTTGAACCAGGCCAGGGCACCGCCGCTGGCGATCAGCGCCGCGATCAACCCCGTGGCGGCGCTGGCGACATCTCGCCCCTGGACCGCGTGGTCGAAGAAGGCATGCACCAGCCAGGCACTGGAGAGGGTCAGGACCGCCTGCGCGACCCCGATCCCGACCAGCCGCCCGAGCATGGCTCTGCGCGGGCCGCTGATCAGTTGGGGGGCGAAGCGGGTGCGCATTACTGCACTCCACCGACCTGCAGCAGGGCCTGGCGTGCCTCGACCCCCAGGTGGGTGGCGATGGAGGCATCGGAGAGCTCTTCCAGGCCCAGCACCGGCAGGCCCGTCACCGCGGCCGCTTCGCGGGTGGCGAGGGGCGATGCGGTCAGCACGCCGCTGGCCGCCATCACCGGCAGGCCCAGGGAGCGCAGCCACTGGACGCCGCCTGCAGAGCCCATCGCGTCGCCGGCGGCGAACACCACCGCATCGACGGCCGCCGCGTACTCGGGGGATTTCACGAGCTCGGCGGTCTCGCGCTGGAACAGGCCGTCCGCCACTTCGAAGACCACCGCATCGACGCCCGAGGCGCCCAGGTAGCCGATCAGCGTGTCCATCACCCGGATCACCTCGGCACCATCGGCCAGGTAGGTGGAGGGCAGGCCGGCGTCGGTGAAATCGAGGACCGTCTCGGCGCCCGCGTCGTCCATGCTCCACACGTCCCCGCCCGAGCCGGTGCCGGTCACCTTGGCCGCACCGACCCTCAGGCCGGCCGCCCGCAGACCGCGGATGATGTGCGCCGCGGTTTCCGTCTTGCCTGCGTTCATCGAGGTCCCCAGGACCGAGATCACGAACGGGCAGGCTTTGTGCGGGGCCGGCTCGGGCAGCGCGAAATCGCGCAGATTGAGGGGCTTGCCGTAACGGTCGCCCAGCAGGCCGAGCGGCTGGACGACCGTCGAGTTCTTCATCTTGCCGTGCTTGGTGATCACCCGCGAGGCGATCCCGCCGGCCGCAACCATGTTGCAGCGGCCCAGGTCTTCCGGCACCTCCGCCTCGAACTGGTCCGGGGCGTAGCGGTTGCCATAGGCCAGCACGATCTCGTCGCCGGGGTACAGGCGGGCACGGCGGCCGGTGGCCAGCTCGAGGTGGCGGTGCTGACCCAGGCGCTCGACCCGGCACAGCACGAGGTCGCCCGCCTGGGGCCGGCGGTCGCCGGCCAGCAGGGTCGCAATCGCGCTGCGCGGGACGCGGCGGGTCGCGAACGGGGTCTTGAGGGCTTCGACACGCTTGGTGTTGATCAGGCTGACGTTGGTGATGTCCATTTTCGTTGCTCCTGTTGTGTGGGGGCTGATTGTTTGGGGGATGTCTCTGCATCCGCCCAGTTGAGCTCCACTATGCGAGGACCGTGCCATGCCGGTGGGAAATTTTCCCATTCGTTTATTTTCATATAGTTATGCCTGTTTTCGCCAGATTATGTGGCCTTAAGAAACTGGGGGTGGTGGGGGAAATGACCAAGCAAATTGGGGGATTTTTTCCCCCACACCATGTTGTACGGACTATTCCGTAGAAATACCGATACAGAAAGAAACAATTTGGCCGATGCAGCTTCTATCCGTCCGGAATGGTGGCTTCCGCTTCCGTCCGGCATCACAAAGACTGAGGGAGAAAACGATGAATACCCGCCTTGCATGCCACCTCGCCGCCCTGGCCTGCGTTCTGGTCACGCCGAGCCTCCAGGCCGCCAACCTGTCGATTCCGGAAGCCAAGGCCGATGAAGCGGCCCGCTCCGTGGCCGCCATGCTGGTGGCCGGGCGCGGTGTCGTGGCCTCCCACCAGAAGCTGATCAACGATCCCGACAAGGGCGACAAGGGCTTCACGCCCGATTACGTGGCGGAGCAGATGAGCGAGGCCTTCGCCAAGTCCACGGGGACGCGGCCCGAGGGGATCACGGACCCGGACGTCAAGGCGGCGGTCATGGCAACCCTCGACGCGTCCAAGAAGGCGATCGCCAACAACCAGTCCCGCATCAACCAGCCCGGCAAGGCGTTCAAGGGCTTCATCCCCGCGGTCTATGGGCGGGTCACCGGCAACATCCTGAAGGGCGAGTCCGGCGTCGAGATCAAGCAGACCACCTTCGAGCCACGCAATTCGTACAACACCCCGGATGCCTACGAGCTCGGGATCCTCAAGCGCTTCGCGGAGACCAAGCCCAGCGTCGGCACCGGCGAGAAGGTCGGGACCAGCTACCGCTACCTGCAGCCCATCTACATCCAGGAGGCCTGCCTCCAGTGCCACGGCGACCCCAAGGGCGAGAAGGACATCGCGGGCAAGACCAAGGAAGGCTACAAGCTCGGCGACCTGCGGGGCGCCATCAGTGTGACGCTGCCGGTGCGCTGAGCCGCACGACTTTCGCGCCAACGCGCCCCGGCCCATGGCCCGGGCGCGACGCCGGGGAGGCGTCATGAACATCATTCAAAGTATCCGCAGCCGGCTGGTCGTCAAGTTTCTGGCCGGCGCGACGGCGGCCATCGCCCTCGTCATGGCCATCCTGATCTCGATCCAGCTCGGCTCCCAGGAGCGCTCGGTGACCCGGGAGCTCGCCGAGCGGGGCCGGGCCATGACCGGCCTGCTGACGGTCTCCGCGGTCCAGCCCATCCTCAACTATGACTTCGCGACCCTCGAGCGGCTGCTGGCCACGGCGGCCAGGGACGATACCGTGGCGAGCATCGTCGTCAAGGACAACGAAGGGGCCGAGATCGCCAAGGCCCGTTCGGAGGCCCACGGCACCCTGCACCCCTTCGAGGCCACCATCGTCGGAGAGGGGGATGTGTCCCTCGGGCGCCTCATCCTGGAACTCGACGACGCGCCGGTCCGCGCCCAGCAGGCGGAAGGCCTGCGAATGGCCCTGGTCTCGCTCGCCATCACCCTGGTGGTGCTGCTGGCGGCCATGCACCTGCTGTTTTCGATTCTCGTCGGTCGTCGCCTCAAGGCCCTGTCGCGCACGATGCAGGCCATGGCGGACCGGGGCGACCTGTCCTCGCCCCTCGACACCTCGGCCACGGACGAGGTCGGGCGCGTCTGCGCCGCCTTCAACGCCTATACCGACAAGATGCGCAGCGCCATCGCCGACATCAACCGGGCGGTCGCCCGGCTCGGCGGTGCCAGCGGCGCGCTCCAGGCGGGCAGCGCCGAGACCGAGCAGGGCATGAAGGGACTCTCCGCCGACACCGACGAGATCGCCAGCGCCATCGACGAAATGTCCGCCAGCGCCGACAGCGTGGCACGCAGCACGGCAGGGGCCGCCGATGCGGCCAGCAACGCCGACAAGGCCGGCCATCAGGCCCAGACCGTCGTCGCCCACTTCGTGGCCTCGATCCGCTCCCTGGCCACCGAGGTGGATCAGGGCGCACGGGCGATCACCGAAGTCGAGACCCATGCGGCCTCGATCGATTCGATCGTGGACGTGATCCGCGAGATCGCCGACCAGACCAACCTGCTGGCACTGAACGCCGCCATCGAGGCTGCGCGGGCGGGCGAGCAGGGACGCGGCTTCGCGGTGGTGGCCGATGAAGTCAGGACCCTGGCCCAGCGGACCCGGGAAGCGACCAGCGAGATCCAGAGCACCATCGAGCGCCTGCAGAGCACCGCCGAACGGGCCGTTTCGGTGATCACCCACGGCAGGGACCAGGCCCAGCGCAGCGTCGGCGAAGCCGACGACGCCAGCGCGACGCTCGAAGGCATCGCCAGTGCGGTGGAGGTGATCGACGACATGAACCGGCAGATCGCCGATGCCGCCCGCGAGCAGAGTTCGGCCGCCGAGCGGGTGCAGAAGCTGGTCGGCTCGGTCAGCAACCACGCCACGATCGTCACCGGCGAGGCCGGCGAGATGCGCAGCCGCGCGGGTGAGATCGACGAGATCAGCGCCGCCCTGCGCATCGCGGTCAGCCAGTTCCACGGCGCCTGAGCCTGGAAAAAAGAGGCGTTCGTTCCCGGCAAGGGACGAACGCCTGTGTTCAAAAAAGCTACTGATCGCAGTACAGATCGCCGCTGATCTGTACATCGCTCTCAAAGCGATAATCGTGCCATCCTGAAATCCGGGCAATGCGGGCCCTGCCTGCGCCCCGCCGGCGCGCGTACGCACCAGAACGGGACAGCCTCACAATGGTGCATCGCGTCATGCACCACATCGGGGCAACATCATGGGTGCGTCCCTCTGCACGCATCCGCAACTCCCGGCGCGGCCCTGACTGTAAGGTGGACGGCCTTACCGACGTCGAATCTGCTGACCATCCGCAGGAGCCCCCGATGCATGCCACCCTTCCCCTGCTGCAGGAGACCCGCTTTCCGTCCCTGGCGCGCGGGCGCCTCGAGACCTTGCAGGTCAACCTCGGCTATCGCTGCAACCAGAGCTGCGTGCATTGCCACGTGAATGCCGGCCCCGGGCGCAGCGAGGAGATGAGTGCCGACAACATTGATGCCGTGCTGGCCTTCCTGCGCAGCAACCCGGCGGTCCGGACGCTCGACCTCACCGGCGGCGCCCCCGAGCTGAACCCCCATTTCCGGTGCCTGGTCGCGGCGGCGAGGGCCCTGGGCCGGACCGTGATCGACCGCTGCAACCTGACCATTCTCGAGGAGGCCGGCCAGGAGGACCTGGCGGATTTCCTCGCCCGGGAGCGGGTCGAGATCGTGGCCTCGCTGCCCTGCTATCTGGAAGACAACGTGGACCGGCAGCGGGGCAAGGGCGTGTTCGGGGCCAGCATGCGGGCACTCCAGCGCCTCAACGGGCTGGGCTATGGGCGGTCCGGCAGTGGCCTGGTGCTCAACCTGGTCTATAACCCGCAGGGCCCGGTCCTGCCCCCTCCTCAGGCGCGCCTCGAGGCCGACTACAAGGCGTCGCTGGCCGAGCGCTTCGGCATCGAGTTCAACGGCCTGTTCACCCTCGCCAACATGCCGATCCAGCGCTTCGGTTCGATGCTGGTGTCCCAGGGGCGCTTCAACGAGTACATGACCCTGCTCCGTGCGGCGCACCGCGAGGACAACCTCGACGCCGTGATGTGCCGTTCGCTGATCTCGGTGGATTGGGAAGGGCATGTCTTCGACTGCGACTTCAACCAGCAACTGGGCATCGATCTTCCGTCCCCGGGCGGACGGACCCATCTCAGCGCCCTGACGGCGGCGGGCCTGGAGGGTCGCCCCATCCGCGTCGCCGACCACTGCTTCGGGTGCACGGCGGGACAGGGCTCCAGCTGCGGCGGCGCCCTCGCCTGAGGAACCCGCCATGGATCACGCGACCGCCTGGCAGGGCCTCTTCTTCTGGGGCTTCCTGGTCGTCTTCGGCGCCGTCATGTATGCCGTCTCGCCCCGGGTCCGGACCGAATCCGGATTCTTCCTGGGGCACGACGAGGCGGGCCGGCCGGCCACTCGCCGGGCGCTGATGCTGAGCATCTTCATCAGCTGGATCTTCGCCAAGTCGGTGACCAACGCCGCCAACCTCGGTGCGGCCTACGGCATCGTCGGCGGGCTGGCCTACGCCACCTACTGGCTGTCGATCCCCTTCGCCGGCTGGATCATCTTCCGGCTCCGGACACGGGACGGGGCCACGGGGATCGTGCCCTGGCTGATGGCCCGCTACGGGCGCGCCGCTGCGCTGGCCTTCTCGGCGGCGATTCTGGTGCGCCTGTTCAACGAGGTGTGGAGCAACACCGCGGTGGTCGGCGGCTACTATGGCGACGCCGGTTCGCCCGCCTTCATCGGCGCCGCGCTGCTGTTCACCGCGGTGGTCCTCTTCTACAGCCTCAAGGGGGGCCTGCGCAGTTCGATCTTCACCGATGTCATCCAGGCAGTGGTGTTCGTCCTCTTCCTCGGCATGGTGCTGGCCTGGATCGTCCCGACCCATGGCCCGCTGCGCCTGCTCGGCGAAGGCAGGTTCGCCCTCGATGCGGGGCTCGATCTGCTCCTCGTCGCCCTGCTGCAGGTCCTGTCCTATCCCTTCCACGATCCGGTACTGACCGACCGCGGCTTCATCACCGACGAAAAGACCATGCTGCGGGCCTTCGTCGTCGCCGGTCTGCTCGGCTTTGCCGCCATCCTGGCCTTTTCGCTGGTGGGCGTACATGCCCGGCTCGAAGGCCTGCAGGGGGGTGGCAACGTCCCGGCGGCGCTGGCCCGGGGCCTGGGCCTTGCCGGCTACTTCGCCATGATCGCCGTCATGGTCTCGTCGGCGGCCTCGACCCTGGACTCGACCTTCACCTCGCTGTCGAAATCGGTCGCGCGCGAGCTTCCGCTGCTGGCCGGCCGGCGGCCGTCGATACGGGCCATCGGGGTCGGTACGACGGCCATGGTCGCCTTCGCGCTGCTCGGCAACCTGCCGATGCTGCTCGGCACCGATATCCTGAAGGCCACCACCATCAGCGGCACCATGGTGATCGGGCTGGCGGTGGGACAGATCCCTGCGGCCTGGGCGATCGGCGACGGCAGGTACGCCCTCCTGCTGGGCACCAACCTGTATGGCCTGCTGATCTGCTTCACGGGCTTCCTCCTGCCGCTGGCAGTGGACCGCCGCCGGCTCGTCGTGGCCACCGGCAGCTGAGCGGCGGCGGAACCGATCGGCGGCGAAGCCGCCATGCAGCGCGGCTTCGGGGGGCGATCCTCCCTGTGGCGGGCCGGGCCACCCCGGTTCCCTTGCCCGCGCTGCCGCGCTTGGGCGTATCCTGCCAGGATCCGAGCACGACTTCCGCCCTGCAGGAGGCGCCCCGTGAACGACCGAATGTCCCCCATGCCGCTGCGAAACGTCCTGCTCCTGCAGGGCGGCGGCGCCCTCGGCGCCTACCAGCTCGGTGTCATCGAAGCGTTGATCGGCGCCGGACGCGTGCCCGACTGGGTGGTCGGCACCTCGATCGGCGCCATCAACGGGGCGCTGCTGGCCGGCAACCAGCCCCACCGCCGGCTCGAACGCCTGCAGGAGTTCTGGACCACGGTGTCGCGGGGCATCCCCCGTGGCGAGGACGAAACCGCCGCCTCGGTCATCGGGACCTGGCAGGCGATCCAGGCCATCGTGACCGGCATCCCGGGTTTCTTCACGCCCCGCCTGGGCAGCTATTTTCCGCTCGGCCTGCGCACCGAACCCCTGGAGGCGAGCTACTACGACGTGGCGCCCTTGCGTCACACCCTCGAGCGCCTCGTGGACTTCGATTTTCTCGCCCACTCGCCGATCCGCCTGTCGGTGGGCGCCGTCGACCTGGAAAGCGGGCGCATGCGCTACTTCGACAACCGCCGCGATCGCCTGCAGGTCGACCACATCCTCGCCAGCGGCGCACTGCCGCCCGCCTTTCCGCCGGTCGAGATCGAAGGTCGCCACTACTGGGACGGCGGGCTCTACTCGAACACACCGCTGGAATACGTGCTGAGTGAGCGGCCCCGGCGCGACTCCCTGTGTTTCCTGGCTACCCTCTGGCCGGTGACCGGCGAAGCCCCGGACAATCTGCGCGACGTGCTCGAGCGCACCAAGGACATCCAGTTCGCCTCCCGCAGCGAGACCCTGCTGGCCAAGGAGGCCGAACTCCAGGCCCTGCGCTCGGCCATCGCGACCCTGGCGTCCCGCCTGCCGGATGGCGCCCAGGACGACGACGCCCGCCAGGCGGCCGCCCTGGGCTGCGACAGCGTCTATCACGTGGTTCGCCTGGAGGCCCCGCACCTGCCCGGCGAAGACCAGTACAAGGACATCGAGTTCGTGCCCGAGCGGGTCGCGAAGCGTGCCCGCGCAGGCCATGCCGACGCCAGCGCCGCCCTCGAGGACGCCCGCTGGACCCGCGTGGACACCGCCCGTCGCGGGCTGATCGTGCATGGCTGCGAGCGCGACACCGTGACCGCCTGAGCGGCCCGCCTACGCCTTCAGCTCGACCGTTTCACCCCGCAGGAAACGCCCGAAGCGGACGTCGGAGTTCATGATGTGGCCGATCAGCCAGTCGTGGAGAAAGCGGGTGAGCCCTTCGAGATCCAGTTCCAGCCCCCGGTTGATTCCGTTGCGCAGGGACTCGACGCGCTCGCTGAAGGCCCGGTGCTGGGCCAGGTGCGAGGCAGCATCGAGGGCGCATTCGCGCAGATAGCCGCTGCGCAGCATCAGGCCCTGCTCGGTCTCGAAATGGTAGAGCGCGTAGCCGAGCAGGTCGCGGGTGATCCGCTCGGCGAGCTCGTCGTCATCCTGATCGGGCAGGCAGACGATGATCTCGTTGAGCGTGTTCACGAGCACCCGATGCTGACGGTCGATCTCGTCAACCCCCGTCAGCATCGCATCGCTCCAGCGGATGGGCTCCAGCTTCGACATGGGCATGCGACGGCCACAGTGCCGGGCCGGCCCGGCGACCGGCACATCATACGCCGTTCGACGTAGCTGTCATCCGGACGGACTTCCGCCCCGCCACCCCCATCGCAATGAAAAAGGCCCGCGCGCCTTTCGGCCGCGGGCCCTGGTTGCGGGATTGCGCGGGACGCCTCAGTGCTGGTCGCACTCCTCCAGGAAGCTCAGCAGCTCTTCGCGCAGGGCGTAGTAGTCGGGATGCTCGAGCAGCATCTTGCGGGTCCGCGGCCGCGGAAGATTGATCTCGAGCACCTTGCCCACGCGGGCCCGCGGGCCGTTGGTCATCATCACCACCCGGTCCGCCAGCAGGATGGCCTCATCCACGTCGTGGGTCACCATCATGGCGGTCAGCTGGGTGCGGCTCCAGACCTCCATCAGGACTTCCTGGAGATCCCAGCGGGTCAGCGAATCGAGCATGCCGAAGGGCTCGTCGAGCAACAGCATCTTGGGCGACAGGGCAAAGGCCCGTGCGATGCCGACCCGCTGCTTCATGCCGTTGGAGAGCTCGAAGGCCTTCTTGTCCGAGGCATCGGCGAGGCCCACGCGGTCGAGATAGTGCTCGACGATGGCGTTGCGCTCGGCCTTGGTGGCGTGCGGATAGACCTGGTCCACCCCGAGGCAGACGTTGTCGTAGGCACTCAGCCAGGGCACCAGGCTGGGGGCCTGGAAGACGATGCCCCGGTCCGGGCCGGCGGTGGCCACCTCGCGACCGTCGAGGATGATGCCCCCCGAGCTGACGTCGTTGAGGCCGGCCATCATCGACAGCACCGTGGACTTGCCGCAGCCGGAGTGGCCGATCACCGAGATGAACTCGCCCTTGCGGATCCACAGGTCGAAGTCCTCCACGACCGTGACCGAGCCCTTCTTGGTCGGATACACCTTGCAGACCTTGGAGAACTCCACATAGCGCGCCGGGTCCGTGGCCTGGGCAGCGATCTCGCCGGGCCGCGCGTGGCGGGCCTGGAATTCGGCGCTGGTGTTCGGCAGCACGCCGGGCAGCGAGAGCACCCTGCTGCTGCCATCGCCTTCGGCCATGCCGACCTGCATCAGGTAGCTGGTGACTTCCTTGCGAATCCGCTTGAACTCGGGCGAATGGTTCATCTCGGTGCGATCGCGGGGCCGCGGCATGCGCACCTCGAACTCGGGCCCGAGCGTGGCGCCGGGCCCCGGGTTCAGGGGGATGATCCGGTCGGCCATGATGATGGCCTCGTCCACGTCGTTGGTGATCAGGATGACGGTCTTCTTCTCCTGATCCCAGATGCGCAGGATCTCGTCCTGCAGGTTGGCGCGGGTCAGGGCATCGAGGGCCGACAGGGGCTCGTCGAGCAGCAGGATGTCGGGGCTGGCGGCCAGCGCCCGCGCCACCGACACGCGCTGGCGCATGCCCCCGGAGAGCTCCGCCGGACGCTTCTCGAGGGCCGGCGTGAGGTTCACCATCTCGACATACTTCTCGACCCGGGCGGCCCGCTCGGCCTTGGGCAGATCCGCGAACACCTGATCCACCGCCAGGGCGACGTTCTGGCGCACCGTCATCCAGGGCATCAGCGAATAGCTCTGGAAGACCACGCCGCGCTCGGGTCCGGGGCCATCCACCGGCTTGCCGTTGAGGAGCACCGCGCCGGCGTCGGCCTCGATCAGGCCGGCGATCAGCGAGATCAGGGTGGTCTTGCCACTGCCGGAGAATCCGACGATGGCCACGAACTCACCCTCGCGGATCGACAGGTTGATGTCCTTCAGGACGTGGGTGACATGATCCCCGCTGCCGTAGGACTTGGAGAGATTGTCCAGTTGCAGGAAGGGCTTGTCGGCCAGTCGGATCGGCGCGCGATCCTCGCCCCGCACCACCGGGGCTTCGGTCGGTTTCAGCATTGCGGCTGCCATGACGTGATCCCTCCCCTCAGTGCCCGGTGTCGCCGAAGCTCACCAGCTGCTGCAGCGTGTTCATGATCCGGTCGAGCAGGAAGCCGACGAAGCCGATCGTGAACACCGCCACCATGATCCGGCCCAGCGAGTGGGAGCTGCCGTTCTGGAACTCGTCCCAGACGAACTTCCCGAGGCCCGGGTTCTGGGCCAGCATCTCGGCGGCAATCAGCACCATCCAGCCCACCCCGAGGGACAGGCGCAGGCCCGTGAAGATCAGCTTCAGCGAACTGGGCAGCACGATCTTGGTGACCTTGGTCCACCAGGTCAGTCGCAGCACCTTGGAGACATTGATCAGG
>JAGRFX010000657.1 GCA_020445805.1 Rhodocyclaceae bacterium
GAGCGTCCCGGCCCAACGTTCGCGATCCACCTGGCCAGCCACACCGCCGGCGCTGGCGCCGATGGTGGCCGTCTTGCCGTCACCGATGTCGATGGGCTGCGACAGGTCCTCGATGATCTGGCGGCCGATGCGGGCCAGCTGCGCTGCGTCCACCAGCCCCGGCAGGAAGAGCGCGAACTCGTCGCCGCCCAGGCGCGCGATGGTGTCGGTGGGCCGCACGCGGCGCACCATGCGCCGGGCCACCTGGCGCAGCACGGCATCGCCAGCGGCATGGCCATGCGTGTCGTTGACGGCCTTGAAGCGGTCGAGGTCGATGTACATCAGCGCCACGGGCTCCGGTTCGCCGGAGCTCAGGTGGCTGGTCACGCGCTGCTCGAAACCGGCGCGGTTGAGCAGCCCGGTGAGCGCATCGGTCTGCGACAGGCCGTGCAGCCGCGCCTCCTCGCGCCGGCGTTCGGTGATGTCGGTGGTCACGGCCACGAAGCCGTCGAGTTCGCCCGTGGGCAGGCGCATCGGGATGTACTCGATGTCGGCCCAGGTGGTCTGACCATTGCTCTCGGTGGCCAGCTCGATGCGGG
>JAGRFX010000658.1 GCA_020445805.1 Rhodocyclaceae bacterium
AGAACATCTCCAGCCTGGAGGTGGAGGAGGCGCTCTATCGCCACCCCCAGGTCATGGAGGCCGCCGTGGTGGCCCGGCCCGACGCCACCTGGGGCGAAACGCCCTGCGCCTTCGTCACCCTGAAGCCCGGTGCCGACGCCGATGCCGTGTCGGCCGACGCCATCCGCGCCTGGTGCCGCGACAGCCTGGCCCACTTCAAGTGCCCCCGCCACGTGGTGTTCGGCGAGCTGCCCAAGACCTCCACCGGCAAGATCCAGAAGTTCGTGCTGCGGGAACGGGCGGCGGCCCTGCCGGAATAGGGATGGAGCGCTGACCCATTTGCCCGCCGCCGGGCCCGTTTCGGGGCCCGCGGCGCCCCTGAACGGGCCTGAAAACTGAACCTTGGGCATGTTGCGGCGCCACATGTATGGCGGCAATGCAATATGAACACGTTACTTTTTTATGTTGCGGGTGCTCAATAAAGGGTGAAGGCGCGCTTGGCGCCACCGCCAGGCGCGCTTGCCAAAGGCAAGGAGAAAGCCATGGCGCCCCCGCTTGACGACAGCGTGATTCCCGACCGTCAGATGCTGACGATGTCC
>JAGRFX010000659.1 GCA_020445805.1 Rhodocyclaceae bacterium
GGGATGCTCCCCACGGAAGAGGGGTTGTGTGGCGCATTGCGGCGAACACTAGCGTTCGTGCGGATCTTGGCTATCTGTATTGATTTGTTGTGATTTTCTTCATTGACTGGTGGCTGATCAGTCATTATCATGCGCTCGACTGCTGCAGTGCAGCATGACTCTCCGGTGGGCTGGCAGCAATGGCCGGGACCGGATTGGCGCGCGCTGGATCGCTTTTCCCGGCGCGTACTCGACTACTGGCGACCCTGGCTTCACGGATGGATCCTGCGATCCGCCGGCGCCCTGGATCTGCACGGGAAGGACGTGCGGTTGGGCAGGAAGAGGGGGCACAGCAAGGAGGCAGCATGAGCACCGCAACCCGATTCGCGCGCCGTGGCAGCGCGCTTATTCAATTCGCCGGCCACCTGGCGCATGGCAGCCTGCTGACAGCAGGCCTGTTTACCCTCGTCATCCTGTCCGCCAACCTCGTCGAAGGGCGTGACCCGGCCGCCAGCGTCGGCGTGACTACAGCACATGCCGCAGAGACGGTGCCGGCAACAGTCCCGGGCGCCGAGGCGACTGTGCTTACCGAGGCGGC
>JAGRFX010000660.1 GCA_020445805.1 Rhodocyclaceae bacterium
CGCGCCCGATCCTGACGGATGCTGACTAGAAAAGGAAAAGCCATGTCCAGCTATTTCACCGAAGAAAACTCGGCCCAGGCAGTCAATGCGCGCATGACCGACCAGGCCGACCCGCGCGTTAAGCAGGTCATGGCCTGTCTGGTCAAACATCTGCACGCCTTTGCCAAGGAAATAGACCTGACCCAGCAGGAATGGGAGGTGGCAATCGATTTCCTGACCCGGACCGGCCAGATCAGCTCTGGCGAGCGGCAGGAATTCATTCTGCTGTCCGATGTGCTTGGCTTTTCGATGCTGGTCGATGCGATCAACAACCGTCGGCCAGGCGGGGCGACCGAAAACACCGTCTTTGGCCCGTTCCATGTCGATGGCGCCCCCGAGCGCGAGATGGGCGACAATATCTCGCTCGACGGCAAGGGCGAAAGCTGCCTGTTTCAGGGGCGGGTGCTGGATCTGAATGGCGATCCGGTTGCCGGCGCGCGCATCGATGTGTGGTCCGACAATGCCGATGGCTATTACGATGTGCAGCAGCCCGATCTTCAGCCCAAATGGAACAATCGCGGCATTTTCGTGACCGGCG
>JAGRFX010000661.1 GCA_020445805.1 Rhodocyclaceae bacterium
TTTATCGCATCAAGGATGTGGCGTTATACGTCACCTTGTTCGCTATTGGTCACAGCACAACGCTGTTGCTTGGTGTGCTGGGCGGCATTCACGCCAACGCCTATATCGTCGACGCCATCATCGGCCTCTCAGTGGTTTACAAGGCATTCGAGAATCTCGGGGGTTTTAGCCGCCTTGGCTGGAATATCGATACGCGGCTGGCGGTTTTGTTCTTCGGCTTCTTCCACGGCTTCGGCCTGGCCACCAAGCTGCAGGACCTGACGCTGTCAGCGGATGGCCTGGTGCCGAATATGCTGGCATTCAACGTCGGCGTGGAACTTGGCCAGTTCTGCGCGCTCGCACTGATTCTGGTCGCGTTCAATCTGTGGCGCGCATCAGGCCGTTTCATGCAGCACGCTTTCGCCGCCAATGTTCTGTTGATGGCGGCAGGGTTCGTGCTGTTCGGATATCAATTGACGGGCTACCTGACAAGTTGAAGAGGGTGTAATGGCTGATACCAAGTCGCCGTTTGAAGTTACGCCGCCAGCGGCGGGTTCATTGCTCAAGGCTGTATTGGCCGCAATCGTTGGCGCG
>JAGRFX010000662.1 GCA_020445805.1 Rhodocyclaceae bacterium
CGCGACCTCGCCTTTCTCGTGGTGGCGCTGCCCACGCTGCTGACCATCACCTCGCTGCTGCTGCCCCCACAGCCCCTGGAGCTCGAGACCCGCGTGGGGATCCTGGCCGCCTGCATCGGCCTCGGCGCCTCCCTAGCGTTCGGCTTTCAGGTCTACCGTGGCCTCCTGTGGCAAGCCGAGCAGGCCGTGCGCAACGCCTATCTCCAAGCCAAGGCGTCGAGCGCAGCCAAGTCGTCGTTCTTGGCCACCATGAGCCACGAGCTGCGCACCCCCATGACCGGCGTGCTCGGCACCGCCGACCTCTTGGCGGCGTCCCCGTCGCTCGGCCCGGAAGAGCGTCGGCACGTGGAGACCATCCAGGAGAGCGGGCGGGCGCTGCTGCGCGTCATCAACGACATCCCGGACTTGTCCAAGGTGGAGGCGGGCGCCCTCTTGCTCGAGCCCGAGCCGGCCGACGTGAACTTGGAGGTGACCGGCGCGATCACCCTGATGGCGCCCATCGCCAAGGCGAAGGGCCTGACGCTGCGCATGGACGTCGACTGCGACCCGCGGGTCCAGGTCTTCGACCGCACC
>JAGRFX010000663.1 GCA_020445805.1 Rhodocyclaceae bacterium
GTAACCGGAAAACTCCTGTCCCAGCGTAAGCGGAGTGGCGTCCATCAAGTGTGTTCGACCGATCTTCACCACCGCGTCGAATGCACGTTGCTTCTGCGTCAGCGCAGTATGCAAACGCTGCAAGGCCGGTTGCAAATCGTCGCGCAACGCGCGGGCCAAGCTGACATGCAACACGGTCGGAATGATGTCGTTCGATGATTGGCCGAGATTGACGTCATCATTGGGATGAACGACCCCGGTTTTTTGAGCCAGCTGGGCCGCGCGCCGGGCAATAACCTCGTTGGCGTTCATGTTGGTCGAGGTGCCTGATCCGGTTTGAAACACATCCACCGGAAAATGATCGTCCAATTTTCCCTCGGCGACCTCGCGCGCAGCCCGCCGAATCAGCTCGGCTTTCACAGGCGGCAGACGCCCCAATTCGGAATTCACGCTCGCGGCCACACTTTTGACCAGTCCGAGACTGCGGATAAAGGCGGTCGGCAGCGGCCGGCCACTGATGGGAAAGTTCAACACCGCCCGCTGCGTGGATGCGCCCCAAAGCGCATCGTCCGGCACGGACATTTCGCCCATGG
>JAGRFX010000664.1 GCA_020445805.1 Rhodocyclaceae bacterium
GAGCCTGCGCTCGCGATGGCTTCGCAGCAGGTCGTCGACACCGGCATGAGCTACGGGTTGTCGGTGATACCGCTTTTCGTGCTGATGGGTTCGTTCATCTTCAAGGCCGGGCTGGCCGACGAACTCTTCGCCGCCGCGCAGCGCTGGCTCGGCGGCCTGCGCGGCGGTCTCGCTCACGCCTCGATGGGCGCCTGTGCCGGCTTCGGCGCCCTTTGCGGCAGTTCGTTGGCGACCACCGCGACCATGACCCGCGTGGCCGTCCCCGAAATGCGACGCCATGGCTACGACCCGGCGTTCGCCGGCGCGACGATCGCCGCCGGCGGAACGCTGGGCATCCTGATCCCGCCGAGCGTTCCGATGGTGATCTACGGCATCCTGACCGAGACCGACATCGGCAAGCTCTTCGCAGCAGGCGTTCTGCCGGGCATCCTGCTGATGGCGATGTACATGGTCGCGATCTGGCTTACCGCCGTCGCCGCCCCGCGCAAGACAGGTGCGATCAGCCGTTCGCGCTGGACAGACAGGCTTGCCTCGCTGCTCGACGTCCTGCCGGTGCTGGGCCTTTTCCTGT
>JAGRFX010000665.1 GCA_020445805.1 Rhodocyclaceae bacterium
GCCCGGGTGTCCTCGGGCACCGCGGCGCGGGCGGTCCAGGTGTAGTCGACGAACGCCGGCGTGGTCCAGATGACGACGACCTTGGCCGGGTCGATCGTGCCTTCGGCGAGGACGCGATCCCAGACCTGCTCGTTGAGGGCGCCGGCGTCGACCTTGCCGGAGGCGACCATGACCGCGGTCGCGTCGTGGGCTCCGCTGTAGACCGGCGCGCCGTCGAAGTCGCGATCGGGATCGATGCCGTGCTCCTGGATCAGGAAGTGGCGCGGCATGAGGTGGCCGGAGGTGGAGCTCTTGGAGCCGAACGCGAAGGTCTTGCCCTTCAGGTCGGCGATCTGCGCGACGCCGCTGTCGACGTTGGCGATGAACACGCTGTGAAACTCGCGATCGATGTCGCGCATGACGAGGGGCACGACGTCGGCCATGGTCCGAGCCTGGACGTGGGTGAAGCCGCCGAGCCAGGCGAAGTCGACCTTGCCGGCGACGAGGGCCTGGACGGCGGCGCCGTAGTCGGTGACGGGGACGTACTCGACGGGCGCGCCGAGGCGGGCCTCGAGCAGGGCGACCATGGGC
>JAGRFX010000666.1 GCA_020445805.1 Rhodocyclaceae bacterium
TTCGCCACTGGACTTTCCTTGGCGCCCCCCTGACGCCCAATGGGCTCAACGGTGGCGAAGCGGGCTTTCCTGAATTCCACCACGTCTACATCCACCCCGATGCACTGGCCGAGTTCGAAAGGACGGGCGTCTTCCCCGAGGGCACCACGATCGTGAAAGAACTCGTTCTCATGCACGACGCCGAATACGAGGACGGATCGCGGGACGAGCCGTCAGGCCGCGGGTTCTTTGCGAAAAGCTTCGCCGGCATCGACATGATGGTGAAGGACAGCAACCGCTTCGCCGAAACGAACAACTGGGGCTTTTTCAACTTCGGCCACCACGCGCCGCCCTATGCGGCATCGGCCAAGGCCGCGTCGGCCGAGGAATGTGCCTCGTGCCACGCCGCCAACGCCCCCACCGAAATGGTGTTCGGCAAGTTCTACCCGATCCTCGGACAGAACTGAGACCGGCGGCCACAACAAAGAGGACTTCCGGTGCGTTCCAAGTTGGCGGGTCGGGCATGACACAAGCCAATTTCTTTCTCGATAATCCTGAAACCCGGACGATCTGACAGAATAGCCGAACG
>JAGRFX010000065.1 GCA_020445805.1 Rhodocyclaceae bacterium
TTGAAATCAACAGGTAAGTCTAGCATATGAAGAATCCCAGCCTCTGGTCAGCCGGAGCGCTTCTGGCGCTGCTCACCCTCACCGGTACGGCGCTGGCTTCGCCTGCCGAGATCCAGTCGCTGGTGGTGCTCCACCGCCAGCTCGAGGATGCCGCGGCCTCGGGCAACATCGACCGTTTCTTCGAGGGCAACCAGGCCTTCCACGCGCGCCTGCAGGAGATCACCGGCAACCGCTGGCTGCAGCACTGCATCGAGGACCTGCGCAAGGTGGTCAAGCTGTCGCGCCATCACTCGCTGTTCAGCGAAGGCCGCCTCGAGCAGTCGCTGGGCGAGCACCGCCACATCCTGGATGCCTTCCTGGCCCGCGACCCGCAGGCCGCCGAGCAGCGCATGCGCGAGCACATCGCCGGCGGTCGCAGCGCCCTCGCCCGCATCGCCGCGGCCCGCGAGCAGGCCGCCTGAGGGCCTCCACCAGGCGCCTCAGAAGGGCTCGCCGAGCAGCAGGTAGTAGCGCACGGCATCCTTCTCCGGCGAATAGCCGGCACCGAGATACAGCGGCCCGATGACCGAATCTGCCCCGGCAAAGACCGACACCGAGCGCGCCTGTCCGCTGCCCACCGCGTTGCCCGACGCGTAGTCCGAGAGGTCGGCCCACTCGTAGGTGGCCCCCACATAGACGCCGCGCCCCACGCTGTCCGGCAGCTTGCTGACACGGCGGTAGTAGGCCGTGCCGACCAGGATGAACTGGTCGGCGGAAATCTCTCCGTAGCGATAGCCCGACAGGGCAAACGGCCCGCCGATCAGCGAGCGGGCGGCCGCTGGAAGGTCCTGGTCGGGACTGCCCGCGGCGATCACCCGGAGGCGGAGGCTGTTGTCGCCCTGCGACCATGCCGCGTCGCCCGCCAGCCCCAGGAACCGGAACGACAGCTCGCTTCCGTAGCTCTTTCGGTGATCCTGCAGCTCGAGGCGCGTCGAGAAGCCCCGCCGGGGGAAGAAGGGACTGTCGAGCCGGTCGATGACCGCCGAAACGCTGGCCCAGCCGTCGTCCAGGTCGGCGGAGGGATACAGGGGCAGGCCCGACAGCACGTTGGCGTGGATGCGCCCGCGATGAAGCCCGGTCCGCAGTTCGCCCCAGGCGCCCAGCCCGTAGCCCAGTTCTACGCCAATCGAGCGGCGCTTGACCTTGTACTCGGCGAGCCGGATGTCCTCGAAATAGACCGGCACCGACTCGGTGGAGATCTGGGCCTGGGGCGCCACGAACCAGTTCGACTTGAGGCCCAGCGGCTGATAGAACTCGGCGCGCAGGCTGTTGTTGGTGCCCAGGACCAGATCCACGTCGGCACGCGCCCCCCAGCGATTGAGCCAGTGGCGCGACAGGCCCGCATACAGGCCGACCACACCACCGCCATCGAAGTCCGAGGCCAGGCCGCCGCCGAAGCGCAGGTAGGTCGGCCCCCAGGACTTCTCGATGGCCTCGATCTGGAGATCGGCCTCGGCCCCGTCGCGGACGATGCTGTAGCGCAGGCGCTCGTAGTCGCCGTCGCTGTAGAGCCCCGAAATGCGCTGCTCCAGCTCGTCCATGTCGAGCGTGCGGCCGGGCAGGTCGTCCAGCTGGGCCTCGATGGCCTCGCGGGAGACGAAGCGCAGCTGCGACATCGTCACCCGACGGATGATGGGACTGGGCGGCCGCCAGCGCGCCTCGCGCTGGCGCTGCCAGTGGGCGTAGGTGTCGGCATCGACGCTGAAGCGCGCCAGTGCCGGCGCCATCGCCCGGGCCGCGGCCTCGCCGGCCGGAATGGTCTCGAGCACCCGGTCGAAATCGGAGGACACCATGTCCCCGATGTCCACATCGATCAGGACATCGCCGGGCCCGATCAGCGCCCTTTGCGCCGCCACGTTGTGGCCGAGGGCCAGGTGGATGGCCTGGAAGACGATATCGGTCGCCGAGCGCAGACGCTCCCTGGGCAGGGGCGGCGTGCCCACGTCGACGGCAATGACCCGGGCCCCGCACAGGCTGCGGCCCACCGACACGGGCAGGTTCATGGCCAGGCCACCGTCGACCAGCAGGCGCCCCTCATGCTCGATCGGCAGGAAGGCCCCCGGGACCGCCATGCTGGTGCGCATGGCCCGCCACAGGGGTCCGCTCGACAGTTCGACCGACTCGCCGGTCACCAGGTCCGTGGCCATGGCGCGAAACGGCAGCGCCAGGGTGTCGAAGGTGCTCAGGGCATCGGGAACGCCCACCAGCCCCTGGAGGAAGCGGTCGAGCTGCTGCCCGGCAATGGCGCTGTGGGGCGTCAGGATCCGGCCCTCGCCGTAGCCCATCGTGACCGCGCTGTGGCCGCTGGCGGCATCCTGCTTTTCGCGGAAGGGCTGGTCGTCGCGGGGCGTGGCGCTGGAGAAGAGTTCATCCCAGTGGGCAGCGCGGACCTGCCGCTCGAGCTCGTCGAGGCGGGCACCGGAGGCATAGCTGGCGCCGACGATGGCGCCCATGCTGGTCCCGACCACGCAGTCCACCGGGACGCGCAGTTCCTCGAGTACCTTCAGTACCCCCAGGTGGGCGACACCGCGCGCGCCGCCACCCGACAGCACCAGCGCCACGCCATCGGCCGCAACCGCCGGCGGCATGATCAGCCCCAACGCGACAGACAGCAGCCAGCGCCCACGCACCACGCACTCTCCCCAGGCTCCCCGCGCCAGAGTCTAGGCGCTTTGACCCGTCTCGGCGAATCGCCGCGCGGTATTCCGCGGGCTGGGGTGGCGACCGCGATTTCGCTACCATCGCGGATCCTTCCCCTGCACTGCCCACGGAGATGCCATGCCCGGCCAGGTCGACCTGCAACGTGCCGACGATGTCGCCACGCTCGTCCTCAACAACCACGGCAAGCTCAATGCCATCGACTCGGTCATGTGGCAGGCGCTGCGGGCGCACATGGACACCCTCAATGGCGACGCCGCACTGCGCTGCGTGATCCTGCGCGGGGCGGGCGGCGCGGCCTTTGCCGCCGGTGGCGACCTGGAGGAATTCTCCCAGGTCCGTGCAACGGTCGACCAGGCGCTCACCTACCACGACCAGTGGGTTGCGGCGGCGCTCGAGGCCATCCGGCACTGCCCGGTACCGACGATCGCAGCCATCGAGGGGCCCTGCGTGGGCGGCGGGCTGGAGATCGCCGGCTGCTGCGACCTGCGCATCGCCGGCCGCAGCGCGCGCTTCGGCGCGCCGATCAACCGCCTGGGCTTCTCCATGTATCCGGGCGAGATGGCGGGCCTGCTGGCACTGGTCGGGCCCGCCGTCCTGCTCGAGATCCTGCTCGAGGGACGCATCCTCGACGCCCAGGAGGCGCTGGCCAAGGGCCTGCTGACCCGCGTCGTGGACGACGACCAGGTCGTCGCCGAGGCCCAGGCCGCGGCAGCCCGTATCGGTGCCGGCGCGCCGCTGGTGGCCCGCTGGCACAAGCAGTGGGTGCATCGCCTGACGGAGGGCCGCCCCCTGGGCGAGGACGAGAAGCGTGCAGCCTTCGCCTTCCTCGCCACCGACGACTATCGGGAGGGCATGGAGGCCTTCTTCGCCAAGCGCACGCCGCAGTTCCGGGGGCGCTGAGCGCCACCCGGTACCCCGCGGGTGGCCGAAGGCCCGGCCCGTCGGCGGCGACGGGTCGTCGGGCTCAGCCGAAGACGCTATGCAGCATCTTCAGGCACAGCAGCACCAGGACTCCCGCAAAGATCTTCTTCAGGGTGCTGACCGGCAGCCGGTGCGCCAGCTGGGCCCCGACCGGCGCCGTGAAGGCACTCACTGCGGCCACCAGGACCAGCGCGGGCAGATAGATGTAGCCCAGCGTCAGTGGCGGCAAGCCAGGCTCCCCCCAGCCATTGACCAGGTAACCCACGGTGCCCGAGACCGCGATCGGCAGGCCGATGGCGGCCGAGGTGCCAATGGCGTTCTGCATCTTGACGTTGCACCAGGTCATGAAGGGCACCGAGAGGGAGCCGCCGCCGATCGCCACCAGGGCCGAGATGCCCCCGATGCCCAGGCCGACCCCCGACAGGCCGAGGGTTCCCGGCAGTTCGCGGTTGGGTTTCGGCTTGATGTTGAGCAGCATCTGGAAGGAGACGTAGGCCATGAAGCAGGAGAAAAAGATGGCCAGCGGCTTGGAATCGACATGGGAGGCGATGAAGGTGGCCCCGAAGGTGCCGATCAGGATGCCCGGGGTGATGCCGCGCACGATCTCCCAGCGCACGGCCCCATGGCGATGGTGGGCCCGCAGGCTCGACACCGAGGTGATCACGATGGCCGCCATGGACGTCCCCAGCGCCACATGCACGATCTTGTCGTCCGGGAAGCCCTGGGCCACGAACAGGGTGGTCAGCATCGGCACCATGATGGCGCCCCCGCCGACCCCGAGCAGGCCGGCGAAGAACCCCACGAAAGCTCCCAGCGGAAGGTAGGCCAGCCACCACTCATTGAACGTCATCGGGATCCGTATCCAGTAGTTCGCGCAACAGGAAATGCCACTCCGCCGGCTCGACCGGCGTGATGGAGAGCCGGTTTCCACGGGCAAGGACGCGCATGTTGGCGAGTTCGGCGTGCGTGCGCAATTCGGACAAACCAGCAAGCCGGGTCTTCTTCACGAAGCGCACGTCCACGTGTTGCCAGCGCGGCTTCTCCCGGCTCGACTTGGGGTCGTGGTAGGGGCCGGCGGGGTCGAACTGAGTCTCGTCCACGTAGGCCTCGCTGGCGACCCGGGCGAGACCCGCGATGCCCGGATCCGGGCAACTCGAGTGGTAGAACAGCACGCCATCGCCGATCTGCATGTCGCGGGTCATGAAATTGCGCGCCTGATAGTTGCGCACGCCCGTCCAGGGCACGGTCTGGTCCGGTGCCGCCGCTAGGTCGTCGATCGAGCACTCGTTGGGTTCCGACTTCATCAGCCAGTAGCGCATGTTAGGGTTCCACCAAAACAGGGACGGTGCAGCCTGATGGCCGACATTTTCGCAAACTCGCTCCAGCCGGTGGCGTCGATCTGCCCCGGGAGGCCCGCGTGAGCCTGCTGTGCCTCGTCGGCGGAGCCTTCAAGGCGAGCCTCGCCGGCACGCTGTTCACCTTGCAGTGGGCCCACTCGGTCGAGCACATCCTCTGGCAGGAGGACTGGCGGATCGAGGCGGACGCCCTGGTACTGGTCGAGGCGCGGATCCGTGGCAGCGGCGCCGGCATGGACCCGCCACCAGGCGCACGCCTGCGGGACGGCGTCTGGCACTACCAAGCCGACCGGCGCCTGCCGGAGATCCTGCTGTCGAGCGGCAGCGGGCAGCCGGAATACACCCTGTGCGCGGACGACCAGTGCCGGCCGATCACGGCCTGGCTCGGCGGCACGCCGGCGGACGGCCGCATCGGGATGCGCGCCTGCCAGGCCCCGAAAAGCGGAAAGGCGCGGTAGCGTCCGCGCCTTTCCTGTTTGGCCCCCCGCGTGTGCCGCACTTGCCGGGCATCCTGAACCGAGGGTTCAGGGAGGTCACCTTCCTGTTGCATCAGGCGTTCCCGTCGGAGGGGACCGCACACCAGCAAGACCTTTGGTCGGCAACCGAGTCACGTAGACATTGGTTCAAGGAATCTACGGCCAGCACAAACACTGCAGGGGATTGACCCTTGCAAGCAACCCACTGATCTAGAACAGCTTTTCCTGCTGCCCCAGGACCTCGGCGAGTCGCCCATTGACGGAGTCGATTCTACGCTTCATGCCCGGCATGTCAAACCCGCCGGCACGTTGATACTGGAGATACTCGTGGGTGATGTTGAGCGCGGTCATCATCACCAGCTTCTCGCCGGCCGAATTGGTCTTGCCGGCCAAATCGGTCAGCTTCTCGTCGAGAAAGCGCACCGCCGACAACAGTCCTTCTCGCTCTTCCGCAGGACAGGCCACACGGTACTCGCGCCCGAGCAGGGTGATTTCGAGGGTTTCCATGGTCAGACCTGTGGCAGTTGCTCGATGACGGCTTCGACGCGGGCCGCGGCAATTTCGACCTTGTCGCGGAGCCGCCGGTTGTCGGCCTCCACGCTGGCGAGGCGGACGCGCAGGTCGCGATTCTCCGACTTCATGGCCTCGTAGAGGCTCACCAGTTGGTCGACCTGTTGCTCGAGGAGAGAGAGTTCTGGATCCATGGCGCGATGTTAGAGAGGGGTCAACCACCGGTCAAGCCACGAAGGGCGGGCCTTGTGGCAGCGTGCGCAAAGCGCCCTGGAAACAGGCGCTCGAGATGCAGATGGGTTTCAATCGCGTCGGCCAGCCGGTCGATGTCGGCTTCCCGCCGGGCCGCCAGGTCCACCGCCTCGAAGCGCGCCCCGCCCGCCGCCCAGGAGAGTAGCCACGCCAGCGCCTGGGGGGCGTCGAAAATGCCGTGAACGTAGGTGCCCATGACCTGACCGTCCTCGGAAACAGCCCCATCGGCACGTCCGTGCGCCAGCCTCAGCATCGGTCGATCCAGGGCCGGACCTGTCGAGACGCCCATGTGGATCTCGTAGCCGTGGGCCGGCACCGCGGGGGCCTGGGCGAGCACCCCGGACACGGTGCGCAATTGCTTGTCGGCCGCCAGCGTGGTCTCGAACGGGAGCAGGCCGAGGCCGCGCGCATCGCCCGCCACCCCCTCGAGGCCCAGGGGGTCATCGATACGCTCGCCGAGCATCTGGAAGCCCCCGCAGATCCCGAGCACGCGTCCGCCGTAACGCAGATGCCGCAGGAGCGAGGCCACGTGCCCCTGCGCCCTCAGCCACGCCAGATCATCCCGCACATTCTTCGAGCCCGGCAGGACCACCAGATCGGCGGGCGGCATCGGCTGGCCGGGTCCGACCCAGCGGAAATCCACCTCCGGGTGGAGACGCAGGGGATCCAGATCGGTGTGGTTCGAGATGCGCGGCGGTACCGGCGCGACGACGCTCAGCCGGGCCGTCCCCTTGTCGGCAACCCCGGTCGCCAGCGCATCCTCCGCATCCAGAAAGAGCCCGTGCAGATAGGGCAACACACCGATCACCGGCTTGCCGGTCCGCGCCTCCAGCCAGTCCAGACCCGACTGCAGCAAGCCGATGTCGCCGCGGAAGCGGTTGATGACAAAACCGACCACCCGGGCCTGCTCGGATGGGGACAGCAGGGCCAGCGTGCCGACCAGGTGTGCGAAGACCCCGCCGCGATCGATGTCGGCGACCAGCACCACGGGACAGTCCGCCGCCTCGGCAAATCCCATGTTGGCGATGTCGCGATCGCGCAGGTTGATCTCGGCCGGGCTCCCGGCGCCCTCGACCACGACCTGCTCGTGTCGCGCCCGCAGTCGCTGCCAGCTCTCCATCACGGCGGCCATCGCGCGCGGCTTGTAGGCATGGTAGTCGGCCGCCGACAGATCGGCTGCCACCTTGCCGTGGATGATGACCTGGGCACCGGTGTCGGAGCTGGGCTTCAGCAGGACGGGGTTCATGTCGGTATGGGGCGCCAGCCCCGCTGCCTGGGCCTGCAGGGCCTGGGCTCGACCGATTTCGCCGCCGTCGGCAGTGACCGCGGAGTTGAGCGCCATGTTCTGGGGCTTGAAGGGCACCACCGACACGCCGCGCCGCCTGAGCACACGGCACAGGCCGGCGACGAGGACGCTTTTGCCGGCATCGGAGGTGGTCCCCTGGACCATCAGGGTTCGGGAGTCGGGCATCGGATAGAATCGGCGCACGGCCATGCGGGCCGCGGATTATCCCATGCTCTCCTTGCGACACCTTGCCTTCCTTGCAGTCCTGCTCCTCCTGGCGCCCCTGGGCCCGGGCGCGCGCGCGGAGGTAAGTCTGATCGATGCCAATGGCGATCGCGTGGTGCTCGCCGAGCCTGCCCGGCGCATCGTGAGCCTGGCGCCACACATCACGGAACTGCTCTTCGCCGCGGGCGCCGGCAAGCACGTCGTCGGGGCTGTCCAGTACAGCGATTTTCCCGAAGCGGCCCAGCGCCTGGCCCGGGTCGGCAGCTACAACGCCCTGGACCTCGAGGCCATCGCTGCGCTCAAGCCGGACCTGGCCATCGCCTGGCGCAGCGGCAACCGGGACGGGCACATCGACAAGCTGAGGCGCCTCGGGATCCCGATCTTCGTCAGCGAGGCCCGCGATCTCGATGCGGTCGCAGACAGCCTCGAGCAGATCGGCGCCCTGGCCGGTACGGAGGCGGCTGCGACCCGTGCGGCGAGCGATTTCCGTGCGCGCCGGAATCGACTGCGGGAGCGCTTCGCCGGTCTCGCCCCGGTGGCGACCTTCTATCAGGTCTGGAACGAGCCGCTGATGACCATCAACGACGCCCACCTGATCGGCGACGTGCTCCGCCTGTGTGGCGGTCGCAACGTCTTCGGCTCCCTGGCGCAACTGGCGCCGACCATCAACGCCGAATCGGTGCTGGCTGCCGATCCGGAAGCCATCATCGCCAGCGGCATGGGTGAGGCCCGCCCCGAATGGCTCGATGACTGGCGCCGCTGGAAGGGCATGCAGGCCGTGCAACGGAACAACCTGTTCTTCGTGCCACCCGACCTGCTCCAGCGCCATACCCCGCGGATTCTCGACGGGGCCGAACAGGTCTGCGGCCACCTGGCCTCGGCACGCGCTCGACGGCCGGCCGGGTGGATTGATCGTGGCCGGCCCGGGGAGTAGTTTCACGGCATGAGGACGCGACGACACCGGACCATCCGTGCCTGGCTGCTACCCTGGCTGCTCGCTGCGCAGGCCGCATTCGCCGCCGGCTCCATCGACGTCTACGCCCTGCCCTATCGCCTGGTGGACGAGCAGGGGCGCGAGCGCCATCTGGCGGACTGGCGCGGAAAGCAGATCGTGGTGGCCATGGACCACAGCACCTACAGCGCGATCTGCTCCAGCACCGGACGACGCCTGCGCTCGGTCGGCGTGGCCGCGGAGCGCCTGGGCCGTGACGTGGAGTTCGTGATCATTGGCCTCGAACCCCACAAGGACACCCCCGATACCTGGGCAGCCTACCGCAAGGATCGCGGAATCGTCGGCGAAAACTGGCATTTCCTGCAGGCCAGCCCTGCCGATACGCCGCTCGTGGCCGCCAACCTGGGCGTCAACTACCGCTACGAGTACGACGACCTGCTGCTCGATCTGAGGATTCTCCGGGTCGGTCCGGACGGCCGGATCGAGCGCGTTCTGGAAGGCTACGACACCGACACCGACGCCTTCTTCCGCTGACAGCCGCCGGAGCCGGCCCGCGAGGGCCGGGCTCCGGAACGCCGTCAGTGGGGCATCCTGCCCATGCCGCCGGCGAGGGGCCGCGCGACGGCACTGACGGGCACGGTCTGCTGATGGCCGTCCCGCTCGAACACCAGTTCGAGGTCCACGGCCTCGCCGACGGCCACGGGCGCCTTCAGTTCCATCAGCATGATGTGGTAGCTGCCAGGCTTCAGCTCGAGGACCTGTCCGGGGCCGACGTCGACACCCTCGACCCGGCTCATGCGCGCGATGTTGTCCACGAGCTTCATCTCATGCACCTCGGTGACCCCGGCCGCGGTGGAGCGGGCGCCGACCAGCCGCGCGCCATGGGCGCCGGCCGTGATCTTCATGAAGGCACCGGTGGCGCGCTGATGCGGCAGGCTGGCGCGCACCCAGGCGTCACTGACGGTAATTTCGGCCTGGGCCACGCCACATGCGGCGAGCCACAGGCTGGTAACGATCGCAAGATTGCGGATCATTCTGGTTCTCCGGATTCTGATTGTTCTGCCGGAACGGCTGCGACGGGCGGGCCGGTCCATCAGGGGGGCGGTCAGTCAGCCGGCAGGCGGTGGTCCTCGGGGCGGCGCATGGATGGCGGCCGGCGCCCCCCGCGACGGACGCATCGCGAACGCCACGACACGCATGGGCGCCGGAGTCGCGAGCCGGGTGGGCAAGGCGCCCGTCATCGTCCAGCCCTGGACCGCCAGCAGGCACAGCAGACACGGCGCCACACGGGCGCTGTCCTGCCCCGAGCCGGCGGGGAACGGCACCGAGGGCGAGCCTCCCGCCGAGCAGACCTCGGCCCAGGGCGAGCCGGGAGCCGCCACATGCACGGCCCCTTTCAGCACGCCGGCCACGACCAGCGCCAGTGCGACAGGCAGCCAGATCCAGCGGTGGCGGGTCAGGAATCGATGCATGCGGGCATTCTACGCCCGCCATTTGCGGCGTGCGGCGAACTACTTGCCGCAGCAGGGGGCGATGGCCATGCACCACGCCCGATCGAGCCGACAGGCCAGGCCATCGGCGGCCCCGCCCAGATACAGCTGGGCTGCCGAAGGGCCCTGCCGGATCGGCGAATGGGCACCGACGCTGAGGGCCTCGAGCCGCTCGGGCAGGCTGGGATGGAGATCCAGTCCGGGCGGCAGCTCAAGCAGTTCGCCCATTCGGCCGCACTGCTCCGAGCGCTGGAATCCGAGCGAAACACCGATGCCCATGGTGCCGAAGGGCAGGATGCCGTCACCTGCATCCGGGAACTCGAACTGGCTCATCACGGCATCCCAGTACTCTTCGCGCAGGTAGCGCTCCTTCATGGCCAACTCGAGCAGCGCCGCGGCCAGCGTGTCGGCCCCCACGTGCCCCGCAGCACCCGCGTCGGCCTCGAACTCCTCGAGGTGGGACAGCTCGACGCTGCGATACAGGTTGGTCTCGGCGTGTGCGGCCAGCAGCATGGCCGCCAGGCGCCCGACCGGCGTGGGATCGTCGTCGATGGCGGCCAGCACCCGGTGCCACCAGGCCCGCAGCTGGGCGGCCCATGCGGCCAGAGGCCTGCGCTGGAAAGCCAGGTGGGACAGCTCGTGGGCCAGGATGGCCCGGAACTGCTGCGGATTCAGGCTGTGGAGCGTCGGCAGACCGACCAGCAAGGTGGTACGCAGGCGACCCCACAGGCCCAGTTCGGGCAACTGGACGACCGCTGCGTTCATGTCGGCACCGATCATGACCCGATCGATGGCCGGCACGTCGTAGGCCGTACAGAGCCGATCCAGCACCTTGAAGAGTTCGGGGGAGTCCTCCCGCACCACCGGCACACCGGACACGTCGCTCGGCGGTTGCCACAGCCAGGTCAGGAGGTAGGCGGCCACGCCGACGATCATCAGCGCGAGCACCACATTGAGCGGAAAGAGGCCGGTCTGGCCAGAGAAGGCACACCACAGACCCAGCGCCAGACTTCCGACGATGAGGGCGGACAGGCCACCCAGCCCGGCCACGGCCTGCAGGGTCAGGCCCACGACCAGACGGTTGTGTCGACGCGAGCGGATGGGTGTGGGTGCCCGCAGCCCCCCGGCCGCCGACACTGCCTTCGAGTACCTCATGACTCCTACTCTAAACGCTTCATCTGAAAGAGGAAATTGTCCTTAAGTGATACCTTCGCCCAGTTAGCACATGTGGCTATACATACAGCATTGCGCACGACCGTTTTCAGGTTCTCATTCAAGCACTTGACCGAATTCATGACAATCTGTCGAATCTTTCGACAGACCCGCGCGAGCTGTCACGATCTGATACAGACCACCGAACAGAACTTGCTTGTCCCAGACAAAGCGCTCCGGCTCGGCCGCCAACTCGACGATCTCCTGGCGGGTCAAGGATTCGGCAAAGGGCTCGAAGTGGCGGAAGATCCAGCCCATCGGCGCCTTGAGCGGATGCAGGCGCACCGGCAGGTGGTAGTCGACGAATACGACATGCCCACCCGGCGCGACCGCGCGTAGCAGGTTGTCCACGATCGGCCCGCGCACATGGGGCGGCACCTCGTGCAGGAGGAAGAAGCAGCAGACGCCGTCGTAGGCGCCGGGGGCGGCGACGGCCAGATCGGCGACGCGGGTCGACACATTGGGCCGGCCGCGCAACTTGCGGCGCACGTTGGCCACCTGCAGGGGCGCCACATCGACGACATCCAGATGCCCGCCCTCCCCCAGGCGGTCGAGCAGGCGCTGACTGAAGTCACCATAGACCGCAGCCGCCTGCAGGACCCGCTGGCCCGGCCGGAAGGTCGCGATGGCCCGCGCCATGAGGCGCCGGGCATTGCCCCACAGGATGGCCGAGACGACGACGGGCCGGTCGAGCCACCGCAACCAGCGTCGGTCGAGGTAGGCCCAGCGGTAGGTTCTCAGCAGGTATTCAGGCGGCACCCGGGCGTTCATGAAATTGCACCCAGCGAAACGCCCATGATGCCGCCGAACCGGCTGCGGGCGCGATGCTTCCGCGCCCGGCCGGCATGAATGCCGGATCAGCGGTCGCCGGTACCGGTACGCGCAAAGACCAGGGCGCCGGGTTGTCGCGCCGAAATCCGGTTCACGCCCGACACGATCGCCAGGATGGAGGCCGTCACGATGTTGGCGTGAACGCCCACGCCAAACACGCTCCCTGCCATCCCCGGTACACCGAGTTCGACAAAGGCGGCGGCCCTCGCATCCGATCCATGGCCGATGGCACGCTCCTCGTAGTCGAGCAGGTGCACGTTCGCCCCGAGGGCATGCAAGGCCGCATCGATCGGCCCGTTGCCAACCCCCCTGAGCACGCAACGCTGCCCATCGAGCTGCACGGTCAGCGCGATGCCCTGCTGGTCGCCCTGCTCGAAGAGGTGGTGCTCGACAAAACCGATGGGCTCGGACGGATCGAGGTACTCGCCCTTGAAGCAATGCCAGATGTCGGCGGCAAGGACTTCCTTCCCGCTGGCGTCGGCGATCCGCTGGACCGCGGCCGAGAACTCGACCTGGAGCCGACGCGGCAGGGCAACGCCGTACTCCGACTCGAGGAGGTAGGCAATGCCGCCCTTGCCGGACTGGCTATTGACCCGAATGATCGAGTCGTAGGTCCGGCCGAGGTCGGCCGGATCGACCGGAAGATACGGCACCTCCCAGTTGTGATCGGCCTGCTGCACCGCGAAGCCCTTCTTGATCGCGTCCTGATGTGAGCCCGAGAAGGCCGTGAACACGAGGTCACCCACGTAGGGATGGCGGGGATGGATCGGCAACTGGGTGCAGTGCTCGACCGTCCGCGCCACCTCGTTGACGCGCGAGAAATCGAGGCCGGGATGCACACCCTGGCTGTAAAGATTCAAGGCCAGGGTCACGAGGTCCACGTTTCCGGTGCGCTCGCCGTGGCCGAAGAGGCAACCCTCGACGCGGTCTGCCCCGGCCATGAGCGCCAGCTCAGCAGCCGCCACGGCCGTGCCGCGGTCGTTATGGGGATGAACCGACAGGACGATGCCCTCGCGCCGCGCGAGATTGCGGTGCATCCACTCGATCTGGTCCGCGTACACATTGGGGGTGCTCATCTCGACCGTGGCCGGAAGATTGATGATGCAGGGCCGCTCCGCCGTGGGCTTCCAGATGGCGGTGACGGCATCGACCACATCGCGGACGAACCCCAGCTCCGCACCGGAGAAGACCTCCGGGCTGTACTGGAAGACAAACTCGGTCCCGGGATGACGTGCCGCGTGCTCCTGGATCATCCGGGCGCCCTCCATGGCGATCCGGCGGACGCCGGCTTCGTCCTCGTTGAAGACGATGCGACGGAAATTTTCGGCGCAGGCGTTGTAGTAGTGGATGATCACGCGCCGCGCCCCGCGGACCGCCTCGAAGGTCCGCTCGATGAGGTGTTCACGCGCCTGGGTCAGCACCTCGATGGTCACGTCGTCCGGAATGTGGCCGCCCTCGATGAGGGTCCGGACGAAATCGAAATCGGTCTGGGACGCCGACGGGAAACCGATCTCGATCTCCTTGAACCCGATCTCCACGAGCATCGCAAACATGCGCAGCTTGCGTTCGCTGTCCATGGGCTCGAAGAGTGCTTGGTTGCCATCTCGCAGGTCCGTGCTCATCCAGACCGGCGGACGCGTGATCGTGCGGTCGGGCCAGCGGCGTCGCTCGAGGCGGATGTCGCCGCCGAAGGGCGTGAAGGGGCGGTACTTGGTGGCGGGTTGCTTCAACATGGGGTGCTCCTTGTCTGTCTGCTGTCGATGGGGCGCGGCAAGGGCGATCGGACGGCCGCGGGGCTACACGGTCCGAACGCCGGTCGGCAGTCGCAGCAGATGTCGTAAGGTCGGGGTCATGTCGTCGCTCATCGCAGAGGCCTGTCCGGACGCCGGAGCACGCCAATGTGCCGGGGTAGCCGGAGCAATCAATCAACAGGAGGGGGTGTCAGATCAGATGCGCGCGACGCGCAGCAGCAGGCCCAGTCCGGCAGAAGCGGACAGGAGGAACGGCGTGGCGGTCACACCGTGGGGGGCCATTTGCGTACTCATGGCCAGAAACTTACCCAGCCGCGCGAATCGCGTCAAGCACCGCACGGGAATTAGGATCGACATCGCTGCCACGCAGGGCGGACTTGAGCGCCTCGAAGCAGCGCGGATCAATGGCGCTGCCCACGCTCTCGGCCATGATCGCGAGGGTCTTGTCGACGGGAATGGCGCCCCGATAGGGCCGCTCCGCGGTGATCGCGTCAAAGATGTCGGCCGTGGTGATGATCCGTGTCTCGAGCGAGATCTGGCTGGCCTTCAGTCCGCGCGGGTAGCCTCCACCATCGAGCCGCTCGTGGTGGGCCGCCGCGGTCGCGGCCATCGCCTCGAGGGCCGGAATGCGGCTCAGGATCGCCTCGGAATACGCCGCGTGGCGCTGGACCGCAGCCCACTCCTCGGCATCGAGGCGACCGGGCTTGTCCAGTATGGCATTGCTGACACCCAGCTTGCCGACGTCGTGCAGCAGCGCAGCGCGCCAGAGCCAGCGCCGTCTGGCGGCCGGAACACCCAGTTCGAGGGCGAGGCGCTCCGTATATAGCGCGACCCGGGTGCTGTGGCCGGCGGTAAATGGGCTCTTGGCGTCCACCACCTGCCCGAAGGCCTCGGCGATGCGGTCCAGGTAGTCGTCATCCAGGGTCACCTCGCGGGCTTCGGGCTCGAGCGCGACCACGTGCGGATCCAGATCCTCCGAGGCCAGGCGGCGCCAGAAGGCCTCGTCGCCGTCGAGCTGCTCCACGATCCGCACCAGGGCCGGATCGAACCAGCTGCCCGAGCGTCGGCGGACCTCGTCCAGGGCGGCCTGGCGACCGGCCGACGTATGGAAGACATCCACGACTTGCGCCAGCAGGGCGATCCGCGCGTAGAGGGGAATGGCCTGTCCGCTGGGGGCGTCCGGCCGGCCCCGTCCGTTCCAGTGCTCATCGAGCGAATGGATGCCCTGGGCCACCGCCTCACCGAAGCGCAAGGCGCGGGCGATGTCCGCGCCCCTCTGGCAGCGGGTCTGGGTCAGTTCCCGGGCGATCCGGTCGCCGTCGGTGAGGATGCCGTAGATCGCGCCGAGGCGCGCCCTGATCGATGCGCCGAGCCCGGTATGTCCGAACACGAAGCGCAGGACTTGCTGACACTGCCATCGACCTCCTTGAAATCATGCTTGAACTGCCGGTCGTCGGTCAGGTAGAGCTCGCAGATACGCGCCGCGTTGCTGCTGCAGCCCAGATCCTTCAGCAGCAGGGTGTAGTACAGCTCCCACAGGCTCTCCCCCTCCAGCCCCAGCCGCTGGCCGATGTGGGTGCCGATCCAGCAGCACCGCATGCAGTGCCCCGGGGGCTGGCCTTCCGTGAGGTCGAGCGCATAGCTGAGTGCGCCGATGAGCTCGGCAAATTTGATTCGGGAGAGGGGAATGGCAGCGCTCCGTCGGGCGCGCACGAAGGTACGCGTCCCAAGGCATCACGGTCGCAGGCCGCAGGTCTTGACCCCCCCCCCGCACCGCGACCGTGACCTGCCGCACGCCGGAGGCGCCCAGGGCAGCCTTCAGGCGGCAAGCGCCACGTGCCGCACCGGCGCCTCGCGGATCGGCAGGTTGCACACCGCGGCCGCCGCCGAGAGGGCCATGTCCGCATACCACATCCACGTGTAGTCGCCGCTCGCGACGATCGCCAGGCCGCCCAGCCAGGCCCCGAGGAAGCCGCCGATCTGGTGGGACAGCAGCGTCAGTCCGAACAGGGTGCCCAGGTAGCGGGTGCCGAAGAGCTTGCCGATCACGCCGGCGGTGGGCGGCACGGTGGCCAGCCAGGTCAGTCCCAGCCCGATGGCGAACAGATAGAAGGTCAGCTCCGTCTTGGGAGCGGCCAGATAGATCGCCACCAGCAGGGCCCGCGAGCCGTACATCCAGAACAGCACGTACTTGCTGCGGTAGTTCTGGACCGCCCAGCCGGCGGCCAGGCTGCCGACGATATTGGCCAGGCCGATGATGGCCAGGGACCAGCTGGCAACCGAGGCAGACAGCCCGCACAGACCCACTTCACCCGGCAGGTGGGTCACCAGGAAGGCGATATGGAACCCGCAGGTGAAGAAGCCCGCGTGCAGCAGGAGGTAGCTCCGGTCGCGCATGGCCTCTGAGAGCGCGTGACGCAGGCCGCGGTCGATGCGCCCCGGATGCTCCGCCGCCGCATGGGCAGCGACCTGGTCGGCATGCTCGCGGCGGCCCCGCAGGGCGGCCGCGACGGGCAGCGCCGCCAGCGTGATGAGCGCCAGCGAGTACATGGCGCCGATCCAGCCGAAGCCGCCGATCAGGCGTTGCAGCAAGGGGGCGAACACGAACTGCCCGAACGAGCCGCCGGCGTTGATCACGCCCGAAGCGAAGCCGCGCCGGCTGGCCGGCAGTCGCTGGGCCGCCGCGCCGATCAGCACCGAGAAGCTGCCCGCCCCGGACCCGGCCGCGAACAGCAGGCCCAGCGCGAAGGTCAGCCCCAAGCCTGAACCCGCCATGAGCGGCGTCAGGGCGATCCCGGCCGCCATCACGATCAGGCCGGCCGCCAGTACGCGGCCCGGGCCATAGCGATCGGCCACGGCGCCGGCGATCGGCTGAATGGCGCCCCAGACGAACTGGGCGACCGCCAGCGCGAAACTAATGGTGGCGATGCCGAGCCCGGTGTCGGTGTTCATCGGCGAGACGAACAGGCCGAGCGATTGCCGCCCGCCCATGGTGACCATCATCATCACCGCGGCCAGCAGGACGAGGGGCCAGAATCGGGTGGCGGGAGACGGGGTCGAGTTCATCAGTTGTCCTCCGGAAGCGCCGGCTTGAGGCGTGACAGGGCTTCTTCCAGGCGTTGGTTGAGGGCGTCGGCAAAGCTGCGGCCAAGCACCGCCTCGAGCGCCAGCTGGGCTTCCGCCCAGCGGGCCTGGGCACGCTCCCGCATCGCCAGGCCCCCGTCGGTCAGCTGGTAGAGACGCATCCGCGCATCGGCCCCCCGGCGCTCCTCGACCCATCCCTGGCGCAGCAGCGGGCGCAGGCCGCGGGTCAGGGTGGTGCGGTCCATTTCCAGTCGGTCGGCGAGTTCCGTCAGCGCCTGGGGCGCACTCCCCAGATGCATCAGGATCGAATACTGGGTCAGCCGCAGGTCGAGTTCGCGCAGATAGGATTCGTAGAATGCGGTCGTGCGGCGGGTCAGCCGTCGAAGACGGGCGCCGGTACACGGCAGGGGGGTGGGAAGCGGCTCGGCCTTTATGTGCATATGCACCTTATAGCACGGACACCACAGTTTCGACAGCCCTTGATCGGCATCACAAGAAGAAGGCTTCCCACGGCGGGAAGATTTTGTACAATCGGGCTGTTCCGTGCGTTCCACCAATCAACGCACCGGCCGTTGACCCTAACTTCAGCCGAGCGCCCCGCGCCGGCCGCTTCCCGCCCGCCTAGATTGGTGTCTCTCGACCCGAGTGACAGGCTGCCGCTGGAGCCAAATTTGCAGACTGAGATCAGCTTTGCCAGCCTAGGCCTGGCCGAACCGCTGTTGCGTGCCATCGCCGATACCGGCTACACGCACCCTACCCCCATCCAGGTCCAGGCCATCCCCTTGGTCATCGACGGCGGCGACCTGCTCGCGGCGGCGCAGACCGGGACCGGCAAGACCGCCGGCTTCACCCTGCCCCTGCTCCACCGGCTGGCGGCCACGCCGCCCGCCCAGGCAGCACCAGGCCGGCCGCGATGCCTGATCCTCG
>JAGRFX010000667.1 GCA_020445805.1 Rhodocyclaceae bacterium
CTCGCCCTGCATCTGGTCCACGCCCTGCGCGGCACGGCGGGCAACCTGGGCGCGCCGCGCGTCCACGCCGCCGCGCGGGCCTTCGAGAACGAGCTGAAGGCGCGCGAACGCGAACCGTCGGGCGCCCCCGCCGAACTCGCAGCGGCCATGGCGGAACTCGTGCCCGCCCTCACCGACTGGCTGACCGCTCCCGCCTAGACGGCATTCACACCGCGTCGCCGCCGCCCGGGATCCCGCCGGGAAAGAGTCGGCCGTACAGCCCCCGCGCATGGGCCGCGGCCAGCAGGTCCTCCCGGAAATCCGGGTGGGCGATGGCGATGAGGGCCTCGGCCCGCTGCCGCACGTTGCGGCCGAGCATGGGCGCCACGCCGTACTCGGTCACCACCACGTGCACGTCGGCGCGGGTCAGCACCACCCCGGCGCCCGGATCGAGCAGCGGCACGATGCGGGAAGTCTTCCCGTCGCTCGTCACCGACGGCAGCGCCGTCACCGGCAGGCCGCCGCGCGCGAGGGCCGCCCCGCGCATGAAGTCGGCCTGCCCACCGAAACCGCTGTGGATCCGCTGGC
>JAGRFX010000668.1 GCA_020445805.1 Rhodocyclaceae bacterium
CGACGGCCACGCCGGCGTCGCCGGCCAGCTCGGCGAGGTCTTCCAGCCCGACGGGGTCACCCTGCTCACCCGCGAGGAGATGCCGACCTATCGCGCCACCCAGGGCGAGGAGTACGACGACCAGCGCATCTGGGTCGGCAAGGACCCCATCACCCGGCGCGCTGTCGGTCTCGGCGCGCGCCGTCCACGACCCGAGCGGCGAGTTCGCCGGCGCGGCCCTGGCCTACAAGGACGTCACCGACTTCATGCGGGCGCTGGAGGTCAAGGACGAGTTCGTCGCCTCGGTCTCCCACGAGCTGCGCACGCCGCTGACCTCGATCCTGGGCCACCTCGAGCTGCTCGCGGACCGCGGCGACATGCCGCCCGACGCCACCGAGCAGGTCCTCATCGTCGAGCGCAACGCGCTGCGCCTGGCCCACCTGGTCTCCGACCTGCTCCACGTCGCCCAGGTGCGGTACGGCGGCGTGCAGATCGCCCGCACCCACGTCGACCTCGCGGTGCTGGTGCGCGACGCGCTGGAGGCGGTCCGGCCCATCGCGGGCGCCAGCGACATCGACCTGCTCCT
>JAGRFX010000669.1 GCA_020445805.1 Rhodocyclaceae bacterium
CACGATCCCGCGTGACTGGGCATGGTCCAGGCCTTCGTGCTGCACGTCGTACAGGCCGTCGTCATCGGACTGCCATACGTCCATCACCGCGCCGGGAACCGGCTCGCCGTTGATTCCTTTCACCGTGCCGCGCACCAGGCACGGCGTGCCCTTGGCGCCGTTGGCGATGTCGTCGCCCAACTCGTAGTGCGGTGCGCCTTCCACATGGAAGGGGCCGAACACGGTGGCTTCGGTGCAGCCCTCGGGCTTGTCGTTGTTCATCGCCACGGTCAGCATGGACAGGCCCAGGACGTCGGACAGCAGGATGAACTCCTGGCGCTTGTCGTCGGTGATGTGCCCGCAGCGCGTCACGAAGTCGATGCCCTGGAACCACTCCTCCTCGGTCAGCTTCACCTCGCGCGCGAAAGCATGCAGGTGCTGGACCAAGCTCGTCATGATTGTCTTCAGGCGCGGATTCGCGGTGTTGGCGAAGCTGGCGATGACGGCTTGGGTGATGTTGTCCTGGTTGAGATTGCGCATGGTTGCTCCGTGGGTCGGCGTGTGGAATGTCTCTGGGCCCGAACT
>JAGRFX010000670.1 GCA_020445805.1 Rhodocyclaceae bacterium
CCACGGACGCAACGACCTGATTCACGCTAAAATCGCGCTCCTCTCTTTTTCTCGCCCTTCCGGCCCTCGAAAAGAATCCTATATGACGGCAAAAATACTCGACGGCACCGTGCTGGCAAAAAAGCTGCGCGCCGATTTCAAGACCCGCGCCGAAGCGCTCGCTGCCCGCGGCACCCGCCCCGGGCTGGCGGTGATCCTGGTCGGCGAAGACGCCGCTTCGCAGGTCTACGTGCGCAACAAGGTGAACGCCTGCGCGCAGGCCGGCTTTCACTCGGAGAAGATCAGTTACCCCCCTGAAGTCGAGCCCGGGCTGGTGCTGGCGAAGATCGCCGAACTCAACGCCGACCCGGAAATCCACGGCATTCTGGTGCAACTGCCGCTACCCAGGCATTTTGACAGCGACGCGGTGCTCAAGGCCATCGCTCCCGAAAAGGACGTCGACGGTTTTCATGCCGAGAACGTCGGCGCGCTGATGCAGGGCAATCCCCGTTTCATCCCGTGTACGCCCTACGGCATCATGAAGTTCTTCGCCGACGCCGGCATCGAACTGAAAGGCAAGGAGG
>JAGRFX010000671.1 GCA_020445805.1 Rhodocyclaceae bacterium
TCTTCGAGGCTGGACTGACGGCGGGCCTTTTCACGGCGGGCCCGATGGCCGGTGATGGCGAAGCGATGGGCCTCGTCACGAACCTGTTGCAGCAGGTGCAGCGCAGCGGAATCGGTCACCATGGCCAGCTCCTTCAGGTAGCCTTCCCGGTCAGCCAGAAACAAGGTCTCTTGGCCCGCCCGGCGACTGATCCCCTTGGCGATACCCAGTAACGTGATGCCCGGCAGCTGGTATTTCTCGAGGGCTTCCAGAGCCTGTTTCAGCTGCCCCTTGCCGCCGTCGATCAGCAGAATGTCCGGCACCTTCCCCATGCCACCCTCCTCGCCCTTGGCCAGCCGTGCGAAGCGCCGGTCCAGGGCCTGCAGCATGGCCGCGTAATCGTCGCCGGGGGCGATATCGCGGATATTGAAACGCCGGTAATCGGCCTTAACCGGGCCGTTGACATCGAATACCACACAGGATGCCACGGTTTTTTCACCACCGGTATGACTGATATCAAAACACTCGATGCGTTCAGGCGGTTCCGGCAGTTTCAGGGCATCCTGTAACAGCTGAAAGCGC
>JAGRFX010000672.1 GCA_020445805.1 Rhodocyclaceae bacterium
ACTTCCCGATCGCGGTATGGGCGTGGAATGCCATGCTGGCCGCGGTGTGCGGCGATGCCGTGATCTGGAAGCCCAGCCTCATCACGCCGCTGGTGGCAGTCGGCGCGACCCGGGTGGCGCACCGGGTGATGCGTGAGCAGGACATCTTCAAGCCCACCGGCGGCGTGAAGCCGGAGGACATCTTCGGCCTGGTGATCGGCACCGATGACGAGGTGGGCGAGACCATGATCGCCGACCGCCGCCTGCCCCTGATCAGTGCCACGGGTTCGTGTCGCATGGGTCGCCATGTCGGAGCCGCGGTGGCGGCCCGGCTTGGTCGCTGCCTGCTGGAACTGGGCGGCAACAACGCGATGATCATCATGCCGGATGCGGATCTGAAACTGGCAACGCGAGCCGCGGTGTTCGGTGCCGTGGGCACTGCGGGTCAGCGCTGCACCTCGACCCGGCGCCTGCTGTGCGTGGGCGACGTGGCCGACCGCATCACGCCGGAACTGGTCAAGGCGTACAAGACGGTGCCCATCGGCAACCCGCTCGACAGCGGCACCCTCATGGGCCCGCTCA
>JAGRFX010000673.1 GCA_020445805.1 Rhodocyclaceae bacterium
CGTCGCGGACGCCGCGCGCGGGGTTCCAACGTCCGGCGGCGCGCGGCAGAATCGTCGCGATGAAGATCGCGACCTGGAACGTCAACTCGATCCGCGCGCGGCTGCCGCGCCTGCTCGCCTGGCTCGAATCGCGTCGACCCGACGCGGTGATGCTGCAGGAGCTCAAGTGCGTCGACGGCGAGTTCCCGTTCGAGGAGCTCCGCGAGGTCGGGTACGAGGCCGCCGCATACGGCCAGAAGACCTACAACGGGGTCGCCATCCTCGCGAAGGAGACGCCGGGCGACGTGCGGCGCGGCCTCCCGGACGACGGCGCCGAGGCGGAGGCCCGGGTCGTGTCCGCGGTGGTCGGCGGCGTGCGCCTCATCGACGTCTACGTGGTGAACGGACAGCGGGTCGGCACGCCGGCGTACGAGTACAAGCTCCAGTGGATGGAGCGCCTGCGGCGATATGTGGAGTCCTTCGACCGGACCGCGCCCCTCGTGCTCGCCGGCGACTTCAACGTGACGTTCGACGACCGCGACGTCTACGACCCGAAGCTCATGAAGGACCGCATCCTCTGCT
>JAGRFX010000674.1 GCA_020445805.1 Rhodocyclaceae bacterium
CGTCAGGCCTCCCTGCTCGGCCTCCAGCCGGCTGGCCAGCAGAATCTCGTCGACCAGCGCATCTAGCTCGGCCACGCTGCGCGAGAGCTCGTCATGCAAGGGGTCCGTGGGATCGCCGCGCTCGCGCAGCAGGGCCCCGGCCATGCGGATCCGCGCCAGGGGCGAGCGCAACTCGTGCGAGGCGTTGGCGAGCAGGGATTTCTGCGCCTGCACCAGCCGTTCGATCTGGTCGGCAGAGCGATTGAAGCTGGCGGCGAGCATGCCGATCTCATCGCGGCCACGGACTTCGGTGCGGACACTGAGATCACCGGCACCGAAGGCCGTCATGCTGCGCTCCAGGCGCTCGACCCGGCGGCTCAACCAGCGCGCCAGCGGCCAGGCCGCGATGGCCACGGCCAGCCCGATCAACAGCAGACCCAGCAGGACCGGAAAGAAACCGCCGCTGCGCCATCGGCCGACCCAACGCCGATTCGGATCGGTGACGCCGAGATAGCGCTCGCCTGGTAGCGCGATCACCAGTCTGGCGTGATCACGATCGAAGCTGTGCCAGAGATCGCCCTG
>JAGRFX010000675.1 GCA_020445805.1 Rhodocyclaceae bacterium
CCCGATGTGGAGTCGATGGTGCTGTCCGGCGTGAAGCCGCCGTTGCCCGGCAACATGCGGAAGGTGTCTGCATGCAACTGAATGGCGAGACTGAGCTGATGCAAATGGTTGGCGCAGCTGATCCGCCGCGCCGTTTCACGGGCCATCTGCACTGCGGGCAGCAACAAGCTGACCAACAGGGAAATGATCGACATCACCACCAGCAACTCTACCAGTGTGAATCCGTTTCGACAGTTCGGGCCTCCATCGCAGGCGACCCTTGTGAGGCCCGGTGGGTGGTTCGCACAGCGGCGACTGCTTGAACCATGAGAAGCGTCACAATGTCGCATCGGGCTCATGTCATGAAGCGCCGGTTTGAGTAGGGCGCCAACGAGTCACTGCAACGTCGCGTCGATACATTGCGTGATCCGTTGCGAGATCAGCGAGCCGAGTTGGTGTGTGCTTCATATGGGACTACGGTCAGCTCGCCGGTTGCCCGCATGCCTCTGGAATTCGGCTCAGCCACGGTCACTGCGGCATGCGTCTCTTCTTGGACGGGCGGCTGTCGCTTTTGGGGCCGCA
>JAGRFX010000676.1 GCA_020445805.1 Rhodocyclaceae bacterium
GCCCTCCACGAAGCCGGCTGGCAGACGCTTTGCGCCAGACGATATCGACGGCATGGCCCGCTGGATCGCCGAGACACCCGATGGTCCCGACGTCTGGCAACTGAGCGGCGCGATCAGCCAGCGGGCCGACCTTACCCGGGCGGCCGAAGCGCTGCGCGCCCATCCGCTCCTGCGGGATCGCGCGCTGACGATCCGGGTCGCGTGGTCAAACACGCCGGATGCCACTTTGCTGCTGGGGCCGGTTCAGACGCCGGAATGAGACGGCAAGGGGAGAAAAAAGAAAGGCCTGGACTTTGCAGTCCAGGCCAAATCCACACCATTGGAGGAGGGTGGAGGAGACAGATCGAACTCTAGCAGGGAAATTGCTGCAATGCAACAGATTTTCGCCTACCCCCTGCCCGCACCGCGCTCTGCCCCTATCCGGCGCCAACGCGCCCTTCAGCCATTGCCAGTATCCCCGCCGATGCGGTTGACGACATGCGCGTGACCGGCCGAGATGTCAGACAAGCAGACATGACGGCCACGGCAGTGCTGAATCGGGTGAATCCGGGAAGCGAAAA
>JAGRFX010000066.1 GCA_020445805.1 Rhodocyclaceae bacterium
ACCCTGTTCCTCGACGAGATCGAGAACATGTCGCCCCAGCTCCAGGTCAAGCTCCTGCGCGTACTGCAGGAGCGGGTCGTGGAGCGGCTCGGCAGCAACCAGCCGATCACGGTCGACTGCCGCATCGTCGCCGCCAGCAAGGCCGACCTCAAGGCCCTCTCCGACGCCGGCGAGTTCCGCGCCGACCTGTACTACCGCCTGAACGTGGTCTGTCTCGAGCTGCCGCCGCTGCGCGCGCGCAAGTCGGACATCCCGATCCTGGCCGCCCACTTCCTGCGCCAGGCCGCGGAGCGCTACCACGTCAGCCCGCCGGCGCCGGGCCAGCCGCAGCTGGACCAGTGGCTGGGCCAGGAGTGGCCCGGCAATGTCCGCGAGCTGCGCAATGCGGTCGACCGCTTCTGCCTCGGGGTGATCGCCGCCGCACCGGGCACGGGCGCCGCGGGCGGTTCGCTGACCGAGCGGGTGGACCGCTTCGAGCGACAGCTGGTGGAGGCGGCCCTGCGCGAATCGGCGGGCGTGGTGAGCACCGCGGCGGAAGCCCTGCAGATCCCCCGCAAGACCCTGCACGACCGCATCACCCGCCTGGGCATCGACCTCGACGCCTTCCGCGGGTCGGGCAGCTGAGCGCCTCAGTCCGCCAGGTAGAACTCGACCGTCGACACCACGCGCACCTTCTTGATGTGCGGATTGTTGGCGTCCCGGTCCTCGATGCTGAACTGGCCCTGGGCCGCCGAACGGATCTTGCCCAGGCGGCTGTCCGAATCGGCGGCGAACTTCTCGGCCACGGCGCGCGCGTTGCGGGTCGCCTCCTCGATCATGGCCGGCTTGACCTCGTTGAGGCGGGTGAACAGGTACTGGGTCTGGGCCTGGTAGTCGCCACCGGTCACTGCGATGCCCTGGCGCCCCAGCTCCGACAGGCGTGACATCACCTGCCGCACGCCGGCGATGTCGCGGGAATACACGGTGACGGCCTGCAGCGCCGTGTACCGGAATTCGCCCCGATCGCCGCCACCGTACTGCTGGGCCGATTTGTCGGTCACGGCCGGTGGCGCCCGGCTGATGTCGCCCCCGTCGATGCCGTTGGCGGTCAGGAAGGCCATGACCTTGGCCACGCCCTCGTCGATACCGGCGTAGAGCTCGCCGAGCTCGTTGCCGGCCACGGCGAACTGGATCGGCCAGATCACGATGTCCGCCGGGTGTTCCTGCTCGGAGAGGCCCTTGACGGTAACGCTGCGGTCGAGCTGCTTGACCCGCAGGGCGGTCTCGCCGATCTGGTAGCCGAGGGCCGCGAGACCCAGGGCCAGCAGGGCGCCCAGGATCAGTGCGCTGCTGCGTCCGTGTTGGGTCATCGGGGCACTCCTCTCGGTCGGTGAGCCCTGCCGGGCGTCGCGACGGACCGTCCACAGGCCCGCCATTCCCATGCATGATAGGGCCATCCAGCGTCCGCCCGCATGCCACCGAGGATCCCGCCCTGAGCCACAAGGCCATCAAGTTCCGCGTCCATGTCCTGGCCACTGTCCTGCTCGCGACCTTCGTGATGTCGCTGATGGCGGTGTTCCTGCTGTTCGCGCTGGGGCGCTTCGGTCAGGTGGCCCGCGACAACGCCGCGGCGATCTTCGAGCACATGGCGGACGCCCAGGCCCAGAAGCTGGTCGCCCTGGTCGGCGGCGCGCGGCTGGTGGTCGAAACCGCGGCCCAGCAGCCCGCCCGGGTCTACCGCGAGCTGGAGCGGCCGGATGCGGTCCTGCGCTCGACCCTGCTCGCCATGGTGAGCGCCAACCCGAGTCTCTACGGCGCCTATGTGGGCCTGGCCGACGGCGGCTTCTACCAGGTCATCGGCCTCACCGGCGACCCCAGGGCCGCCGCCACGCTCGGCGCCCCGCCGGGGGCCCGCTTCGCGGTCCGCGTGATCGCCAGCCCGAGCCCGCGGGCCGAGGAACGCTGGGAGTTCCTCGACGCCGACGCCCAGCGCCTCGGCGAGCGACGCGATCCGCTGCGCTTCGACCCGACCGCCCGCCCGTGGTACCGGATCGCCCCGCCCGAAGGGACCCTGGGCGCGACCGCGCCCTATGTCTTCCAGTCCTCGGGGGCGCTGGGCATCACCCTGGTCCGGCGCCTCACGCGCGGCAGCGGCGTCGCGGCGGCCGATCTGTCCCTGGCAAGCCTGTCGGCCTTCATGGCCACGACCATGGCCAACCGACCCGGCGGCACCCTGCTGCTGGACGGCGAGGACCGGATCCTCGCGATGGCGGGCGAACCTTCGGCCGGGAACCTCGACTACGCAGCGCCCCTGAGCCGGCTGGGGACGGCCGGCACACCCTACCTGCGCGCCCTGCATGCCGCCCTCGACGGCCGCAACGGCCCCGAGGACGGGATCCTCGACGTGGACGGCGAGGCCCACGTGCTGGCTGTCCGACCGGTCGAAGTGGCGCCCGGCATCACCTACCGCTTCGTGTCCTTCGCGCCCATGCAGGTCTTCGCGGCGCCGGTCCTCGAGGTACGGGACCAGGTCCTGCTGGTGTCACTGGCGGTGCTCGCCTTCTCGCTTCCCCTCGCCTACCTGGTCTCGCGCCGGGCCTCCCGGGCCCTCGGGCAGCTGGCCGCCGACTCCGAGAAGATCCGCCACATGGATTTCAGCGGCGACCCCAGGGTGACCTCGCTGTTCTACGAGATCGACGTGCTCGACGAAGCCCACCGGACCATGAAGCACTCCCTTCGGGAACGCACCGCGGCGCTCGAGCTCGCCCGCGACAAGCTCTCCAGCCTGGTCGAGAGCGGACTGGCCCTCTCCGCGGTGCGCGACACCGAGTCGCTGCTGGGCAGCATCCTGCTGACCGGCCGCCGGCTCGCCAACGCCGACGCGGGAACCCTCTACCTGGTCACAGAGGCCGGCGGACTGCGCTTCGCCCTGCGCACCCGCGACGACGGCCTGCCGGTACGGGAGATCCCGCTCCACGACCCGGCCAGCGGTGCGCCCAACGAGCGCTATGCCTCGGTCTACGCGGCGCTGCGTCGCGAGACCGTGGTCATCGACGACATCCGGCGCGAGACCCGCTTCGACACCTCCGGCACCCTCAGCTTCGACACCGAGACCGGCTACCGGACCGTCTCCCAGGTGAATGTGCCGCTGGTGGCCTCGAGCGGCGAGGTGCTGGGCGTCCTGCAGCTCATCAACGCCATCGACGGGCGCAGCGGGCAGCCCGGCCCCTTCGATCCGGAGATCGTCTCCTTCGTCGAGGCCCTGGCCGCCCAGGCCGCCATGGCCATCGACAACCACCAGCTGCTCGAGGGCCAGCGCGAGATGATGGACGCCCTGATCCGCATCATCGCCGGCGCCATCGACGCCAAGAGCGCCTACACCGGCGGCCACTGCGAACGGGTGCCCGAGCTGGCGGTGATGCTGGCCGAGGCAGCCTGCGCGGTCGAGGAGGGACCCCTGGCCGGCTTCGCCTTCACCGATCCGGACCAGTGGCGCGAGTTCCGGATCGGCGCCTGGCTGCACGATTGCGGCAAGGTGACGACGCCCGAATACGTGGTGGACAAGGCCACCAAGCTGGAAACCCTCTACAACCGGATCCACGAGATCCGCACCCGCTTCGAGGTCCTCCTGAGGGATGCGCGCATCCGCCAGCTCGAGGCCGAGCGCGATGGCGCCGACCCCGCCGCCGCCGCCGCGGCCTACGAGGTGCGGCGACGGCAGCTGCTGGACGACTTCGCCTTCCTGGCCGAGTGCAACATCGGCGGAGAATCCATGACGGACGACGCGCTCGCCCGCCTCGAGCGCATCGCCGGCGAACGCTGGACCCGCCACTTCGACGACCGGCTCGGCCTGTCCCAGGAAGAGGAGCGGCGGCTGGCAGGCCACCCGGCGGCGCCGCTGCCCGCCGAGGAGCGGCTGCTGGCCGACAAGGCCCAGCACCGCGTACCGCGCACCGAGGCGGTCCACTTCGATCCGCGCCTGGGCATCGCGATGGAGGTGCCCGAGCTGCTCTACAACCTGGGCGAGCTCTACAACCTGCGCACGCGGCGCGGCACCCTGACCCGCGAGGAGCGCTTCAAGATCAACGAACACATCATCCAGACCATCGTGATGCTGGACCGCCTGCCGCTGCCCAAGAACCTGCGGCGCGTGCCGGAGTATGCGGCCACCCACCACGAGACCCTGGACGGCAGCGGCTATCCGCGCGGGCTGGACGCCGGCCAGCTGTCGATCCCGGCCCGGATCATGGCGATCGCCGATATCTTCGAGGCCCTCACCGCGTCGGACCGGCCGTACAAGCGCGGCCTCGCGCTGTCCGAAGCGGTGGCCATGCTGGCGCGCTTCCGCGACGACGGACATATCGACCCGGACCTTTTCGCGCTCTTCCTGAGCGCCGGCATCCATCGCCGCTACGGCGAGCGCTTCCTGCCGGCCAGCCAGATCGACGAGGTGCGCCCGGCGGACCATCTCGCCCACTGACCGGCACGCGCCTTGCGTGATGAGCCCGGTCAGGGCCCGAACCGTCCTCGGAACGGGTCGTCTGTCGGATACGCGACAATCGGAAGGAGCAGACTCATGACAGCCACGGCACTGGACAGGCGCGGGATGGACGTCTCGGAAGGCGATCGCGTCCGCATCCTCGGCATCACGCCGGACCCGGACATGGACGAAGACGAACTGGAGATGGTCCGCTTCATGATCGGCAGTGAATGCGAGGTGGACCGGATCGACGCCACCGGCCTGGTGTGGGTCAGCATGTGGTGGAGTTGCGGCGACGGCACCGCCACCAGCTGCGTCGGCCTGGAGTCGTCCCAGTTCGAGCGCCTGTGAGCCCGCCCGGCGTGCCATAGCGCACGCCGCCAGACCGTTCCCCGTCAAGTTTGGCGCCTGCGGTTCGTTACTCGTCTGGATGCGCGGATGTCCGCGCTCATCCAACGACGTGAACAAGAATCGGTACGAGCCATGCAGAGAGCCTTTCGGACCCTGGTCGCCCTGGTTGTGGGGACGACCCTATTGTCGACCGCCCTCGCCGGTGACAAGCCCCAGACCCCCGGCCAGCTGGCGGGGGGCGAAGTGATTTCCGTCGAGCGGGGCCAGGCGCTGGTCGCCGAGGGCCAGGCGGTCTTCGTGGACACGCGCAATCCGCTGAACTTCGGCAAGGGGCACGTGCCCGGCGCGATGGCCCTCGCCTACCGGGAGAAGAGCGCCTACGCGGACGACTTCGACGCCGGCCTGGACCAGTTCGCGCTCGAGCGCCTGCCGGGGGACAAACAGGCGCCGCTGGTCTTCTACAGCGACGGCCCGACCGGCTGGAAGTCCTACAAGGCGGCCGTTCTGGCCATTCGGGCGGGCTACGCGCGGGTTTACTACATGCGGGGCGGCTGGGCCCAGTGGGAGGCCGCCGGTCTGCCCGTCGAGCGCTGAGCAGCCGATGGAATCGGCCACGACCGTGGCGCCCCCTGACCGCCCCCGCGCCGAGAGCCGGGCATTGCGCCCGCCCGCCATGAGCCTGCGCGCCAAGGTCGGCTTCGGCGCCCTCGCGCTCACCCTGATCTCCTTTCTCCTGCTGACCCTGGCCTGGAGCAGCATGGGCCGCATGGAGCGCGCCCAGGCCCGGTCCGGCAGCGCCAATGCGCTGCTGGTCTCGGGCGAGATGCTGCTGCGCACGGCCGGCGAACTGATGCTGACCCAGGGCTCGCTGAGTGCCCGCAACGGCAGCCTGGCCGTCGCCCGGGACATCGAGCAGCACCTCACCGAGCTGTCGCGCACGGATGCCGACCTGTCACGGGAGGCTCATCGCTGGTCCGCCCTCTCGGCACAGGTGGATGCCCTGCTGTCGAACCGCCTGATCGACGTCACCGACGACGACAGCCTGATCGCCTACGGGCGGCTCATCCAGGGCATTGAAGGCTTCATGCCGGTCGTGCGCGATGCCAAGCAGCGTGCCGATCAGGCAGCCGACGTTGCACTGCACCAGGCGGCCGCCTGGCTGGTCAGCGGCCTCCTCGGCCTGACCGCCCTGGGCGCGCTCGCCGGCCTGACGCTGGTGAAGATGCTCGACCACCAGCTGGGCGGCGACCCGACCCTCGCCTGCGAGGTCGCGCAGCGCATCGCATCGGGCGAACTCGACCCGCCCGTGCCCCATTCGAACGATTACCCCGCCAGCGTGATGGCGGCACTCGAGCACGTACGGATCAGGCTGCTGGAGCGGCGTGCCATCGAGGAGCGCGTGCGCTTCCTGGCTCGGCACGACGTCCTGAGTGGCGCCCTGAACCGCGGCAGCTTCAATGACCTGCTCGGACTGGAGATCGATCGCGCAGGGGGCGGTGCTGGCGAGCTTGCGGTGCTCTACATCGATCTCGACAAGTTCAAGGAGGTGAACGACACCCTCGGGCATGCCCAGGGGGACGAGGTCATCCGCCAGACTTCGCGACGCCTTCGGGAACTGCTGCGTCGTGGGGACCACCTGGCCCGGCTCGGAGGCGACGAGTTCGCGATCATTGCGCACCAGGTCAATGGTGAACGGGACATCGAGCATCTCTGCCAGCGCATCATCGAGTCGCTCACCGAACCCATGACGGTCTCCGGCCGGGCCATCACGATCGGCGCCAGCATCGGGGTAGCGATCCTGGACGCGACCGTGGCGGACCAGGAGGACCTGCTCCACAAGGCCGACCTGGCCATGTATCGCGCCAAGGCCAATGGTCGCGGCGGCTACTCGATCTACGACGAGGCCCTCGATGGCAGCCTGCGGGAGCGCCACGAACTGGTGCGCGAGCTGCGTGGCGCGATCGGGACTGATCAGCTGTGCCTCCACTTCCAGCCCATCTTTGGCGCCGATGCGCAGCAGCGGATCGGATACGAGGCGCTCTTGCGGTGGCGGCATCCCCGCCGGGGCTTGTTGCCGCCCTCCGAATTCATGCCCCTGGCCGAGGACTCGGGCCTGACGGAGTCGATCGGCGACTGGGTCCTCCAGCATGCGTGCGACACGGCGCTGCGCTGGCCGGACCCGCTGCTGGTGTCGGTGAATGTCTCGGCCGCCCAGGTCGAAGGCGGGCGGCTGGCTGAGCGCATCGCCCATGTCCTTGCCGGGACCGGACTCCCGCCCGGCAGGCTTCAGCTCGAGATCGCGGAGAGCCTGCTCATCGACCCGCAGGAGTCGGTCACCCGGACCCTGGAGGCCTTGAGCGCCCAGGGGGTCGGCCTGGCGATGGACAACTTCGGCAGCGGCCGGTCCAGCCTGGGCCTGCTGTGGCAGCTCCACTTCCGCAAGCTCAAGATCGACCGCCGCATCGTGGCAACGGCCGCTACGGATCCGCGGGCGGAGCGGGTCATCGAGTCGATCGTCTCGCTGGCCCACGCACTCGGCATGCGTGTCACGGCGGAAGGCGTCGAAGTGGATTCGCAGCTCTCCCGCGTTCAGGCCAGCCGATGCGACGAGATGCAGGGCTTCCTGCTTGGCCGCCCGGCCCCGGACGCACACCCGAACGGGCCGACGACGGCCGGGGCGGATCCGGCGTGAGCGCCGCCGCGGAACCCCAGGCCGATCCGCAGCAGGCCCACCAGGCCGAGCTGCGGGTGCGCCTGGTTGACGCCACCTACCGCCAGAACGCCGGTGGCCTGCCAATGACGGCTCTTGCCGTCGTCGGTCTCGTGGCCATCCACTGGCTGAGCACCGGGCATTGGCTATCGCCGCCGTGGCTGGCGGCCATGACCGCAACCCTGCTGCTGCGGTTGGCGGTGCTGGTATCGGACCGACGCAGTGGGCAGCTCAGGTCGCTGCCACTGCGCTGGCACCTGTTCGTCGGCCCGCTGCTCGTCACCTCCCTGCTGTGGGGGCTGATACCGGTTCTGGTGTTCCCGGTGGCCGACGCGGCAGAAACGCTCGCCCTGGTCTGCATCCTCTCGGGCATGGCCGGGGGCGCCGCGACCGTGCTGGCGCCCCTCACCTGGCCTGCCCGGGTTTACATCGGCTGCATGCTGTTGCCGGCGGCGGTGATGATCTATCCGCTCGATCATTCCGGACCCGTGCTGGCCAGCCTGGGCGTCTTCTTCACGATCGTGATGATGGTCGGTCACAGCCACGCCCACCGTCTGCTGGTTCATGCCCTGGGCACGCTGATCGACAACGAGGCCCTGCTCGAGAACGTCCACCACCAGAGCCAGGAACTGGCGCGGCTGAATCGCCAGCTGCTCGAGAGCCAGCAGTCGCTGCGCAACTACAACGCGCGCCTCGAGAATGAAGTCAGCGAACGGACGGCGCGCATGCGGCTGGCCTCGGCGGCCATCGAGAACACCGCGGAGGGCGTGGCGGTGATGGACCCCCAGGGTCGTATCGTCGAAGTCAATCCGGCCTTCTCCCGCATCACGGGCTACCGCGCCGACGAAGCCGTCGGTCGTCCCGACACCATCCTCCACTGCGATCGGCAGGACCCGGCCTTCCACCAGCGCATGCGCGAGGTCCTGGCCAGCAGCGGACGCTGGGAAGGGGAACTGTGGAGCCGCCGCCGCGATGGATCGGTGTTCCTCGAGCGCCGGACCGTCGACGCCGTGCGGGCCCCGGACGGTCGCATCACCCACCTGGTGTCGATCTTCAACGACATCACCGACACCTACCGCAAGGACCAGCAGCTGCTGCACCAGGCCCTCCATGACCCCCTGACCGGGCTCGGCAACCGCAGCCTGCTGGCGGAGCGCCTGGAGCTGGGCATCGCCCATGCGCGCCGCGACGGACGCCGGCTGGGACTGCTCTACATGGACCTGGACCAGTTCAAGTCGGTCAATGACAGCCTCGGACATCCGGCGGGCGATCGCCTGCTTCAGGCTGTGGCCACCCGCCTCGCCGGCCGCCTCCGGGCCAGCGACACCCTGGCCCGCGTCGGTGGCGACGAGTTCGTGGTGCTGATGGACGAGTTCGCCGACAGCGACGACTGCGCGCGTCTGGCCACCCAGCTGCTGGCCAGCCTGGAGGCCCCCTTCGAGTTGCAGGAGGCCACCATCCACGTGCGCACCTCGCTGGGCATTGCCGTCTATCCCCAGGACGGTCAGGACGGCGACACCCTGCTCAAGAACGCCGACATGGCCCTCTACGCCGCCAAGGCAGCGGGCCGCAACACCTACGCCTTCTTCGACCAGGCCCTGGCCGAGCGGGCCCGCGAGCGGCTCGATCTGGAGACTGCCCTGCGGCGGGCCATCGATGGGGGCGAGCTGTCGCTCCACTACCAGGCCCTGGTGCACAGCCACGACCAGCGCCGCGCCGGTTTCGAGGCCCTGCTGCGATGGAACCGGCCCGGCCATGGACCGGTGCCGCCGGCCCGCTTCATCGGCATCGCGGAGGACTGCGGGCTGATCGGCGCCCTCGGCGCCTGGGTGCTCGAAGAAGTCTGCCGCCAGCTGGCCGAGTGGCATGCTTCCGGTCACGGCTGGCAGAAGGTGGCCGTCAACATCTCGACCCGCCAGATCATGAACGAGGATCTGCCCTCCCTGGTGGCCAGCCTGACCGATCTCCATGGCATTCCGGCAGGGACACTCGAGATGGAGGTGACCGAGAGCTTCGTGATGACCGAACCGGCCCGCAGCCGCCCGGTGCTCGAGGCCCTGCGAACGCTGGGCGTCGCCATCGCGATCGACGACTTCGGCACCGGCCACTCCAGCCTCGCCTATCTGCGCCAGCTGCCCGCCGACGTGCTGAAGATCGACCGCAGCTTCGTCGTCGAGGCGGGCTCTGACGCCGGCGCTCTGTCGATCATCCACACCATCGTCTCGCTGAGCCGCAGCTTCGGTCTGCGGGTGGTCGCCGAAGGCATCGAAACGGCCGAACAGGCCCAGCTGCTCCGCCACGCCGGCTGCGACCTGATGCAGGGCTATCACTTCGCACGACCGGTTCCCGCCCGCGACATCGCCTTCGATCCGCCCGACGAGCAGATCCTTCGACTGGCTTGACCGCCGCACGCGGCGCCCGCAGACTGACGCCATGCATTGCCCATGCCCCCTGATCACCCCGTCGATCGTCTGCCGCGTGCTGCGCGCCTGGCGCGTACGGCCGTGTCCGGGGTCCGAGCAGCGATAGCCCAACAGGCAGTCGCCAGCAAGCAGGCCGCGGACCGACCCCGCGGCCTTTTTTGTTTTCCCCACCCGAAGGAGAACCCCATGGACCGCCATGCCACGGACTGCACGAGCCTCGACGAGGTACGCCGCCAGATCGACCGGATCGACGCGGACCTGGTCCGCCTGATTGCCCTGCGCGGCACCTACGTACGCCGTGCCGCGGCCCTCAAGCGTTCCCCCGCCGAGGTGCCCGACCCGGCGCGCGTGGCGCGCGTCCTGGACCGCGTGCGCGCACTTGCCGTCGACGCCGGCGCCGAACCGGCGGTGGTCGAGGCCACCTGGCGTGCCATGGTGGGGGCCTTCATCGACGCGGAACAGCGCCTGCAGGCTCGCCTGCAGGCGCAACCCGCGCCCGGGGGCTGAGGTGCCGACCATGTCCGTACCGGCCGCCTACCTCTGCATTGTCCTCACCTGGAGCACCACGCCGCTGGCCATCCAGTGGAGCGCCGACGGCAGCAGCTTTGCCTTCGCGGTGCTGTCGCGGATGGTGATCAGCGTCGTCCTCGCTGCCGCCATCATGACGCTGTGGCGCCTGCCGCTGCCGCTCAACGCCGGCGCGCGGCGGGTCTATGGCGTCGGCGGTGCCAGCCTGTTCATCGCCATGGCCCTGACCTACTGGGCCGCCGGTCACGTCCGTTCGGGGCTGATCTCGGTGCTGTTCGGCCTCTCGCCGCTGATGACCTCGGTGATGGCCGTGGCCTGGCTCGACGAGCAGGCCCTGAATCGTCGCGGGCTGGCCGGCATCGTGCTCGCCATCGGTGGGCTGGCCGTGATCTTCCTGCAGGGCGGTGGCAACGACAGCCTGCTCGGGCTGGCGGCCCTGCTGCTCGCGGTGACGGTCCACTCGGCCAACCTGGTGGCCATCAAGCGCATCGGTGCCGACACGCCGCCGCTGGCGACGACCCTGGGTACCCTGGTCGTGGCGCTGCCTGGGTTTGCCCTGCTGTGGCTGCTGGCCGACGGGCAGCTGCCGGCGGCGCCACCGACCCGTGCGATCGCCAGCATCGTCTATCTGGGCGTGTTCGGCTCGGTGCTGGGCTTTGCGCTGTACTTCTACGTGCTCAAGCACCTGCCCGCCTCGCGGGTCGCGCTGATCACGCTGATGACGCCGGTGCTGGCCCTGCTGCTGGGTCACGCGGTCAATGACGAAACGCTGGGGCTGCGGGTCTGGCTGGGCAGCGGCATGATCCTCGCCGGACTCGCCCTGCACCAGTGGACCGCCCTGTGCCGCCTGTGGCCGCGCCGCGCGGGCGCGCAGGCGCTTCCGTAGTGCTGCGGAGTGACGCGTGCCTCGGCTGGGGCTAAGCTCCGGCAGGCACGTGTCACACCGAGCAGGCCTGCCCATGGCTCTCAACGAGGGCGCCACCAAGGACCTCACGCCACCACGGAGCACCCCCGGCCGCGGCGCACCGAGCCGCTGGTTGCCGGCGACCGTTCGCTGGATCACCCTGCTGGCGGTCCTGGTCGGCCTCGCCGTGGCCCTGCTGGTGGGCGTCACCATCGAGCGGGTGCGCGGCGAAGACGGGGCCTACCGACAGCTCGAGCAGGACCTGGCACGGACCACCCGCGTCATCGCCCTGTCGATGCGCAGCCACCTGTGGGACTACGATCGCGACAGCGCCGAGGAGACTGTCCGGGCGATGGTGGCAGACGATCCCCGCGTGCTCTCGGTGAGGGTCATGGATGCCGCCACCGAGCGGAGTTTCGTCGAGTACCACCGCCCGGGCGAGGCGCCCGAAGGGTCGGCGGTCCGACAGCTGACCCAGACGGTGCTGGCGCGCAACGAGACCATCGGCCTGGTCGAGGTCCGGATGCACGTGGCGCCCTACCTGGCCGAGGCCAGGGCCGCATTCGAACGCAACCTGCTGCTGACGCTGGCGATCCTGGTGGTGGGCGGCGCGATGATCATGGCGGTGCTGCAACGTCGCCTGCTGCGGCCCATGGCCGCCCTGACCGAGGCCACCCGGGCCCTGTCTCGAGGCGATCTGGCGCGGCCGATCCAGCCAGCCCGGCGGGACGAGGTCGGCGAGGTCGCGCTGGCCCTGGAGCAGTTGCGTGTCGCCCTGCTGAAGGCCTTCGAGGAATTGCGCGGCAAGAACGACGAGCTGGCCTCCCATGCGGCCGTGCTCGAGGAGCGGGTCGAGGCACGGACCCGCGAGCTGTCCCTCGCCAACCAGGAACTGAACCAGGCCCTGTCCTCCCTGCGGGAGACCCAGGAGGGGCTGATCGAGGCCGAAAAGCTGGCCTCCCTGGGCCGGCTGGTGGCGGGTGTCGCCCACGAGCTGAACACGCCGCTGGGCAACGCCACCACGGTCCTCACCAGCCTCGACCGTGACCTGGTCCAGATGCGCCAGCTGATGGACGCCGGGCAGATGCGTCGCTCGGACCTCGACGGGCACCTGGGCACCTCCCGGGAAGGGCTCGACATCCTGCTGCGCAACGTGACCCGGGCGGCCGATCTGGTCCGCAGCTTCAAGCGCCTGGCCATCGACCAGACCACCGACATGCGTCGCGAGTTCTCGATCCGGGACCTGGTCGACGAGGTGCGCGTCAGCGTCCAGCCCAGCTTCCGCCATACCCCGTTCAGGATCTGTACCGAGCTGGCCGACGTCCGGCTCGACAGCTACCCGGGGCCGCTCGGCCAGGTCCTCACCAACCTGCTCGTCAATGCCTTGCGCCACGGCTTTGCGGAGCGGGACCACGGTACCGTCACGATCAGCGCCGAAGCGCCCATCGACGGCCAGCTCGTGCTGGTCTGCCGCGACGACGGAGCCGGCATGGCCCCCGACGTGCTGCGCCGGGTCTTCGAGCCCTTCTTCACCACCCGGCTCGGCCAGGAAGGATCGGGACTGGGCCTGCACATCGCCCGCAACATTGTCCTCGGCCTGCTCGGCGGCCGCATCGAGGCCAGCAGCGTCGAGGGGCAGGGCAGCGAGTTTCGCGTCACCCTGCCCGTGGTCGCACCGGTTCAGCGCACGTAGCCCGAGTCCCGCATCTGCTTGCTCACCAGCCGCTGGGCGCGGGCCAGCGCCTGGGCGACGCTCTGGCGACCGGCCAGTGCCTCTGCAATCTCGACACCGACCTGGTGACCGATGGCCGGGTACTCGGGAATGCTCAGTACCTGGATGCCCTGGTAGGGCACCGGATCGACACTGGGCCGCCGGACGTCGGCGGTCTCCAGCGCCGAGCGCACGAAGTCGGCGAACGGGGCCGCCTGGCGGTAGGCGGGGCGCTGGTAGGTGGAGCGGCGCGTCCCGGGCGGCACCGCCACCCAGCCCTGCACCTGGGCCACCCGCTCGATGTAGGCCTTCGACGTGGCCCAGGTCGCGAAGCGGGCGGCGGCGTCGCCCACCCGCGAGGTGCTGGGCACCGCCAGGGCCCAGGTCCACAACCAGTGGGCACCCCGCTCGGTCACCGCCACCGGCGCATCTGCAAAACCCACCTCCAGTTGCCCCCCGTCGGTGGCGCGGCCGAACAGCTGCCCAGCCGCCACCGTGGCGTCGATCCAGATGGCGCAGCGACCGCTGCGGAACAGGGCCAGCGACTCGGTGTAGCCGTTGCTGGCGGCATCCGGCGGCCCGTAGCCCTGCATCACACGCACGTACCAGTCGATGGCCTCGCGCCAGGCCGGCGAGTCGAGCTGCGGTCGCCATTGCAGGTCGAACCAGCGCCCCCCGAAGGAGTGGATCAGGGTCCCGATGAAGGCCATGTTCTCGCCCCAGCCGGGTTTGCCCCGCAGGCACAGGCCATGGACCCCGCGGGCGGGATCGTCGAGCTGGGCAGCCAGGGACTCGATGTCCCGGTGGGTCGGATGGGCCGGCATGCTGAGCCCGGCCGCCCGGAGCAGGTCACGGCGATAGTAGGTCATCGAACTTTCGCCGTAGAAGGGCAGGGCCTGGAGCCGCTCCTCGACGGTGAGGCTGTCCCGCACTGCAGGCAGCAGGTCGCCCACGTCGTAGTCCGGATCGAGCCCCTCGAAGGCCCGGAGCCAGCCATTGCGGGACCAGGTCTGGACCTCGTTGGGACCGAGCGTCACCACATCGAATCGCCCCTCCTTCAGGGCCAGGTCGCCGAGGACCCGTCTGCGCAGGGTGCCTTCGTCCAGGACACGCCACGACAGGGTGATGTCGGGGTTCGCGGCCTCGAACTCGGAAGACAGGCGCTGCATGGTCGCCATGTCCGGATTGTCCACGGTGCCGATCGTCACGCGGGTGCGCTCGCCGCGCTCCGGTGACAGGGCCGCTGCCAGGCCGTGGCGTGCCACGATGGCGGCCAGGGTTCCGTCCGCCCGCATGGCCGCCAGCTCGGCATCGACGCGGGACAGCAGGGCGTCGGCGCGGCCGCGGGCCACGCCGAGATGAAAGTCGCTGCGCAACAGATAGGGCTTGAGCACCTCGAGTCGGCCGATCAGATGCGGCCGGCGCAGCGCCAGGAGGTCGGCGGCCACATAGGGGTCCATGAGGACCAGGTCCACGCGTCCGTAGGCCAGCTTGTCGAGATTCTGCAGATCGGTCGCCACCTTTTCGACCGCCAGACCCTCGACGAGGTCCGCCACGCCCTCGGGGAGCGCCGCGCGGGTGGCGCCGATCCGTCGACCGTCGAGCCCGGCGAGCGCTTTTGCGGGCGCATCCGCGGCATCGGCCGGCAGACTCAGCGGCATCTCCGCACGCTTCAGAAGACCCAGACGACCGCCCGGAAATCCTGTAGAGAGGGCAAAGCGTGCCGCCAGTTCCGGATCGCCCCCGGCCGGAAGCCAACCGTCGACGGCGCCGCTTTCGGTCAGGCTCTGGGCCCGCTCGGGCGGGTAGAACACGAACTCCACCCGCTCGCCGAGCCGCTCGAAGAGCGTCCGGACCACCTCCGGGGCATAGCCCAGGCGGGGCAGCGACTCGCCCGCGTAGGGCTCCTGCTCGACGACGGCCAGCCGCAGCGCTTTCCGGTCGTCGGCCGCCGTCGCGGACAGGCAGACGATGGAGAGGCCCACCGCCAGGACGGCGATGTGTCGGCCAGGTCGGTGGGTGCGCCGGAACAGCACGTCAGCCGACCACCGGCCAGCCGGTCTCGCGACGCGCGAGCAGCCAGCGCGTCAGGTCCTCGCGCGTCATCGGCCGGGCGATCAGGAAGCCCTGGGCCTCCCGACAGCCCATGCTGGACAGCATCTTGGCCTGCTCCGGCGTTTCCACCCCCTCGGCGATCACGGTGAGGTCCAGGTTGCGCGCCAGCTGGATGATGGTATGCACGATGCTCCCGTCCGAGGCGCTGCGGGTCAGTGCGCCGGTGAACGCCCGGTCGATCTTCAGGCGGTCCACGGCGAGCCGCTGCAGGTAGGACAGGGACGAAAAGCCGGTCCCGAAATCGTCCACCGCCACGGTCACGCCCATCCGCTTGATGGTCCGGATCACCTCGCTCACGTAGTCGGGCTCGAGCATGGCCATGGACTCGGTGATCTCGAGCTCGAGTTGCGAGGGCTGGACGCCGCTCTCCTGGATGGCCTGACTCAGGTCGCCCAGGAAGCCCGGGTGACGGAACTGGGCCATGGAGATGTTGACGGCCATCCGGAAGCCGGGGAACCCGGCCGCCACCACGGCCACCTGACACTGGCAGGCCGCCCGCAGGGTCCGTCGGCCAATGTCCACGATCAGGCCGGAATGCTCGGCCACCGGGATGAAGCGGTCCGGCGGGATGGGCATGCCATCGGGCCCCTTCCAGCGCAGCAGGGCCTCGGCGCCGATGATGCGGCCGTTGTCGAGGCGGACCTGGGGCTGGAAGCACAGGAAGAGCTCGTCCGCATGCATCGCGCTGCGCAGCGCGCGCACCAGATCGACGCGGGCCCGCACCACTTCGCCCATCCGGCGATCGTAGCGGGCAAACCCGCCTCTGCGCGTGGCCTTGGCCCGCTTGAGGGCGATGCTGGCGTTCTTGATGGCCTCGGAACCCCCGCCTTCGATCTCGCGCAGCATCAGGCCGCCGAAGGTGGCGGTGACCATCTGTTCGCCGTCCGCGACGGCGAAGGGTTGGCGGAACAGCTGGGCGACGGCCTCGGGGTCGAGGCGCTCGCGCGGGCCGAGCAGGGCGAAGGTGTCTCCGTGGATGCGCGCCACCATCACCGGCCAGGGATAGTGCGCCACCAGCCGGGCGGACACCGCCCGCAGGATCTCGTCGCCGTAGTGGTGCCCCAGGGCCTCGTTGGTCTCTGAGAAGTGATCCAGGTTCAGGAGCAGCAGCAGGGCATTCTCCGCCTCGCCGGACTCCCGCCGCGTATCGATCTCCTGGACCAGGCGCGCCCGGTTCGGCAGGCGCAGCAGGGTGTCGGCATAGGCCGCGCTCTTCAGCCGGTCGAAGAGGTCGAGGTTGGCGAGGCAGGCCGAGACATTGCCGCAGAAGAGTTCGATCAGGCCCTGGGCGGCCTCGTCGAGGGCGCCGATGCCGACCACGTAGACCACCATCACGGTGCCGGAGGTTTCTCCCAGCCACAGGGCGATGCGCTGTCCATTGAACAGGTTGCGCCGCTCGGCCAGGCACTGGCGGATCAGATCGCGGGCGTGGGCGTCGTCGAGACTGCCCAGGGGCCGGCGCACCGAATCGCGGAAGGTCCCGGCGGCCGCCACCACCACGGCCTCGGTCCAGTCCCCCTCGGCGTCGACGCTGTGGCGGGCGACGATCAGGCCCTCGGGTGGAAGGCCCAGCAGGGCGTTGATCTGGGTGATCACGCCGGCCGCGAACTCGGCCAGGCCGCGCTCGCCCATCAGCTCCGAGCTGCCCCGGACGATCAGGTCCAGGCCGCGCCGGCTGGCGGAGATCATGTGCAGCTGGTTGTAGGAGCGGATCGCGGCCGTCAGCGTGGTGTAAAGGCGGGCCTGGGTGAGATCGGCCTTGGCCTTGTAGTCGTTGATGTCGTAGTCCCGGACCACGTCCATCTCCGGCGCGTAGCCGGGCTGGCCCGTCCGCAGCACGATGCGCAGCTCGGTCTGGCGCAGCTGCTCGCGGATCACCCGGACCAGCTCCAGCCCGGCGTCGACACGTTCCATCACCACATCGAGCAGGATCACGGCCACGTCATCATGGTCGATCAGCTTCTGACGGGCCTCGGCGGCCGAATAGGCATGCAGGAAGCTGATCGGGCGGCCGAGGATCTCCAGGCCGCGCAGGGCGAAGACGGTCGACTCGTGGACATCGACCTCGTCATCGGCGATCAGGACGCGCCAGGAGGGGCGCGGCTGCACGGGTACCGCCGCATCTTCGTCGCAAAACAGCAAGTCGTCAGCCGACACAGCCGGTGTCCTCATCCAGGTCCGCTCAACCGAAGGTTGAACGGCCCGGCGCCGTGACACTTTAGGCTTTCAGTGCGTACGGCGTACGGCTCAGAACAGGCCCTCGAAGAGCTGGACCGGGACCGTCTCGCCGGCGGCCACGTTGCCGCGGGATTCGTCCAGCACCAGGAAGCAGTTGGCCTCGGCCATGGAGCGCAGGACGCCGGAGCCCTGGTTGCCGGCGAGCCGCACCCGCCAGCCGTCCGCCGTCTCGTACAGTTCGCCGCGCGGGAACTCCCGGCGGCCCGGATTCTTGCGGATGGCGTCGTCGCAGGACACCTCGAAGGTCGGCCGAACCGGCAGCGGATCGACCCCCATCAGGCGCAGCAGCGCGTCGACCACGAACTGGGCGTAGCTCACCATCACCGCCACCGGGTTGCCGGGCAGGCCGAACAGCCAGGCCTGGCCAACCCGGCCGAAGGCCATCGGCCGGCCCGGCTTGATGTCGAGCTTCCAGAACTTCACCTCGCCCAGGCGCGCCATGAGTTCGCGCACGAAGTCCGCCTCGCCCACCGACACCCCGCCGGAGGTGATG
>JAGRFX010000677.1 GCA_020445805.1 Rhodocyclaceae bacterium
TGCTGTCGGCCTGCCACGAAAGCGGCAGCATCCTGATCTGCATCTGCGACGACGGCCGCGGCATCCAGCGCCAGAAGGTGCTGGAGCGCGCCTGGGACCGCGGCCTGCTGGAGCGTGGCGTGGTGCCGGCCGATGCCGACATCGACAAGCTGATCTTCGAGCCCGGCTTCAGCACCGCCGAGAAGGTGACCAACCTGTCGGGCCGCGGGGTCGGCATGGACGTGGTCAAGCGCAACATCGAGGCCCTGCGCGGCACGGTGTCGCTCTCCAGCGAACCCGGCGTCGGCTCGCGCATCGAGATCCGCCTGCCGCTGACCCTGGCCATCATCGACGGCTTCCTGGTCGGTGTCGGCAACTCCAAGTTCATCTTCCCGCTGGATGCGGTGGTCGAGGTCATCGAGAACCGGCCCACCGCCGGCGAGATCGACGCCCACGGCCGCGGCTTTGTCGAGCTGCGCGGCCAGGTGTTGCCCGTGGTCGGCCTGCGCCAGCTCTACGACCTGGGCGGCGACGAACCCGAGCGCGCCAGCATCGTCGTGCTGGCCTCCGGCGGACGCCG
>JAGRFX010000678.1 GCA_020445805.1 Rhodocyclaceae bacterium
CGGCAATGGCCGAATGATGACCCCCCGTTCCAGACAGTACTGGGTGAACTTTGCCGCCTCGGCATCGGAGTCCATCGGGCACATCAGGAAATTGGCCTGCGAGGGAAGTGTGCGCCAGCCCTTGGCGGCAAAAGCGGCTTCCATCCGGGGCTTCTCACGCTGAACCAGTGCCAGGGTGCGCGCCAGAAAATCATGGTCTTCCAGGGCACCCAGCCCGGCCGCCGCTGCCGGAATGGACGGTTCGAACGGCAGTTTCACCTTCAGCAGATTGTGAATCAGCGGTGCCGCCGCGAAGCCATAGCCGATACGCTGCCCGGCCAGCCCATAGGCCTTGGAGAAGGTGCGCAGCGTGATCACGTTGTCGTAGCGATAGAGCAGGCTGTCCGGATAACTGTCGGCCGCATCGACGAATTCGATGTAGGCCTCGTCCAGGATGATCAGGGTATGCTCGGGCACGCGTTTCATGAACAGATCGAATTCCGCCCGGGTGAAGATCGTGCCCGTGGGATTGTTGGGGTTGGCCAGATAGACGATGCGCGTGCGCTCGCCAATCGCCTCG
>JAGRFX010000679.1 GCA_020445805.1 Rhodocyclaceae bacterium
GGCTGCCGTACGCGGTGCACCCGGTGAACATCACCGCCGACGAGCAGTTCCACCCCGACTTCCTCGCCGTCAGCCCGAACAACAAGATCCCGGCGCTGGTCGATTCCGACGGCCCCGGGGGCAAGCCCATATCGCTGTTCGAGAGCGGTGCCATCCTCGTGTACCTGGCCGAGAAGACCGCGAGCCCGCTGCTGCCCGCCGCGGGCGCAGCGCGCTACCAGGCGCTGGTGTGGCTGATGTTCCAGATGGGCGGCGTGGGGCCCATGTTCGGCCAGGCGCACCACTTCCGCCGCTTCGCCAAGGAACAGGTGCCGTACGCCACCAAGCGCTACACCGAGGAGACCCACCGCCTGTACGAGGTGATGGACACGCGTCTCGCCGACAACGCGCACCTGGCCGGCGAGCACTACACCGTCGCCGACGTCGCCACCTATCCCTGGGTCGCGCGCTTCGAATGGCACGGCATCGACTGGAACGACCTCCCCAACGTCAAGCGCTGGTTCGACCAGGTCGGCGCGCGCGAGGCGGTGAAGAAGGGCATGGCGGTGCCGTAGCGGCG
>JAGRFX010000680.1 GCA_020445805.1 Rhodocyclaceae bacterium
GCCAACATCCTGAAGCTCAGCGACGGATTGTTCCTGGAAGTGGCCCGGGAAGTGGCCCGGCAGTATCCCGACATCGAGTATCAGGAAGCGATTGTTGACGCCACTGCCATGAAGCTGGTGATGGATCCCTCGCAGTTTGACGTGCTGGTGATGGAGAATCTTTTCGGCGATATCATCTCCGACCTCACCAGCGGATTGATCGGCGGGCTGGGAGTGGCGCCCAGCGCCAATATCGGCGACAATTACGCCATCTTCGAGGCCGTGCACGGCAGCGCCCCGGACATCGCCGGCAAAGGAATTGCCAATCCCACCGCCCTGGTGCTCAGCGGCGCCCTGATGCTGCAGCAGTTGGGTAACAACCAGGCGGCCGACCGCATCCGTAACGCGGTCAATACGGTCATCGCGGAAGGAAAAGCCCTCACGCCGGACCTGGGCGGCAAAGCCAATACCCGCAAATACGTCGACGCCCTGATCAAAGCCCTTTAGCAGGAGCTTTTCAGGAAATATTTCGTTAACTCCTTGAAAAGATGCCCGGGGGGGGTTATTTTAGGGGACGTTT
>JAGRFX010000681.1 GCA_020445805.1 Rhodocyclaceae bacterium
AGTGGACATCGTCAAGGAACAGTTGCGTATCGCCGCTGGCGCTCCATTGGGCTACCGTCAGGACGACATCCACGTCCGGGGGCACGCCCTGGAATGCCGGCTCAACGCCGAGGACCCGGATACCTTCGCCCCGTCGCCGGGCGCCATCACCCAGTATCACGCGCCAGGCGGGCCGGGCATCCGGGTGGATTCGCATATCTACAACGGTTACCGGGTGCCTCCCAACTACGATTCCATGATCGGCAAGCTGATCGCCCACGGCGAAACCCGCGAAGCCGCCATCGCCCGCATGCGCGGGGCACTGGCCGAATTGGTGGTGGACGGCATCAAAACCAATGCGCCCCTGCACCGGCGCATTCTCGGCGACGCCCGCTTCCTGGACGGCGGTACCGACATTCATTATCTGGAAAAACAGTTGCTTGGTACCCGCTGACGGCGAGCGATCCCAGCAGGTCGTTGGCGGTCCGGCGGCGGATGCGCTAGGCTGTTCAATTATCTCCGCCGACCGCGCAAAGACATCCATCCCATGAGCGACGCCGCGACCGCTCCCTGGCTGCA
>JAGRFX010000682.1 GCA_020445805.1 Rhodocyclaceae bacterium
AGTGTCCGTCGGAATGCGCGCGGCGCGCCAGAACGGACGCCCGGTGGCCGCTGCGGCGGCTGCGCAATCGGCAGCCGATTCATCCCCATGAAATTGCAGTGCAGCGCCCGAAACACGGGCGGCGGCAGCTACGATTTCAGGAGTGCTTGCGTTGACGAACAGCAGCACCGGCGTGACCATGGGCGGCAGCCGGCGGGCCAGTTGGCCCGCGCGCTGCGCGGTGACGAAGCGCGGGCTTTTCGGGTAGAGCACGAAGCCGATGGCATCGGCACCGGCGGCCACGGCCGCGTCCACATCCTGCTCGCGTATGAGGCCGCAGATCTTGATGCGGGTGCGGGTGTGGATGGCAGGCGCCTCTTCAGGGCGCTCAGCACCCCCTTCGGAAGGGCGCTCGGAGGCGTGATGCTTCATGGCAGCCAATCATAGGCCGCCGTGCGTTCCGGCAGGCCGCAGCGGGCGTCGTACACCGGCCCCAGGAAGTACAGGCCGTCGGGCGAGAAGGTGGGGGCGGCGGCATTGCGGTCGCGCGCGGCCAGCACCTCGGCTATCCAGGCGGGT
>JAGRFX010000683.1 GCA_020445805.1 Rhodocyclaceae bacterium
CAATGCGGCCCGATCACCGATGCGGCCGGCGCGTCGCGCCGAGAACTGCGCCGGCAGCATGACGTTCTGCAGCACGCTGAGATAGGGGATCAGGTTGAACATCTGGAACACGAAGCCGATGTGCTCGCCGCGGAACCGGTCGCGCCGGCTCGCCGACAGGCTGCTGACCTGCGTGCCGAGCAATTGCACGCTGCCGCGGGCCGGCGTGAGCACCCCGCCGACCAGACCGAGCAGAGTGCTCTTGCCGCTGCCGCTCGGGCCGCGCAGGAACACGCGCTCGCCGCGGGCGATGCGATAGCGGTCGATCTGCAGCAGCGGCGGCTTGCCCGGCCAGGCGAACAGCAGGTCGTGGATCTCGATCGCGGCGTGGCTCGTTGCCGCGGCCCCGGGTGCGGCAGCCACCGCCTCGCCGCCTGTCATCCGTTCACCTCAGCTCGACCCGCAGGCTGTCGACGCCGAGCGTCCGCTGGGTCTGGATACGTGGCGTGACCAGGTTCACTTCGACCTCGGCCACGTTCTTCAGGCGGCGCAGCAGCCACAGGTCGGCCCAGG
>JAGRFX010000684.1 GCA_020445805.1 Rhodocyclaceae bacterium
TTTCCTCCAGATGCTGCTGGGCACGGAGTCCGCCCCCTCGCCGCTCAATCGGAACAGTTTCCCACCTGGGCTGGCACTACTCGTTGTGGAAGATAATGAAGTCAATCGCAAGGTGCTCGGACGCCAACTATCCTCCCTGGAATTGACTCAAATAGACTTTGCCCGGGATGGACGAGAAGCTCTCGAACTGTTCAAACCGGACCGGCACCAGGTTGTGCTTATGGATATCCAGATGCCGGTCATGGACGGAGTGGAAACGATGGCTTTCATTCGAGACACATACCCCGAACTGAAAACCCCTTTCGTCGCCGTGACCGCGCACGCGCTACCGGGAGATCGCGAATCTTATATGGAGACCGGCTTCCAGGGCTACCTCAGCAAACCCGTGGGACTGGAAGCCCTGCGACAAGTTCTAGGAGAAGTTCTGGCACTCGAGTAGCTCGTGCCGTCAAATGGTCCTACTCCTGGAACCAACCGGCCTGATAACGCTTCTTCAGGACTATCAACACCTCTTTGGAAGCCTCGGCGAGAGAGCTCGCCGCGAGATTGGC
>JAGRFX010000685.1 GCA_020445805.1 Rhodocyclaceae bacterium
AAACAGTGAAAAAAAGACTGCGTAGAGATACGGAGTGACAGAAAGTTACAAACGCGTCACAGTGTCGACACAGTTCAGACAACTGGGGGACCGCCACCATGTTGCCTCACGCAATCTACGAATCGCTGCCCTACCTCTATCTCGGCTTCGCCTCGCTTGCCTCCGCGGCGAGCGAGTTCAATGGCTTCGTTCTCGCCTGCGCGGCGGTGATGACTGCCGCGTCAGCGATGATCATCCGGATGCGGCGCAGCTACCGCCGGGAGCTCCGCCTCGCCGGTGGCACTCGCCACATCCACGGCTGACCCCGACCGGATCCACCCGGATCCGCCTCACCCCCCGCCCTGGGCGCGCCGTTGGCGTGCCTGGGGCACCCTCGCGTCGTTTGATGTCGCGCGATGACGGCTGGCGACGACGCCGCTGACCTGTCGCAAGTCCGACAAAACCGCGCGAAGCCCACACGTGGCCCGACATCCCCTGTTGCTGTTTGACGTAAAAACAATGACTTGAAGCCTGGCACATGGCTTGCGCCTGGAGTGGCAAAGACCCTCCCA
>JAGRFX010000686.1 GCA_020445805.1 Rhodocyclaceae bacterium
AGCTGCGCCAGTCCGACCGGCCGGTCGGCGAGCGCTTCGATCTGGTGATCGCCAACATCCTGACCAATCCCCTGTGCGCCCTCGCGCCGGCGATCGCCGCCTGCGTCGCCCCCGGCGGGCGGCTCGCCCTGTCCGGCGTACTGGAGAGCCAGACCGCCCAGGTGATCGAAGCCTACTCGCCGTGGCTCCAGCTCACGGTCGGCGCGACGGACGACGGCTGGGTGCGCCTGGAGGGCCGGCAGCCATGATGCTGACCCGCTGCCCCGCCTGCGAGACGAGCTTCCGGGTTCGCCCCGAGCAGCTCCAGGCGCGTCAGGGGCGGGTCCGCTGTGGCCATTGCAGCCGGCCCTTCAACGCGCTTGAGTCCCTCGTCGATGAAGACGGCCTGACCCCGGTCCCCGCAGAACGCTTTCAGGCGCCACGGCCGGAACCCGATGTCGAGTTGCCCGGGCAGGAGGCCGACCCGGAAGACAGCAAGGGGCCGCTGTTCGTTCTGGAGGAGACCTCCGAAGACCCGCAGCAGGCCCTGCCGATCCCCGAGGGCGACGAAG
>JAGRFX010000067.1 GCA_020445805.1 Rhodocyclaceae bacterium
CGCGCAGGTCCACCACCGCCAGGCGCGGGTTGGCCTTGTCGTTGATGAACAGGAACTGGCCGTCGTACTGGCCTTCGGTCTCGGAGATGGCCGGGTGGTGGGTGTCGCCCCAGGTGATGTCCTTGCCGTCGATGCGGCCCTGGGCCAGCACCGCCTTGGATTCCTCGTCGAAGCCGTAGCCCTGCCAGGGTTCGGGGGTGAACACCGCCAGGTACTTCAGGATGCGCATCGAGGGCACCCCGTAAACGATGATCTGGCCGCTCTGGCCCCCGGAACTGAAGGCGATGAACTCATCGCGCTTGCCCGACGGGGTATAGGTCTTGGCCGCCGCCAGCAGATCCTGCTGCGACAGGTTGCGACGCTTCATCACATCCTGCAGCGACTCGGCTGCGTATGCCGACGAGGCGGCAGCGAGTCCGAGACTCGCAGCAAGCACCGCGCCGGTGACCTGCTTCAACTTGGTTTTCATCTGAGGTTCTCCCATGTGCATGAGCCAGGCTCTGGATGATTGCCGTGCTGCATCTGCCCCGCGGGGCACACGACAACTCGACGAGCATGTTCCTCGCCGCCCCGCCAAAAAGAATTGATTCGAGTCAATTCGGGTCCCCGACCCTGCGCGTACGCTCCGCACATCGTGATTCGGCGCTCCGAGGCGACTCCGGCGGGCTCGCCCGGGGGGCGCTCGGTCGATGACATGGGGCTTGTCTTCAATCCTCCGCTCGGCTTCGGGCCGTCCACCGGCGTCCGCATCGCCCTGGCCGTCACCACCTTCGCGGTGGCGCTCGCCCTCGGCTGGATCGTGCTGGCCCGCCCGCTGCCCGAGGTGCGCCTGCCGACATCGAGCTGCGACCTCAACCGGGGCGCCTGCAGCGAGCGCCTGCCGGGAGGCGGGACCATGCACTTCGAGATCGGGCCGCGGCCGATCGCGGCCGAAGCGCCGCTGACCCTCGCCCTGCGCGTGAGCGACCCCGACGTGAGCGAGGTGGTGGTGGATTTCAATGGCACCACCATGACCATGGTGCCCAACCGCAGCGCCCTGGCGCCGACCGGCCCGCTCAGCTTCGCGGGCGAGACGGCCCTGTCCCTGTGCATCAGCGGGGACATGGAATGGCGGGCGCGGGTCGAGTTCGTGCGCGACCGGACCCGCTACGTGCGACCCTTCGTATTCACCAGCCAGACGCCGGCGCGCCGGGTCGGGCCTACCGGAGATCAGACACCATGAGCTTTCGCTCGCACTGGCAGGGGCTTGCCGCTTCGCTGCTGCTGATGGCCACCGCCCAGGCCGCCCACGCCGACGTCCTGGCAATCCGCGACGCCTACGTCCGCGAAATGCCACCGGTGGCGCGCAACACCGCGGCCTTCCTGGTGCTCGCCAATCCGGGCCAGGCGGCCGTGACCGTGGTCGGCGCCAGCACCCCCGCGGCGGCCCGCGCCGAGCTGCACGACCACCTGCGCGACGGCGAGGTGATGCGGATGCGGCGGGTCGAGTCGGTCGAGGTGCCGGCAGGCGGCGAGGTCCGCTTCGCGCCGGGTGGCCTGCATGTGATGCTGATGGATCTCGCCGCACCGCTGCGGGCCGGCCAGGTGGTGGCGATCGACCTTGTGCTGGCGGACGGACAGCACGTGACCGTCCAGGCGCCGGTGCGGCCAATGGCCACCATGGGCATGCCGCCCGCGGCAGGCGGGGGCCATGGCGACATGAGGCATTGACCTGACTCAAGGTGGGCGACTTCGCATCGCCCCATCATCGAGTGCCATGACGTGCCGCATCCCGTCCATCTCCCTTCACGCCCGGTGCGCGCCATGACGCGCCGGACGCGTGGCTTCGCGCTGTGGCTGGCCGTCTTTGCGGTGCTGCTGGGTGCCCTGGCGCCGACCGTCTCGCAGTCCCTGGCGACGCCGGGGCCGCTGGCAGCGCTCGATATCTGCGTGTCCGACGGCACCGGGGGCGACCCGGCCGAGGCGCCCGGGCCGGCGGGCGGCTCCTTGCTGCATGGCTTCTGCAACTACTGCCTGACCCACGCCGGCTCCTTCGGCCTGCCAGCCCTGATCGGTGCGCTGCCACCTGTCGTTTCCAGCGGACTGGCAGCCGACGCCCTTCCGGCCCGCCCTGCGCCTGCAGCGGCGGTCTGGACGCCCTCCCTCCCGCGCGCACCCCCGTTGTTCGGCTGAGTCCGGACGCTCCGTGGTTGCGGCGCGATCGCGCCCGCAGCTCCCATGTCGGGGGCAACGCCCGCACACCCCGGATCCGGACTTCCTGCGTGACTGTGCCGTGCCGTGGCCCGCTGCATCGGGTCGCAGCACGGTCCCTGACCCGAATCCCGGCGGTCCCGGGACTCGTGGCACCTCGCACCCGGACGAATGGAACCATGATCGACCAACGACTGCTGGCTGGCGCCCTCGCGCTGGCCTTGGGCCCGCACGCGCTGGCCCAACACGAACTGACCCTGAGTCCCGTCGTGGTGACGGGATCTCCCATGGCCGAGGCCCTGGTCGTCACCACCGACCCGAAGGCGCCGCGCCAGCCGGTGCCGGCCCACGATGGCGCCGACATGCTGAAGAGCATTCCGGGCTTCTCGGTGGTCCGCAAGGGGGGCACCGACGGCGATCCGGTCCTGCGCGGCATGGCCGCATCGCGCCTGGGCGTCCTGCTGGATGGCGAGACCATCCTGGGCGGCTGCGGCATGCGTATGGATCCGCCGACCGCCTACGTCTTTCCCGAGGCCTACGATCTGGTCACGGTGCTGAAGGGGCCTCAGAGCGTCAAGCACGGGCCCGGCAACAGCGCCGGGCTGGTGTTGTTCGAGCGCCGCAAGCCGGTCTTCGATGCGCCGGGTGCCCGTGGCGACCTGAGCCTGCTGCTGGGGAGCGCCGGGCGCAACGACCAGGTGCTGACCGCCCAGGCCGGCACCCCCGGCTTCTACGCCGACGCCTCGGCGACCCGCAGCGACGCCAACGACTACCAGGATGGTGACGGCGAGGCCGTGCATTCGGCCTTCACCCGCTGGAGCACGAACCTGGCACTGGGCTGGACGCCCGACCGGAACACCCGCCTCGAGCTGACCCTGGCGGCCAGTGACGGCGAGGCGCGCTATGCCGACCGGACTATGGACGGGGTCAAGTTCGAGCGCAGCAACGTCGGCGTGAGTTTCCGCAAGGCGGATCTGGCGCCCTGGCTGCGCGCCCTTGAGGCCCAGGTCTATCGCAACTATGTGGACCACGTGATGGACAACTACTCGCTGCGCGAGTCGGCCATGGCCTACGCGGTAAGCAATCCCGATCGGCTGACACGGGGCGGCAAGCTGATGGCCACCCTGGCCGTGGGCGAGGCCACCGACCTGGACGTCGGCAGCGACCTCCAGACCAACGAACACGCGCTGCGTTCCGCCCGCGGCACGACCGGCGAACCCGACTACGAGGCGCTCGCCCGCGCCGACGACATGCGCTTCCGCAACCTCGGGCTCTTTGCCGAGATGAAGCACGTCACCTCGGCGGGCCATGTACTGGCCTCCGGCCTGCGCCTCGACCGGAGCCGCGCCGAGGATCTGCGCAGTGGCAAGACCTCCAGCGGCAGCGAAGTGAGCGACACGCTGCACTCGGGTTTCGTGCGCTGGGAACATGCCCTGGCGTCGGGTGATACGGCTTACCTGGGCCTCGGTCATTCGGAGCGGTCCGCTGACTACTGGGAGCGCACCCGCAGCCCGGCCGCCACCAGCATGATGATGACCGGAATGGCGAGCACCTTCGAGCTCGATCCGGAGAGGACCACCCAGCTCGACGTGGGCCTGCTGCACCGGGCCGGCGCCGTGACGGCTTCCCTCTCGGCCTTTGCGGCCCGTCATCGGGACTACATCCTGGTCGAGCTGCTGCCCGAGGTCAGCAGCTATGCGGTGAATGCCCGCAACATCAACGCGCGCAGCTGGGGCATGGAAGCCGACGCCGCCTGGCGCTTCGCGCCGAGCTGGACCGGCACCGGAACGCTGGCCTGGGTGCATGGCGAGAACGATTCCGACGACCGGCCCCTGGGGCAGATGCCGCCCCTGGAGGCGCGCTTCGGGCTCGAGTACGAGCGGGGTCCGTGGAGCCTGGGTGGCCTGCTGCGGCTAGTGGCCTCGCAGGGCCGTTCCGCGCCGGGCAGCGGCACCATCGTCGGACAGGACATCGGCGACACCGCAGGCTTTGGCGTGGTATCGCTGAATGCCGGCTACCGTCCCCACAAGGGCGTGACCCTGACCGGCGGTGTCGACAACCTGCTCGACAAGACCTACGCCGAGCATATCTCGCGCAGCAGCGCGGCGATCCCAGGCTACGAGCAGAGCGTGCGGGTGAACGAGCCGGGCCGGACCCTTTGGGTCAAGCTCCAGCTGGCCCTGGACTAATCCGGGCCAGGGCCTCCCGGGCTTCGGCGACCAGGCGCCGCGTGAGCTGCGCGGCCCCTTCCTCGCGGGCAAGCGGGTAGGCCTCGCCGGCCCACAGGGAGGAAAAATCGGTCCGACCCAGGGCTTCGGCTGCCTGCTTCAAGGGGGCCAGGGCGCGGCCCGCGGTCGGAAAGGGGGGCAGGTCGTCGCGCAGGGCGCCCTGCTCGCGCATCAGGCGATTGACGAGCCCCCGGGCGGGCCGGCCCGAGAACAGGTTGGTGAGGGCGGTGGGGGCCTCGGCGGCCGCCAGCGCCGCCCGGTGCAGGGGCGAGATCAGCGACTCGGGTGCGCGCAGGTAGGCGGTGCCCAGCTGGACCCCGGCGGCGCCCAGGGCCAGCGCCGCGGCGATGCCCCGGCCATCGCCGATGCCGCCCGCAGCGATGACGGGGAGGCCCACCGCATCGACGATGGCAGGCAGCAGCGCCAGCGTGGCGGGCTGTTGGTCCGGATGCACCTCCAGGAACATGCCCCGGTGGCCGCCGGCTTCGGCGCCCTGGGCGATCACCGCGTCGCAGCCGTGCTGCGCAAGCCAGCGCGCCTCCGCGACTGAGGTGGCCGAGGCCAGCACGCGCGCGCCGGTGGCCTTGACGCGGGCCAGCAGGTCCACCGAAGGCAGTCCGAAGTGGAAGCTCACGGCCGCCGGTCTCAGTTCCTCGACCAGGGCGCAGGTCGCCGCGTCGAAGGGGCTGCGGTTCGGAGCCGGGGCCTCGAGGGCCGGGTCGAGGCCCAGTTCCCGGTAGTAGGGCGCCAGGCGTTCGCGCCAGGCACGCTGCCGCGCCGGCGCCTCGGGCTGGGGCGCATGGCAGAAGAAGTTCAGGTTCAGGGGCGCGCGGGTGGCGGTACGCACGGCGGCCACGTCGCGGCGGATGCCGGCGCTGTCGAGCATGGCGCAGGGAAGGGACGGCATTCCGCCGGCCTCGGCCACGGCGATGGCGAGGGCGGGGCCGCCCGCACCGGCCATGGGCGCCAGCAGGATCGGATGTTCGATGCCGAGCAGGTCGGTGAGTCGGCGGTCAGGCCCCATGGCTGCGCGTCTCCTCAGGCGTGGCGGGGGTGGGCCGCGGCCACGTCGCGTGCCTCGATGGCTTTCAGGGCGGCCAGCAGCAGGCTGCCGACGACCATCACGCCCGCCGCCAGGTAAAGACCGCCGGCATAGCTGCCCGCCCGCTCGGCGATCCAGCCGGTGATGGCCGGCGCGAGGATCTGGGCGACGCCGTAGGCGATGGTCATCTTGCCCATCATCTTGGCCGGCCGGGTCGGGAAGTAGCGTCCCGCCATCGTCAGCACCAGGCTCACCAGGCCGACGAAGGTGAGGCCGAACAGCACCGCGCCGGCCAGCGCCGCCGCGAGCCCGCCGGCCAGCGGCATCAGGATGCCCGCGATCTGCACCGTGGCCGTGCCCAGCAGGGCATTCAGCATGCCGATCCGCCGGGCCACCAGATCCCACAGGATGCAGGCCGGCGCCGCCGACAGCCCGATCACCAGGAACACCAGGGCGCCCTTGCCGGCGAGGCCGGGCAGGCTGTCGACAATCGCGACGATGAAGGTCGCGCTGACCACATAGCCCACGCCCGCGCAGAAGTAGGCCGCCATGAAGACCCGCATGAAGAGGGGCGAGGGCGGTGCGTCGGGCATCGGGCGACCGGCATGGGTGAGCCCGCTGGTGTCCGGCGCCGGCAGCCACCACAGGGCAGGTCCCAGCAGGAGCAGGCCGAGGGCCGAGAAGGCGTACCACTGCATCCGCCAGTCCAGCCAGTGGGAGAGCACCGTCACCATCACGGCGCAGGAGGCGATGCCGAGCCCGATGCCCACGAAATGGATGCCCAGCTCCGGACGGTGGTCGTGGCGGATCAGCCAGTTCAGGATCAGGCCGGTGCCCATCAGCATCCCCGCGGCGCTAGACAGGCCGGCGACGAAGCGCCAGACGCTCCACCACACGACGGAGTCGGAGAGCCCCATGGCCGCCGTGGACACCACAGCGACCACCATCCCGATCCGGTACAGGCGATCCTTCAGGACCATGTCCGAGATCGACGAGGCGACCAGGGCGCCGAGCAGGTAGCCCAGGTAGTTCCATGCCGCGAGCCAGCCGCCCTCGCCGGCACCCAGGCCGGCCTGCTGCTGCATCAGCGGCAGCAGGGGCGTGTACGCGAAGCGGGCGATGCCCATGCACAGGACCAGGCTGACGATGCCGGCGGTCATGACCTGGAGGCGGGACGGATGGGTGGAAGGCATGGGTGTGGGGACTCGGGTGACAGGGTCAAGGTACGGCACTTGTACTATCTGTACAATCGAATTATTAAGAACGAAGCGTTCTTTTTTGGAGAATTAAAATGGAGCTCGTGGCCCTGCGAACCTTCAAGGCCGTGGTCGAGGAGGGCGGTGTGCTGGCGGCCTCGCGGCGCCTGAACACGGTCCAGTCCAATGTCACCACGCGCATCCGCCGACTCGAGGAGGAACTGGGAACGATCCTGTTCTTCCGCAAGGGGCGCGGGCTCGAACTGGCCCCGCCGGGCCGGGTCCTGCTCGAGTTCGCCGAGCGCATGCTGCAGCTCGAGCGGCAGACCGCCGCGGCCGTGCGGCAGGTGGGCGCGGAGACCGGCGAGCTGCGCATCGGGTCGATGGAAACCTTCGCGGCCCTGCACCTGCCCCGCGGCCTGATGCGGCTGCGCGAACGGCACCCCGGGGTGGACCTGCACATCGTCACCGACACCAGCGAGGCGCTGGTGGAGGGGGTGCTCGCCCATCGACTGGATTGCGCCTTCGTGGCCGGTCCGCTGGACGATCCGCGGCTGGCCGGCGAGACGGTCGCCGAGGAGGAACTGGTCTGCGCCAGCGCGGGTGGGCCGATCGGCCTGCCCCTGATCCTGTTCCGGACCGGCTGTGCGTACCGGGCGCGGGCCCTGGAGTGGCAGCGACAGCTGGGACAGCCGTCGGGCCACGTGATGGAGATGGGGACCCTCGAAGGCATTCTCGGCTGCGTGGGGGCCGGTGTCGGCTGGACCCTGCTGCCTCGGCGCGTGATCGAGCAGTCGCGCCATGCCGATCAGGTGGAGCTGAGCCGCGTGCCCTCGGAACTGGCGCGGGTCCCGACCCTGATGGTCCGGCACCGGGACAGCCCGGCTCTGCGGGCGGCCGACACCCTGGCAGCGGCCGTTCGGGCTGCGGCGGACTGAACGCCGGCTCAGCGCTCGTTCGCGGGGGGCGGACCGGAGTCGTCCACGGCAGCGCTGTTGTCGGGGTCGGCCACCGGCGGCGGCGGGGGCGGATTGGCCACCGCCAGCCAGGCCGACCAGCCCAGGGGCGACCACTCGAAGGCCGGCGTCTGGGGGCTGAGGGGGCGTCGCGGCATGATTGGGCGCTTGGGCGGGAAGGGCCGCGGGGGCGCCATGGGCTGGCCCAGCGGACGCGGTGCCGAGCGGGCCCGCGGCGTCCGGTCGGGTGTCCAGCCGACGACGAGTCCCCTGCGGTCGAGCAGGGCGCCGTCGTTCCAGGGGCCCAGCCACTGGTGCGTGGCGGCGTGGTAGACGTGGCCGTCGTGGATGAAGGCCAGCCACTCGATCTGGTTGCCGAAGACGATCGGGCCTTCCAGCCAGCCGACATGGTTCTGCAGGGGATCGAACAGGGGTGTCATGACAGTATTCCGGGCAAGAGGGGGCGTCGGATGCCCGCCGTGCCGGTATCTCCGATCGGGCCGTGCACCGCGGCCTTCGCCGCCGAGCCATCAGGCGCGCCCGGGCTGGCTTCGTGAGCCGGGCACCCGATGCCGCAGCCATCGGCCAGGGGCGGCACGCCATGTCCAAAGACCCTAGCATACCGGTCGCCGGGCGAACCGGGCGCGGGTGCGCCGCCGCCCACTATTTTTCGGCCTTGCCATGCATGACCATGATGGTCTGCTGCATCAGGGCGCAGAGGGTCTCCCGGGTGTCGGTGACGGCGAAGACCTCCGCGCGGGTCACGATCAGGGTCCGGCCAGGGCGCAGCACCGAACCGCGGGCGATCAGCTTTTCGCCGTCGGCGGGCGCCACCAGGTTCATCTTGTACTCGACCGTCAGCACCGAGGCCGTGGCCGGCACCACGGTCATGGCCGCGTAGCCGGCCGCCGAGTCGGCGATCATGCCGACCACCCCGCCATGTACGAATCCGTGCTGCTGCTCGACGCCGTCCCAGTGGGGCACATGAATCTCCGTGCGGCCGTGTTCGATGACCGGCATGCTCGCGCGGATCAGGTGCATCGCGTTCTGGCGCGCGAAACTGGCGGCTACGGCAGTAGCGAAATCGGGATTGGCAAGGGGGGGCACCGGGACTGCTCCAGAGCGTTCGGAGGAAGCCCAGACTAGGCTCTAATTGACGTTGACGTCAACGGAATTAATTGGCCAGTCGGCTGGCCAGGTGCCAGACCAGGGAGACGCCAAAGAGGCTGAGACCCAGCACCTTGAGCCGCCGCGCGAACTGCCGGTAGCGAAATTCGTTGTCGCGCTGGTCATAGTGATCGACCACGATCGACAGCATGATCAGCACACCGCAAAGCAGGGCTCCGACCATCAGCAGGGCGGGCTCGTCGTGGAGGTGTGTGCCGATGCCGCGCCGCCCGGGGACATACAGATCGTTGGCGTACAGACCGAAACCACCATATGCGATCAGGCAGGTCGAGGCGATCAGGTAGGCGATGCGTTGGCGAAGCGGAACCGAGTTCGGCGTGCGGGGCGCGGTGCGTTTCGGAGGCGCAGGCTTTCGACCCTGGCGCCCGCGGTCAGCCGGCATCGTCGTCCCGCACCAGGGACAGGATCTGTTCGCCGTAGGCTTCGAGCTTGCGGTCGCCCACGCCGGAGATCGCCGACAGGTCGTCCAGGCTGGCCGGGCGCGCGTGGGCGATGTCGGTGAGCGTGGCATCGTTGAAGATGACGTAGGCGGGCACATTGCGGGCCCGTGCTGTCTCGCTGCGCCAGTGCCGCAGCCGCTCGAAGAGCGCGTCGTCGCGGGCGTCGCGCCCCACGAAGCGGGTCGTCTTGCCCACCTTGGCCCGCTTGGTGGGCTCGCGCATCAGGAATTCTGACTCGCCCTTGAGCAGGGGGCGGGCGTCCTCGGTGAGCATCAGGGCATTGAAGCGGTCGTGGTCCACCGACAGCAGGCCGCGCGCCACCAGCTGGCGGAACACGCTCTTCCAGCTCTTCTCGTCCAGCTCGGCGCCGATCCCGAAGGTGCTGACGGCGTCATGTCCGCGCTCGGCCACCTTGTCGGTGGCCTCGCCCCGCAGGACGTCGATCAGGTGGCTGGCGCCATAGCGTTGCCCGGTCCGGTACACGCAGGACAGGGCCTTGCGGGCCGCTTCGGTGGCGTCCCAGGTGCGGGGCGGCTGCAGGCAGGTGTCGCAGTTGCCGCAGGCTTGGGAGGCCTCGCCGAAGTGGGCGAGCAGCATCTGCCGCCGGCACCCGGTGGCCTCGGCGAGGGCCACCAGCGCGTCGAGCCTGCCGCGGGCCTGGCGCTTGAAGTCCTCGCTGCCCTCGCTCATGTCGATCATGCGGCGCTGCTGGACCACGTCGCCGGCGCCCCACAGCATCAGTACCTCCGCCGGCAGGCCGTCGCGCCCGGCGCGGCCGGTCTCCTGGTAGTAGCCCTCGAGGGAGCGGGGCAGGTCCAGGTGGGCGACGAAGCGCACGTCCGGTTTGTCGATGCCCATCCCGAAGGCAATCGTCGCCACCATCACCGTGGCGTCCTCCCGCAGGAAGCGCAACTGGTGGTCGGCGCGGGCCTCGGAGGACATGCCGGCGTGGTAGGGCAGGGCGGAGATGCCCTGCCCGACGAGGAAAGCCGCGGTCTCGTCCACCTTGCGCCGCGACAGGCAATACACGATGCCGGCCTCGCCGCGATGCTCGTCGCGGATGAAGGACAGCAGCTGCCGCCGCGGATTGTCCTTGTCGGCCACCCGGTAGCGGATGTTGGGCCGGTCGAAGCTCGAGATGAAGCGGCGGGCGCCGGTCAGGCACAGGCGCTCGGCGATCTCCTCCCGGCCGCGGGCGTCGGCGGTGGCCGTCAGCGCGATCCGCGGCACCCCGGCAAAGCGCTCCGCCAGCACCGAGAGCTGCAGGTACTCGGGACGGAAGTCGTGGCCCCACTGGGCAACGCAGTGGGCCTCGTCGATCGCGATCAGGCCGATGCGGCCCTCCCGGTGCAGGCTCTCCAGCATCGACAGAGTGCGTCCGGCCAGCAGGCGCTCCGGCGCCACGTAAAGCAGGTCGAGCTGGCCGGAGCGCAGGTCCATCTCGATGGCCCAGGCGGTCTCCTGGTCGAGGCTGGAATTGAGGTAGGCGGCCGCCACGCCGGCCTCCCGCAGCGCGCTGACCTGGTCGTGCATGAGCGCGATCAGGGGCGAGACCACGATGGCGGTGCCGGTCCTCAGCAGGGCCGGAATCTGGTAGCACAGGGATTTGCCGCCGCCGGTCGGCATCAGCACCAGGGCATCGCCACCGGCGATCAGGTGCTCGACGATGGCCTCCTGCTCACCGCGGAAGCTCGGGTAGCCGAAGACGTGCTGCAGGGTATCGCGGGCGCGGGACATGGGGCGCCATTCTAGTCCCCATCGCCGCAGGGCGCCTCAGGGGGCGCCGGGCGATGGCCTCAGTGGGCCTGGGCGCGCACCCACTGGACGATGCCGGCGGTGTTCATGGCACCGGCCTGGCGCGCGATCTCGCGTCCGCCGCGGAACAGGACCAGGGTCGGAATGCTGCGGATGCCGAAGCGCGCCGCCAGGTTCGGCTCGGACTCGGTATCGACCTTGGCCAGCCGGATGGCCGGCGCCAGCAGGCCCGCCGCCTCCTCGAAGGCCGGCGCCATCATCTTGCACGGGCCGCACCAGGGGGCCCAGAAATCCACCACCAGGGGCAGGTCGCCCCGGCCCGCATGCCGATCGAAGCTCGCCTCGTCGAGGACCAGCGGGTGCCCGCTGATGATCGGCTGGTGGCACTTGCCGCAGCTCGGGGCGTCTGCCAGGCGCGTCCGAGGCAGGCGGTTGAGCGCGTGGCAGGACGCGCAGGGGACGATCAGGCTCTCGGCAGACATGGACATCTCCAGGATGGGGGGCTTCGCGACCTAGATGAGGGCAGCCCGGCGCGCTTCAAGCAGAGCAGCGACTAGAATGAAGTGGATGACAGCGGGCTGCATGTCGGTTCGCGAGGAGGGCCGAAGGTCATGGAAGGACTGCCCAGGGCTGGCCGCTCGGCGGCGTGCCTCATCGTGGTGCTGGCCGGGCTCGGCCCCGTGCCGGTCTTTGCCCAGTGCAGCGTCGTCCAGCCGCCACCACCGACCGAGACCGAGTCGCCGGCCCATCATCCGGTCGGGCGCGGTCTGCCGCGCCGGCCCGACTTTGCCCAGCCCGAGGGATGCACCGACACGTTCTGGTTCTTCGACCAGAACCACGATGGTCTCCCCGACGAGGCCGAGCCCCGCCTGTACGGCCCGGAGCGGACCGTGGTCTGCGGTTCCTGCCACACCTCGGCGCCGCCCGGGGAGGGCGGGGTCGCCTTCGAGGTCTTCCTGCGACAGGAGCCCCAGCGTTTGTGCCTGGTCTGCCATTCGCTATGATCGCTATCGGACATGGCCAACGGCCGCAGGCTTGGGAGCGACGATGCAGTATCGAATCGACGAAGGATCGACCGGCATAAGGATCACGGTCGATGGGGTGGGGGGCGATCGTGACGCCCTGCTGTCGGCGTTCTCGGCTTGCCGCGATGGCCGCTGCAGTTGCCCTACGCAGGCCTACGGCGAACTCGAATCGCTCGAGGTCCATGAAGCCGGCGATGCCCTGGTGCTCGACCTGCGGGTGCGTCCCGGCGGGAAGCTCGCGGTGGATGAAATCCGGCACTGCCTCGACTTCACCCTCGCCCAGACCGGGAACGCATGAGGGCAGCCCTGGCGGCGTGCCGCCTGATCGCGGAATTCGTGACGGTCCTCCTGGCGGCGCTGTCGCCACAGGGAGACGTGCTCGCGGCGGGCCGCGTGGCCCTGGTGATCGGCAATGGGGCCTACCCGGACGCGCCGCTGGCCAACCCGGTGAACGATGCCCGCGCCATGTCGGCGAAGCTGACCGAACTGGGCTTCGAGGTCAGCGCCCTCACCGACGCCGACCGGCGCGGCATGGAGCGGGCCATGGTGGCCTTCAGCCGGCGCCTCGATGCCGACACCACGGCGCTGTTCTATTACGCGGGCCACGGCGTGCAGTCCCAGGGGCGCAACTACCGCTGCCGGTCGGCGCCCGGATCGATGCCGAGGCGGCCCTGCGCTTCGAGGCGGTGGACGTGGGCGACCTGCTCGAGGAGATGGCCCGGAGCCAGGCGCGGGTCAACTTCGTGATTCTCGATGCCTGCCGCAACAACCCGTTCGAGCGCCAGGTGCGGGGCGGCGGGCGGGGGCTCGCCGCCATCGACGCCGCGCGGGGGACCCTGATCGCCTATGCGACCGCCCCGGGCTCGGTGGCGGTGGACGGCGCCGGCAGCAACGGCCTCTACACCGCCGAACTGCTCAAGGCCCTCGACGCGCCGGGGCTCAAGGCCGAGGAGGTCTTCAAGCGGGTGCGGATCGCGGTGGCGGATCAGTCCCGCGGGCTGCAGGTCCCCTGGGAGTCGTCCTCGCTGACCGGCGATTTCGTCTTCAATCGCGCGGCCGGCGCGGCCTCCGCGTCAGGCGCGTCGGCGGCCGGCGCGGTTTCGCTTGAACAGCAGCTGTGGGAGAGTGCTCGCGAGCTCGATACGCCGGCCGCCTACCAGGCCTATCTGGATCAGTACCCCGCCGGCGTGTTCGCGGGTCTGGCTCGGCTGCGGGTGCAGCCGGAAGCGCGCCCCGCGCTGCGGGCGGCCGGAGGCCGCTGCGACATGACGGGGCGCTGGCTCAACCGCGTCCCGAGCCTCGCGTGCGAGTCCACCCTGACCTTCACGCCCCGCAGCGACGGCAGCTTCGGCATGGCCGAGGCGGGCTGCGGCGACGTCACCGGCGAAGCGCGCCACGTGGGCGAGCTGCTGGTGATCGACTGGCACTACGGTCTGCTCTGCCAGGGACGTACCGAGCTGCACTTCGATGCCGACTGCCGCCATGCCACGGGCGAAGTGGTGATGCCGGCCAATTTCCTGGCTTGCAGCGGTCGTCACCCCAGTACGCTGACGCGCCTCGACGAGTGAGCGCCGTCCAGGCGGCGCCCGCCGACCGGGTCAGGGGATGGCCAGTTCGAATTCCGCGCCGCCGTCGCCGTGCACGCTGTCATGGGCGCGGATGCGGACCGTGCGGATCGCTGCAGGCACCAGGACGTCCTCGAGGGAGCGGGTGAAGGGTTGCTCCGTGTCGTGGGGGTGGAGCAGGGTCCGCGAGCCCAGCAGCGTGCCGTCCGGCGCGAGAATCTCCCAGCGATCCGCGTAATGGGTCCAGCCCGCGTCCGCGTGGTGGACCGTCACGTCGAAACGGCAGTGGCGCTGGGCATCGCAGCGGACCGTGGCGCCGACCACGTCGGCCTCGCCCGCCAGCGCCATGGCGGAGGACAGGAGCAGCGACGTCAGGAGCGTGGGCAGTTTCATGAAGGCTCATCCTCGGCGCTTGACCAGCGGCGCATATCGACGACCAGCGAGGCCTGACGGCGTCGCCAGACGACCTCGTGGAGGCTCACGGCCAGCCACCAGGTCTGGTTGCCCTCGAGGGGCCTGGGGCGCGGGAAGGCGGCCGGATCGAGCACCGCCAGGCACCAGCCGCCGTCCGGATCGCGCACCGACGTGTAGTGGATGCCGTGAGCCCCGGCCTCGCGGGCGATGCGGGCGAAGGCCTGGCACGGGCCGTAGTCGGTGGGGTGGCGCCATAGCGCTTCGTCCTGGTCGAACGGGGGTTTCCGCAGGTCCACCACCGGGGCATCGATCCGGCTGCGGAAGGCGGTATGGGCGACCGGCTCGAGGCGTTCCAGGGTGGGCGCGTCCCTCAGGAAACGCCAGCGCCAGTAGCCCAGCTCGGCGCAGGCGGTGGGTACCGAGCCCGCGCCGTAGAAGACGCCGGGGTCGGTGCCCGCGCGAAAGCGCGAGCCGCCCTCGCGGGGCGGGTAGCGGAACGGGGTCGCGAGCAGGTAGTCGAGGTGCCCGGTGGCGTCGGGCCAGGCCGGCTTGCCGGTGTCGAGCAGGGATTCGAGCAGGTCCTGCTCATCGGCGGAATCGACCAGCTTCATGGTGGCGGCCGTGTGCTGCGCCTCCACGATGCGCCAGATCACGCCACGCCACGGGCGGGCCTCAGACGATACCGCGCGAGGCGTCCAGGTACTGTACGACACGCACCAGCCCTTCCGTGCTCCGGATCAGGTCGATCGGGCGGCCATTGAGGCCGTGGTTGTCGGCGCTCAGCCAGTGGCGCGCCGCCCCTTCGTTGCCGACGATGGAATCGAGCGATCGGAAGACGCGGACGAAGAGCAGTCCGAACTCCCACTCCTTGCGATCCGGATCGAGCTGGTACTGGCCGGAGAACAGGCGGGTGATCGTGGCGGGGCTCAGGCCCAGGATGCGGGCCAGCAGATTGCGCGGGATCGCCAGGCGCTCGGCGCTGCGCGTAACCGCCTTGGAGAGGACGGTGGCGGGATCGGGCCGGGTGCCGACCGGGTGCGTGCTTGCAGCCATGTAAGACCTCCTTGCAGAAATTATAGGCTCTGATAATTTCTGTGGAAAGTCTGCGGCGATCAGCTGGCCGGCTGCATCTGTGTCAGCGGGAAGTACTCTCGGTCGGATCCCAGGATGTGTCGGGTGACCAGCTCGTGGGCCAGGAACTGGAAGACCTCGCCGACCGGCACCGTGCCGGCCTCGAAGTCGCCGACCAGGGCGTGGCAGCGGGACATCAGCCCGGCGTGTTCGACCCGATGCGCCTGCAGCCCGGAAAACGCCAGGGCATCGAGGATCCACTCCTCGTCGGCGAAATGCTTGCCGACCTCGCCGACCAGCTTCTCGACGACCAGCAGGAGCTCGTCCTTGGGGCGGCCCGACAGGACGGCCTCGAGGAGCTCGTTGGCGCGCCGGAATAGCTGCTCGTGCTGCCGGTCGATGACCGCGTGTCCGCAGCGGAAGGCCTCCTTCCAGACCAGCTGGACGAAATTGCCCTCCAGATGCTCCACATGACTCTGGGTCATGCTGCGCGACGGATCCACGTCGATGCGGTTGCGGCCCGCATCCTTGGCCCGGTACATGGCCCGGTCGGCCCGGGCCAGCCATTCCTCGTGGGTCTCCGAGGGCAGGTATTCAGCCACGCCCACACTGACGGTCAGGTGGCCGATGGTGTCGAGCGGGTGGGCGGCCACCGTGTCGCAGATCCGCTGGGCCGTGGCCTGGGCGCGCCCCAGGCCCGTGTTGGGCATCAGCACGATGAACTCCTCGCCGCCCCAGCGGGTCAGCGAGTCGGACTTGCGCATGATGGAGCGCACCAGCGTGCTGACCTGGACGAGGACCCGGTCGCCTTCCTGGTGCCCGTGCAGGTCGTTGATGCGCTTGAAGTGGTCCACGTCGATCAGCAGCATCGAGAGGGGGTGCCCGTAGCGGGCCGAGCGATGGATCTCGCCCTCGATGGTCTCCTCGTAGCGGCGGCGGTTCCAGGCATTGGTGAGGCGGTCGGTGCTGGCCAGCTCCTCAAGGGCGAAAATGGCCCCGCGCAGCTGGGCGTTGACGAGCTGGGCCTCCTTCAGGGCCCGCTCGGCGGCGGCCGAGTCGCGCTGCTCGGGCGTGATCTCCATGCCGATGAGACCGACCGCGACGATCTGGTGGTGCTCGTTGAAGATCGGGAAGCGGGCCACGAGGTAGGACAGGGTGCTGCCGTCCCGCACGATGCACTCGTCGCCGCTGCGGCCCCGGCGGGAGTTCAGGATGGCCTGCTCGGCCTCGTTTGCCAGCCGCGTGCGCGTCGCGTCGAGGAAGGATTCGTCGCGCTGGCCGAAGATGCGCTCCAGGCCGACGCCCGCGTAGCGCTGGAATTCGCCGTTGGCAAACAGGTACCTGCCCTCCAGGTCCTTGATTGCCACGGCGGCGTGCGAGTGGTTCAGGAACAGCGGAAGGATGTCCCTGACGTCATCGATTTCCATTCGGCCTTTGGGTCCGGACGACATGCAGGTGTGGTTTGCCGGCAAGAACGCCAGCATCGGCATTGGGCTATGCCTTCAGCGTAACAACTATCGCCCCGCTGCGCGAGATCCTGCACTGCCGTCGTGGGTTTATGTCTCAAATCATTACAACACCAGAATGGCCCTGAAGTCATTCACGTTCGTCAGCGTGGGGCCGGTCACCACCGAATCGCCAAGCGCCTGGAAAAATCCGTGGGCGTCATTGTCATCGAGGGCGGCGCGGGGATTGATGCCCGCCCGCCAGGCCCTCGCGAGGGTGTCGGGGGTGGCAATGGCCCCCGCGATTTCCTCGGCGCCGTCGACGCCATCGGTATCGCCTGCCAGCGCCCAGGTGCCGAACTGGCCATCCAGCCCGAGGGCCAGCGCCAGCAGGAACTCGACATTGCGGCCGCCCCGGCCCTTGCCGCGCAGGGTCACGGTGGTTTCCCCGCCGGAGAGCAGCACGCAGGGCGGCTGGGCCGGCTGGTGGTGGCGTTGCACCTGCTGGGCCATGCCGGCCATCACGCGGCCGACCTCGCGGGCCTCGCCTTCCAGGCTGTCGCCGAGCACCACCGGGTGGATGCCGTGTTTCGCGGCCACCGCGGCGGCGGCCAGCAGGGCCATCTGCGGGGTGGTGACGAAGTGGGTCTCGACCCCCGCCAGGCGGGGATCGCCCGGCTTCACGGACTCGCCCCGACCGGACTCGAGCAGCGCCTGGGCGGCGGCGGGCAGGGTGATCCGGTAGCGGCGCACGATCTCGAGCGCGTCCTCGCAGTGGCTGGGGTCGCCCACCGTCGGTCCCGACGCGATGTCGCCCGGCCGGTCGCCCGGCACATCGGATATCAGCAGGTTCACGACCCGGGCCGGGTGGCAGGCGGCCGCCAGGCGGCCGCCCTTGATCGCCGACAGGTGGCGCCGCAGGCAGTTCATCTCGCTGATGGTCGCGCCGCATGCCAGCAAGAGCCGGTTCACCGCCTGCTTGTCGGCCAGGCTCAGGCCCTCGGCCGGCAGCGGCAGCAGCGCCGACCCGCCGCCGGAGACCAGGCAGATCACCAGGTCGTCGGCGCCCAGGGGTCCGACCAGCGACAGCATGCGGCGCGCTGCCGCTTCGCCCGCCGCGTCCGGCACCGGGTGGGCGGCTTCGACGATCTCGATGCGTTCGCAGGGCACCGCATACCCGTAGCGGGTCACCACCAGCCCGCTGAGCGGACCGGGCCAGTGGGCCTCGAGCACCCGGGCCATCTCGGCCGAGCCCTTGCCGAAGCCGATGACCACGGTCCGCCCCCGCGGGGCCCCGGGCAGCAGCGGGGGCAGGCAGTGGGCGGGCTGGGCCGCCCGCACCGCGGCATCGAACATCTCGCGGAGAATCGCGCGGGGATCCATCCCGGCCCGCCCTACTGGCCGATC
>JAGRFX010000687.1 GCA_020445805.1 Rhodocyclaceae bacterium
GCAGCGTCCAGGGTGGCGTCTACCCGGCGCTGCGCGATAAATCCACCCGCGGCCTGCTGGATCTGGGCTTAGATGGCTATGCGGTCGGTGGTCTGGCGGTGGGCGAGCCGGCGCACGAGCGCGAAGCCATGCTCGAGCACGTTTGCCCGCAGCTGCCGACCGAGCGACCGCGCTATCTGATGGGCGTCGGCCGGCCGGAGGATCTGGTCGAGGCCGTCGCCCGTGGGGTGGACATGTTCGACTGCGTCATGCCCACCCGCAATGCCCGCAATGGCCATCTGTTCACGGCCCAGGGCCAGATCAATATCCGCAATGCGCGCTTCGCGCTGGACACCGGGCCGGTAGAAGCCGGCTGCGAGTGCTACTGCTGCGCCAACTTCTCGCGTGCCTACCTGCGCCATCTGGACCGCTGCGGCGAGATTCTGGCCGCCCGGCTGGCGACCATCCACAATCTCCACTACTACCTGCGGCTGATGGCTCAGATGCGCGCGGCAATCGAGGCCGGCGCGTTCAGCGCCTTCCGTCAGGCCTTCTACGCGGCCCGCGCCAAG
>JAGRFX010000688.1 GCA_020445805.1 Rhodocyclaceae bacterium
AGGACTTCGTGCTCCAGGACCTGAACGGGATCGTCGCGTCCGCCCACGCGGCGACCGCGGCCTACGCCGCGCGACGCGGGGCGAGCGTCGAGCTCCGTCTCGACGAGGCGCCGCTCCCCGTGCTCGGCAACGACGTCGAGCTCGAAGAGGTCGTCGTGAACCTGATCCGCAACGGCCTCGAGGTGCGGGCGCTCGGGGCCTCCGTCCGGGTGGAGACCGCGCGGGCCGACTCGTCCGCCGTCTGCGTGGTCCGGGACGACGGGCCGGGGCTCGACGCCGAGGCCCGCAAGCGCCTCTTCGAGCCCTTCTTCACGACCAAGCTGCGCGAAGGCGGAACCGGGCTCGGGCTCTCCGTGGCCCACGGCATCGCCCAGAGCCACGCAGGCCGGATCGAGCTCGTCGAGCCGGAGACCGGCGACGAGGGGGGCGCGTGCTTCCGGCTGGTGCTGCCTCTCGCCCGGAGCGATCCCTGAAGACCCTCTTGCGCCGGCCCCTCTCCAGCGCAGGGTGCTGAAGACCGCTCAGTGCCCGTCGCGGCTGCCGATCGCCG
>JAGRFX010000689.1 GCA_020445805.1 Rhodocyclaceae bacterium
CAGGTCGGAGGTCGGTGCGGTGACCGGCGGCACGGCGCGATCGGGGAAAAGGTCGTCCGGCCCGATCTCCTGGGACTCGGCGAGGGCGGCCGCCCGCTCGATGCGGTTGCGCAGCTCCCGCACGTTGCCGGGCCAGTCGTGCCCGGCCAGCGCGGCGAGCGCCGCCTCGGTCAGGCGGTGCGGTCCGAGGGTCAGCCGGGCATCGACGGTGGCCAGCAGGCGAAGGGCGAGGTGGGCGAGATCCTCGCCGCGGGCGCGGAGCGGCGGGATCGCGATGTCGATCACGGCGATGCGGTAGTAGAGATCCTCGCGGAAGCGCCCTTCCTCGACCCGGCGCCGGAGGTCCGCATGGGTGGCGAAGACGAGACGCGCGTGGAACTCCAGTTCGCGGGCCGCGCCGACCGGCCGGAATCGACGTTCCTGGACGAGGCGCAGGAGCTTGGCCTGCAGCGGGTCCGGCAGTTCGGCGATCTCGTCGAGGAAGAGGGTCCCTTCGCCGGCTTCGGCGGCAAGGCCGGCCTGCCTGGCGCCGGCCCCGGTGAAGGCGCC
>JAGRFX010000690.1 GCA_020445805.1 Rhodocyclaceae bacterium
GATCGACCAGGTCAGCGAGGATCAGTGTATAGGGGCTGCCCTCATCGACGGTGTCGGCGCCGATCAGGTCGAGGGTCGGCGCGACGTTGGTGACGTTGACCGTGAAGCTGTCGCTGGCGGTCTCACCATCCTCGTCGGTCAGAGCAACAGTCACGAGGTGCTCTGTGTCGCCGTCCAGGTAAGTGTGGTTGAGCTCGACGCTGCGTGTGAACGTATCTCCGGTGATGATCGTGCCGTCGCCGTAGTCGATCTCGTAGTTCCAGCCCGCGGCACCATCGTCGGAACCGTCCGAGAAGGCGACGCTGCGGACCAGCGTCTCGCCCTCCAACAGGCTGGCGTCTGCACCCGCCTCAACCGACAGCGTCGCGGTCGGCGCTGTCACGCTGACCGAGGTGCTGCCCGCGTCGGCATGGGTGCCATCCTCGTCCACCAGCGCGACGGAAATCGCGAAGGCGCCCTGGGTGGCATAGACGTGATTGACGTCGCCGGCGGAGCCGACGGTGCTGGTGGATCCGTCGCCCCAGTCGATGACATAGCTCGTGACCGTAT
>JAGRFX010000691.1 GCA_020445805.1 Rhodocyclaceae bacterium
TCGTCTCCGTCGGCGGGTCGCCACTCGTGGGGCGTGCCCGACGGGGTGAGCAGGTGGCTGATCACCGATGGCGGCTGCGGGTTCGAGAAGTACCACCCTTGCGCCAGGTCGCAGTTCAGGCTCCGCAGCAGATCGACCTGCTGCTCGGTCTCGACACCTTCGGCCACGGTCACGATCCCGAGCGCCTTGGCCATGCCGATGACGTGCTCGATGATCGTCGTGTCCTCGCGGGAGCGGCCGAGGCCGTCGACGAAGGACTTGTCGATCTTGAGCAGGTCGAGGTTGAACTGACGCAGGTAGCCGAGCGAGCTGTAGCCGGTGCCGAAGTCGTCGAGCGCCAGGGAGACGCCGAGGTGGCGACAGCTGCGCAGCGTCGACCAGGCGCTGGCCACGTCGTACATGAGCGCACCCTCGCTGATCTCGAGGGTGAGGTGTGCGGGGTCCGCACCCGAGCGCTCGAGCGAGGTCGCCAGGTGATCGACGAAGTTGGCCTGGGCGAGCTGGCGTGCCGACACGTTGCACTTGATGTTCAGCGGCGGCCGGTCGGGG
>JAGRFX010000692.1 GCA_020445805.1 Rhodocyclaceae bacterium
CAGTTCGTGGAAGACCGGCAGCCCCACCAACATGGGCGAGACCATCACCGCACCCACCCCCAACTCGTGGACGATCTCCGCCTGGCGGAAGAGCGCGCTGGGCGTGCCGGCCATATTGGGCACGTAGATCGCCCGATGCCCGGTTTCGGCGTGCACCCGGTTGACCGCGTCCTGGCAGGCGCGCACCCGTTCATCGAAAGGCGAAAAGGCCTGGTTGGCCAGCCCGTGGTCGTCCTTGATGATGTCGATGCCACCGCGCGCCAGTGTCGCGCACAGTTCGCCCAGTTCGGCCGGACTGAGGCCCATGGGCTTGAGCGCGGTGGCCGTCAACGGGCGCGTGGGCGCGTTGACCAGTTCGCGCAGGCCCGCCATGCCGAAACGCGGCCCGCCGAAGGTCGCCAACATCTCGGGCGGCAGCGTCATGTCCCACGCCTGCACGGTGGGTTGCAACGACGTGTTGCCGAAGAGCACGTTCATGAACTGAGCCGGCTCCAGCCCCGAAATCGCCACGGAAAAGTCGATGTCCACGGCAAAGGCGCCGGGTGCGTG
>JAGRFX010000693.1 GCA_020445805.1 Rhodocyclaceae bacterium
TTCCACCACGAAAATAGCCGGCAGATTCCACACTGTGGCCAGATTGAGGCTTTCCAGGAAGGTGCCCTGATTGGATGCGCCGTCACCGACAAAACTGATGGCAACGCCGCCATTCTGGCGGTATTTGGCAGCCAGCGCTGCGCCGCATACCAGCGGTGCGCCCGCGCCGAGAATGCCATTGGCACCGAGCATGCCTTTACTCAGATCAGCGATGTGCATGGAGCCGCCCTTGCCGCGGCAAACCCCGGTCTGTTTACCGTAGATTTCAGCCATCATGCCGTGCGGCTCAACGCCTTTGGCGATGCAATGGCCGTGGCCGCGGTGGGTACTGGCAATGTGGTCGCTGTCGTGCAGGTGAATCATGATCCCCGCCGCCGACGCTTCTTCACCCGCGTACAGGTGAACGAAGCCCGGAATGCCACCTTTGGCGAATTCGGTGTGGACCCGTTCTTCGAACTCGCGGATGGTGCGCATGGTGCGGTAAACCTGCAAGAGTTCATCTTTGCTGAGAGGGAATGGATTATCAGCCATGGGGTATCCTCCTGGTC
>JAGRFX010000694.1 GCA_020445805.1 Rhodocyclaceae bacterium
GCAATCGGGCAAGACCCCGAAAAAGACGTTCCAGGCCATGTGGGCGGCGATCAGCCACGGCCGCCCCTGGAAGGGTACGCTGTACAACCGCCGACGCGACGGGACAGAGTATGTCGAGCTCGCGGTGCTGTCACCGATCCGCGGTGCAGACGGGCGCATTACCCACTATGTTGCGGCCAAGGAGGACATCACCGAGAAACAGCGTGTCGCCGAAGAGCTGAACCAGTACCGTAATCATCTGGAGGAACTGGTGCAGGAACGCACGACTGAACTGGCCGATGCCCGTCAACGCGCCGATGCCGCGAACGAGGCCAAGAGTGCGTTCCTGGCCAACATGAGCCATGAGATCCGCACACCGATGAATGGCGTGGTCGGCCTGCTCGATGTACTCGAAAACAGCGGGTTATCCGTTCGCCAGGCCGGCCTGGTCGACACCATCCGGCAGTCAGCCGCGACACTGCTCGCCATCATCGATGATGTACTGGACCTGTCGAAGATCGAGGCAGGCCGGATGGAACTCGAGAAGCGACCTGTATCGCTTGCCGAAC
>JAGRFX010000695.1 GCA_020445805.1 Rhodocyclaceae bacterium
TCGACGCAGCCGCGTTGAGATTGCGCCTGTCGCATTCCTCGCGATCAGGCGGATTCGATATTCAGTTCGACTCGGTCGGCCGCGAAACGGCTTTCGGCATACTGGATCGACTTGCCCTCCGCGTCCGCGTTGACGGAACGCGTGATCAGCACGATGGCGCCGGCCGACAGGCCGAGCAGGTCGATGTCTTCCGCTGAGGCATGCCGCGCCTCGATAGCCGTCGATTTGCGCACATAGTCGGTCACGCCGCAGGCGGCCAGCGCCTTGGTGATCGAGGCGTGTTCCTCGAAAGCGTTGATGATGCCGGCGAAACGCCCGGCGTCGAACCACGAGGTCGCGCGCGACACTGCCACGCCGTCAGCCTCGGAAACGGTGTCGAGCCGGACCACCGTATCGCCGGTCGTCAGCCCAAGCGCCAGCGCGACGGCATCGGACGCCGGTTCCTCGCGGCTTTCCAGCAGCCGGGTGCGGGTCGAGCCGGCCTGGCCGCCGATACCGGCGGAAAAGCGGGTGCGTCTGCCGATCGGGTAGCTCAATCGTTTGCGGCG
>JAGRFX010000696.1 GCA_020445805.1 Rhodocyclaceae bacterium
CGGCGACACCATGTTCGTGGATGTCTCCGCCAAGGCCGGCATCAACATCCACGAGTTGCTCGAGGCTGTTGTGCTCACCGCGGATGCATCCCTGGACCTGCGGGCCAACCCCGAGCAGGACGCTCAGGGTGTGGCCATCGAGGCGCACCTGGACAAGGGTCGCGGTCCCGTGGCCACCGTCCTGGTTCAGCGGGGCACGTTGAAGGCCGGCGAGAGCATCGTCGTGGGTGAGGCCCACGGCCGCGTGCGGGCCATGCTCGACGAGAACGGTGATCCGGTGGATGAGGCACTGCCCTCGCGGCCGGTCCAGGTGCTGGGTCTGACGTCGGTCCCTGACGCCGGTGACACCTTCCTGGTCGTCTCCGAGGACCGCATCGCCCGCCAGATCGCCAACACCCGGCAGGCTCGGGAGCGCAACGCCGAACTCGCCGCACGGCGTGGCCGGCGCACGCTCGAGGACATCCTGCAGGGTCTGGAGAAGGGCGAGACCGGCACCCTCAACCTGATCATCAAGGGTGACGTGTCCGGTTCGGTCGAGGCGCTCGAG
>JAGRFX010000068.1 GCA_020445805.1 Rhodocyclaceae bacterium
AGCCCGTCCAAGGGCGTCCTGCGCGAGCACTTCGTGCCGGCCGACATCGCCCGCTCCTACGAGGCCGGCGGTGCCGCCTGCCTGTCGGTGCTGACCGACCGGGAGTTCTTCCAGGGCGCACCGGACTTCCTCCGCCAGGCCCGCGCGGCCTGCGCCCTTCCGGCCCTGCGCAAGGACTTCCTGGTCGATCCCTACCAGGTGGTCGAAGCCCGGGCGATGGGCGCCGACGCGATCCTGCTGATCGTCGCCGCACTCTCCCTGGAGCAGATGCGCGAGATGGAAGATCTGGCCGGCGAGCTGGGCATGGCGGTGCTGGTCGAGAGCCACGATGCCGGCGAACTCGACGTGGCGCTCCAGCTCCGGACGCCGCTGATCGGCATCAACAACCGCAACCTGCGGACCTTCGAGGTCTCGCTCGACACCACCCTCGACCAGCTCGATCGCATCCCCGCGCCACGCATCGTCGTCACCGAGTCCGGCATCCTGGGCCCGGCCGACGTTGCCCGCATGCGCGCCCATGCGGTCAATGCCTTCCTGGTCGGGGAAGCCTTCATGCGGGCCGACGAGCCCGGCGCCGAACTGAGGGCGCTGTTCGGCTGAGCTGCCGATGCCCGACACCCAGGACCCCCGGCCGGCCGACACCCCGCGCGTGCGACGGGTGACCGCGCGCAAGGCGTTGGGCTGGAGCGTCGGCCTGCTGCTGGTCCTGGCGTTTGCGATCACCCTGCTGGCGGCATGGGTGTCCGGCACGACCGCGGGCCTCCAGACCGTGGCCCGCATCGTCGAGTCGTCCACCCAGGGCGCGGTCCGCCTCGAGGGGGTGAGCGGGCGCATCTTCGACCGGCTCTCGATCGACAGGCTGCGCGTGGAGCTGCCCGATCTGCGCGTCGAGGCCGAAGGCCTGGGCCTCGACTGGGCTCCGCTGAAACTGCTGGACGAACAGCTCAGCCTCAGGGCGCTCACGGCCCGGCGCATCCGCCTGGCCGCCCGCCCCTCCGATGCGAGTGGTGGTGGACTGCCCGATCGCATTCCGCTGCCCCTCACGATCCGCATCGATCGGCTCGAGCTGGACGAGTTCGTCCAGCATGCGTGGGCCGACGCAGGCTTCGGCGAGCCGCGGCTGCGCCTGACGGATGCCGAGCTGCAGGCCGAGGCAGGTCCCCGGCGCATCGACATCGGCGCGCTCGGCGTGACGCTGCCGTGGGGTCGCGCCACTGCGACGGGCCACATGGGCACGGCCAGCCCCTACCCCCTGAAGCTCACGGCGACGCTCGACGGTCGCTACGAGGCCTACGCCTACGACGTGGCTGCCACGGCCGAAGGTGAACTGACGCGTGCCCAGGTCCGGCTCAAGGGCCACAGCCAGGGGGTGGGCTTCGATCTCCAGGCGATCGCCACGCCGTTCTCGCCGGTGCCGCTCGAGCACGCCAGGCTGGAAGCCGGGCCTGTCGATCCCTCGGCCTTGGCCGAGGGGGCCCCCAAGGGGGCCTTCCAGGTCCTGGCCGACCTGGCCGTGGCACCGGTCGCCGAGGGCCAGGCGGCGCCCGAGCCCCTCGACTGGACGATCACCGGGCCGCTCCAGCTCACCAATGGCGGCGCCGGTCCCTGGGATGCAGGACAGATTCCCCTCGAGCGGCTCGAGGGGCAATTCCAGTGGTCCGGGCGACGACTGAGGGCGGAATCCCTCGACCTGGGCCTTTCCGGTGGGGCCCAGGTGGCTGGGCAGGCCGCCTGGCAGCCGGCCGACGGCGATCCGGTGGGGCTCTTCGAGCTGGCCCTCGATGTGGTCGGACTGCGGCTGAAGGCCCTGGATTCGCGGCTGCCGGAGGCGGCCCTGGGCGGACGGATCGAGGGGCAGGGCGATGGCGTCCGGCAGGCGCTCAGCGCGCGCATCGCGGGCGAGGGGCTGGCCCTGGATGCCCGGGCGACCCACCAGGACCAGGTCATCGAGGTGGCCGAGCTGCGGCTGCGGCAGGGCGAGGCCAGCGTTTCGGGCACGGCGCGCATCGATCTCAAGGCCGAGCAGGCCTTTTCGGCCGACCTGCAGGTGGCCGCCCTGAACCCGGCCAGGCTCTACAAGGATGCGCCGGAGGCCCTTCTGAATCTGTCGCTCCAGGCCAGCGGCAGCCTCCTGCCCGAGCCCCGGGCCGCGGTGGACTACCGAGTCGCACCCGACAGCAGCCTGCTCGGCCACCCGCTGGCGGGCGAAGGGCACCTGGTCGCCGCGCAGCGCTTCGTCAGTGACGCCCGCCTGTGGCTGTCCCTGGCCGGAAACCGGCTGCAGGCGGATGGCAGCTGGGGGCGCGAAGGCGACCGGCTCGCGCTGTCCCTCGATGCGACCCAGCTCGACGTGCTCCAGGCGGACCTGCATGGGCGCGCGGAAGTCCGCGCCAACCTGACCGGCACCCCCGAGCTGCCGGCCGGCGACCTGCAGGCGAACGCCTCGCAGCTCATGCTGCCCGGCGGCATCCGGCTCACCGGCGTGAACCTGCAAGGGGAGCTGGCCGGCGGTCTGGACGGGCGGGTCGTCCTGGCGGCGGGGGTCGGCGAGGTCATCGGGCCCGAGCGGAAGACGCTCCTCAAGCGGGCCGCCGTGTCGGTCGAGGGGTCCCGCGGCGACCATCGCGCCACCCTCTCGCTGGTGGCCGGCGAGGGGGATTCGCTGGATGCGGAGCTGGCCGGCGCGCTGGCGGACGACCAGCGCTGGACCGGTACCCTGCAGGCCCTCGAGACCGAGGGCCGCGTGGCCCTCAAGCTGGCCGCTCCTGCGCCCCTGGCGGCCGCCGCCGACCGCGTGCGTCTGGGCGAGGCGCGCCTGACCAGCGGAGGGGGCGGCAGCATCCGTCTGGCGCAGACCGAATGGACGCCCGAGGCCCTGCGCCTCGAGGGCAGCATGACGGGCCTGCGGGTGTCCCTGGCGCCGGCGCCCGAAGGCGGCGTCCAGCCCATCGAGGGACAGCTGCGGCTGGGTGGCGAGTGGGACGTCACGGTCGCGGAACAGATCAGCGGCACCGCCCGCGTGCGACGCGAGAGCGGTGACCTGGTGTTGCTGGGCGATGCGACCGCCCGGCTCGGCCTGACCGACCTGGAGGCCGTCTTCAATGCCCAGGACGGGGCCGTGGCGGCGTCCTTCAACGGCGCCGGCAGCCAGCTCGGGCGGATCTCCGGCTCGCTGACCACGGCGGTGGAGCGGGCAGGGGGGGCCATCCGGCTGGTGCCGGATTCGGCCCTGCTCGGTTCGGCCCACCTGGACATGCCGTCGATCAAGTGGCTGGGCCCGCTGGCGGACGCCAACATGGTGACTGGCGGTGCGCTGAAGGCCGACTTCTCGCTCTCCGGCACGCCCGAGTCGCCCCTGGCGATCGGCCAGGTGAGCGGCCAGGATCTGTCGCTGGCCCTCACCGACGTGGGCCTGCGCCTGTCCGGCGGCACCCTCGAGGCGAGCTTCGACCACGACTACCTGCGGGTCGTGCGCCTGGAGTTCGTCTCGCCCAACCGGGTGCGGCCGAAGGAGTCGCGCATCAACGTGGACCGGCTGATGGCCGAGCCCGGGCGGCTTCACGCCTCCGGCAGCATCGACCTGGCGACCGGGGCCGGCGTGTTCGGCTATTTCGCCGACCGCCTGCCGCTGCTGCAGCGGGAGGATCGGTGGCTGGCGGTCAGTGGCGAGGGACACGGCTCGAGCGGCTGGGATCACGTGGACGTCAAGGCCCGGCTGGAGGCCGATGCGGGCGCCATCACCATCAGCGAAGCCCTGCCGCCGAGCCTGTCGGATGACGTCGTGATCCTGGGCGAGGAAAAGAAGCCGGGCACCTTCCAGGTCAATGCCGACATCGAGATCCGCCTGGGCAAGGCCTTTTACCTCACCGCCATGGGGCTCGACACGCGCCTCGCCGGTGGCATCGACGTCTATGTCCGGCCCGGCATCGACCCGGCCGCCAGTGGCGTGATCCGCCTCGAGGACGGCCAGTTCGAGGGCTACGGCCAGAAGCTGGCGGTGGAGAACAGCACCGTCAATTTCGCCGGCCCGCCCGGCAATCCGTCCCTCAACATCACCGCGCTGCGCAAGGGCCTGGAGGTGGAGGCCGGGGTGTCGATCACCGGCACCGCGCGCCGGCCGCGGGTGCAGCTGGTGTCCTCGCCCAACGTGCCGGACTCCGAGAAGCTGGCCTGGATCATCCTGGGCCGGCCGCCCGACACCTCCAGCAGCGCCGACCTGGGCCTGCTGATCCCGGCCGCCCAGGCCTTGCTGGGCGGAACCGGCGGCGGCATCACCGGCCAGTTGTCCAACGCCCTCGGGCTGGACCAGTTCAGCATCGGCCAGGGCGACCTCAACGGCGCGAGCCGGGGCGCGACCAGCTCGGTGGTGGATAGCGGCGTGCGCAGCAGCGCGGGCGAGGTCTCGGGCCAGGTCGTGACCCTCGGCAAGCGCCTGTCCACCGATACCTTCCTGGCCTTCGAGCAGAGCCTCGCCGGTGCCGAGAGCATCGTCAAGCTCACCCACCAGCTCGGCAAGCGGCTGTCGGTGGTGGCGCGCGGCGGCACCGACAACGCAATCGACCTGTTCTACACCTTCACCTTCCGCTGAAGACTTCGCCTGGCGTGCCGATAATCCGGTTGTCATCGGGGGCGGTCGAGGCAACCGCCGGCAGGAGCGGTCATGGCGTATGAAACGGTTCAGATCGACACGGCGATCTTCGGCGGCGGGTGCTTCTGGTGCCTGGAGGCCGTCTTCCAGCAATTGCGCGGGGTGCGAGCAGTGATGCCCGGCTATGCGGGAGGGCGTCAGTCCTCACCCGACTACGCAGCCGTCAGCCGCGGCGGGACCGGCCATGCCGAGGTGGTCCGCATCGATTTCGATCCGCGGGAGATCGGCTACGGCGATCTGCTCGAGGTGTTCTTCGCCATCCACGATCCGACCACCCGCGACCGCCAGGGCAACGACATCGGCAGCCAGTACCGATCGGTCATTTTCGCGGTGTCCGACGACCAGGAGACCTGGGCTCAGAGAGTCATCGGCGACATCGACGCCAGCGGACTGCATGGCGACCCCGTGGTGACCGAAGTCCTCCCCGTCAGCCGCTTCTGGCCGGCCGAGGAGAAGCACCGCGACTACTACCTCAACAATCCGGCCGAGCCCTACTGCCGGCTGGTCGTGTCGCCCAAGCTGGCGCTCGTGGCCCAGCGCTTCGGCGAGCTCGTCAGCGTCTGAGGGCGCCGGGGGAGCCGGGTGGCCTACAATGGCAGGTCGGGCAAGTCCTTGCCCGGCACGCGCGGCACGGGCCGTGCAGGCAACCCCAGACAGGAGATCCGATCCGTGAGTGATTCCAACGGCCTGGTCATCGAGGACCTCGTGGCCGGCAACGGCGATACCGCCGAGAGCGGCAAGACCGTCTCGGTCCATTACACCGGCTGGCTGACCGACGGCACCAAGTTCGATTCCAGCAAGGACCGCAACCAGCCCTTCTCGTTTCCGCTCGGCGCCGGCTATGTCATCAAGGGCTGGGACCAGGGCGTCCAGGGCATGAAGGTCGGTGGCACCCGCAAGATCACGATCCCGCCCGAGCTGGGCTACGGCGCCCGCGGCGCCGGCGGCGTGATTCCCCCCAACGCCACGCTGGTGTTCGAGGTCGAGCTGCTCGGCGTCAGCTGAGTCGACTTCTCTCTCGAAAAATTGACTTCGGTCGTGGTGGCGGTCGCTCGCTGCCCCTAGAGTCGGGCCGTGGCCCCCCACGGAGCGCGCGTGATCACGACCTTTCCATTCCGGCCCGGGCGCTGGCTCGCCCTGGCCGGATGCCTACTGCCCTGGCTTGCCCAGGCCGGGCTGCCGATTCCCCTGCAGCCGCTGCTGGACAACCCGCCGCCCAGCGGCGTGGTGCGCCTGGCGCCCGGGGTGTATGCGGGGCCCGCGACGCTGCGCATGCCCCTGGTGGTGGATGGCGGCGGGGTCGCCGAACTGCTCGGTGATCGCAACGGCACGGTACTGCGTGTCGAGGCCCGCGGCGCCACGGTGCGCGGCTTGCGCATCCGCGGCAGCGGCGATTCCCACGACCGCATCGACGCCGGCATCGCCGTCGAGGGGGACGGCAACGTCATCGAGGGCAATGATCTCGACGACGTGCTGTTCGGAATCGTGCTCCACAACGGCCAGCACAACGTGCTGCGCGATAACACCGTCCGCTCGCGCGGGGTCGACACCGCCGACCGGGGCGACGGCATCCGCCTGTGGAACGCGGCCCACAACCTGATCGAGGGCAACGACATTGCCCATGTGCGCGACCTGACGATCAGCAACTCGCCCTACAACCGTTTTGTGCGCAACCGCATCCGCGACAGCCGGCGTGCCATGAACTTCCTGTTCTCGCACCGCAGCCGCGTCGAGGAGAACACCTTCGAGGGCAACGACGCGGGCATCGTGGTGATCAATTCGAGCGGATTCCTGATCCGCCGCAACCAGGTCATGCACTCCATGAGCAGCGCCGGCGCCTGCATCGCGCTCAAGGAGACCACGGCGGCCCTGGTGGAGGAGAACGAGATCGTCCACTGCGCCACCGGCATCATGGCCGACTCGCCCTCCAATCCGGTGAGCCAGATATTCATCCACCGCAACCGCGTGGCCCACAACATCGTCGGTGTCCATTTCTACGGCGAGCGCGGCGGCCGCATCGTCATGAACAACCGCTTCGAGCACAACCTCTGGCAGGTCACGACCACGGCCGGCGGCAACCCCGAACTGGAGAGCTGGCACGGCAACCTGTGGGACGACTACCAGGGCTTCGACCTGGACCAGGACGGGGTGGGCGACCGGCCCTACGAGCTGCTCGCCTACGCCGACCGGATCTGGATGCAGGCCCCCGAGACCCGCTTCTTCCGCAACTCGCCGTTCATGGAGCTGGTGGATTTTCTCGAGCGCCTGGCCCCCTTCGCCTACCCGGCGCTGGTGCTGCGCGACGAGGCGCCGCGGATGTCCGTTGCGGCACCGCGGCGCTGATCGGTCACGCTTGTCCTGCATCAAGTTCAGGCGCCCGAGTGATCCGGATAATCGCTTTCAACGAGTTACGGGGAGTCCCATGTTCCGCCTGCTGCTCACCCTGTTCGCGACGGGCTGGCTGATGTCGGGTGCCCTTGCGGCAGAGCCCGATCTGGCCAACGGCGAGGACATCAACGGCACCTGCGCCGGGTGCCACGGGGCCTTCGGGCAGGGCGGCAAGCAGGGCGAGTACCCGCGCCTGGCGGGGCTCTCGGCCCGCTACATCGCGGCCACCCTGAAGTCCTTCAGGGCCCGCGAGCGCATCAACATCCCGATGTACCCCTATACCCAGAATCGCGAGCTGCCGGACAGCGACATCCGCGACATCGCCGCCTACCTGTCGCAGATCGCGCTGCCGACCCGCGCGCCGGTGTTCACCGAGGCGGACGACGCGCTGGCGCGCCTCCAGGCCATGGAGAAGGTCATGATCATTCCGCGGGTCGACGGGGATCTGGCCGCCGGCAAGGCCACCTACGACAGCCTCTGTGCCAGCTGCCATGGCGACACCGGCAAGGGGCGGGGCTCGATTCCGATGCTGGTGGGGCAATATACCGCCTACCTGGAGCGGCAGATGGCTCATTTCCGCGCCGGGGATCGGCTTCATGACGTGGAGGAGATCGGCAAGGGGGCGCTGGACGGACTGTCGCCGGCGGACCTGCAGAACGTCCTCGCCCATCTCACCGAACTGCAGTATGTGGAGGATCCGAAATGAGAGCCATCCTGACCCTTGTGCTGGCGCTGGCCTGTCTGCCGGCCATGGCCGACGGCGATGCCCGCGAGGCGGGCCTCGCGGCGCTCGGCGAGCTGGGCGCGGCCAACGGGACCGCCCTGGCCTGCCGGCAGAGCGACAACGCGGGGCGCATCAAGCGCCTGGTGATCGAACTCGCGCCCAAGACCCGCGCCTGGGGCGAGCGCTTTGAGCAGGCCACCAATGACGGCTTCCTGGCCCAGCACCGGGACGGCGCCACCTGCCCCGACGCCGGCGCCGTCGGGGCCGACGTGGACCGCATCGAGGCGCGCCTGCGCGCGCTGCTGGGGACCTCATGAGACCGCTCTGGCTGATCCTGCTGCTGGCCCTCGGCGTGACCCTCGTGGGCCTGGGCCCGGCCCGCGCCGAGTTCGACGACGGCGCGCCGCGCAACCCGCGCTACCTGCTGATGGACAGCCAGGGGCACAGCATCGACGAGAGCACCTTCGCGGGGCGCTTCCAGCTGATCACCTTCGGCTACACCTTCTGCCCCGATGTCTGCCCCACGACCCTGTCCGAGGTGGCCCAGATCCTCGAGATCCTGGGGGAGGGCGCCGATCAGCTCCAGCCGGTCTTCATCACCGTGGACCCGGAACGCGACACCCCCGAGGTGGTCGGCCGCTACACCGCCTTCTTCGACAAGCGCATCGTCGGCCTCACCGGTTCGCCGGCGCTGGTGGCACGGGTGGCCGACAACTATCGGGTGCGCTACCAGCAGGTCCGGGAGCCGGGGGCGGCCGCGGCCGAGTACTCGGTGGACCACTCGGCCGGCCTCTTCCTGCTCGGCCCCTCGGGCGAGTACCTGACCCGCTTCGCCTACGGCACGCCGGTGCCGGTCGTCGTGCGGCGGCTCAAGGCCTACTTCGACGCGGCGCGCTACCGCTGATGAACGACCGCCGGGAAGGGCTCGACACCTCGTTCGGCTACACCCGGGTCGCACCGGCGGAGCGACAGCGCCGCATCCGGGCCGTGTTTGAGGCCGTCGCGCCGCGCTACGACCTGATGAACGACCTGATGAGCTTCGGCATCCACCGCCTCTGGAAACGCCGCCTGGCGCGCGGACTGCCCCTCGCGGGGCGCATCGTGGACCTGGCCGGCGGGACCGGTGACGTGGCGCGCCTGCTGGTCGCCGGCGGTGCCGCCGAGGTGCTGGTGGTGGACCCCTCTGAGGCCATGATGCAGGCGGGGCGCCCCCAGGGCGGCGCGCGGCTGCGATGGCTGGCGGCCGAGGCCGAGCACCTGCCCCTGGCCGATGGCTCGGTCGACGCGCTGACCGTCTCCTTCGGCCTGCGCAACGCCACCCGCCTCGAGGCCGCCCTGGACGAGATCCGGCGCGTGCTGGCGCCCGGCGGCCGGTTTGCGTGCCTCGAGTTCTCGCGTCCGGCGGCCTGGCTGCGACCGTTCTACGATCCCTATTCCTTCCACGTGATCCCGCGCCTCGGGCGCTGGGTGGCGCGGGAGCCGGCGGCCTACCAGTACCTGGTCGAGTCGATCCGGCGCTTTCCCGACCAGGCGGGCTTTGCCGGCATGCTGCGAGGGGCCGGCTTCGACTCGGTGCGCTGGCGCAACCTGTCCTTCGGCATCGCCTGCATCCACACCGCCACACGGCCGGGCGGGCCGGCATGAGTTCGCGCAGCGGCAGCCGGCTCGACGAAGCGCATCACCGGGTGCCCGGGGGGCTGGCCCTGTGGTGGCTGGCGGTCCGGCCCCGGACCCTGACCCTCGCCGCCGTGCCGGTGCTGGTCGGGACTGCGCTCGCCCTGCATCTCGGGGCAGGTCTCGACGTGGCGGCATTCCTGGTGGCCCTCGCCAGTGCCCTGGCCATCCAGGCCGGCACCAACCTGTTCAACGATGCGGGCGACTTCCTGCGCGGCAACGACGGACCCACCCGGGTCGGGCCGCTGCGCGTCACCGCAGCCGGCCTCGCGACACCCGGCCAGGTCCGGCGCGCGGCAGGGCTGTGCTTTCTGGCCGCGCTGGCGGGGGGCCTCTTCCTCGCCCTGCGCGGGGGCTGGCCCATCGTCGCCATCGGCCTGGCCTCGCTGGCCGCCGGCTGGGCCTACTCGGGCGGTCCGCGCCCGCTCTCGCACACGGCCTGGGGCGAGGTCTTCGTCATGGGTTTCTTCGGCGTGGTGGCCGTGGCCGGCAGCCACTACCTGCAGAGCGGGCAGCTGAGCGCCGCGGCGCTGCTCCTCGGCGTCCTGGTGGGGGCCCCGGCCGCCGCGGTGCTGCTGGTGAACAATGTGCGCGACCTGGAGGCCGACCGCCTCGCCGGGCGGCGCACCCTGGCCTCGGTGCTGGGCATCGGCCGCGCGCGCCGTCTCTATGGCGCGCTGGTGGTCCTGCCCCCGCTGGCCATACCCCTGGTGGCGCTGGCAGGCGTGCGCTGGCAGGCGCTCGTGCCGGTGCTGATCCTGCTGCCCCTGTGCGTCGCGCTGGCGCGGGGATTTCTGCGCATGCCGCCGGGTACCGCCATGAACGGGCAGCTGGCGCGCACCGCGCGGGCCCAGGTGCTGATCGGGCTGGTGCTGGCGTTCGGGCTGGTGCTGGCGTGAGGCTGCTGCTGCCGGCGGGACTCGCCTTCATCATGTTTGCCCTGGGCCTCGGGCTGCGCGCCGCGGATTTCCGTCGCGTATTGACGCGCCCCCTGGCCATGGCCGCGGGGCTCGCCGCCCAGCTGGCGGTGCTGCCGCTGCTGGCCTGGCTGCTGGCAACGCTCCTGGGGCTGTCACCGACGGCGGCGGCGGGCCTGATGATCCTGGCCGCCTGCCCGGGCGGGGTCACCGCCGGCATGGTGACCCACCTGGCCCGGGGCGAGACGGCCCTGTCGATCAGCCTCACGGCCCTGACCAGCCTGCTGGCCTTCGTGTCGGTGCCGCTGGTGGTGGGCCTGGGGCTCGACCACTTCGCCGCCACCCAGGCGCAGGTGCGCCTGCCCCTTGGCCCGACGGCCGGCGCGCTGGTCCTGGTGACCCTGCTGCCGGTGGGCGCCGGCGTGGCGCTGGGCGGATCGGGGCGCATCGGCCCGCGCGCGATCCGGCTCACCCAGGGGGCCGCGACGGCGATCTTCGCGCTCATCGTCGTCGCCACCTTCGCCCGCTACTGGGACCCGATGATGACGCACCTGCCGGCGGTGGGGCCGGCGGCGCTGCTCCTGAACCTCTCGACCATGGCGGTCGGCGCCCTGCTGGGCGGGCTGGTCCGGCTGGAGGGGGCGGGGCGGGTGGCGCTGGCCATGGAGTGCGGGATGCAGAACAGTGCCCTGGGCATCACCCTGGCCATCAGCGTGCTCGACCGGCCCGAGCTGGCGGTGCCGAGCGTCGTCTATGCCCTTCTCATGAACCTGTCGGCGCTGGCCGTCATCGCCGTCCGGCGCGCCCGCCTGCCCCTGCCGGCCTGAATCGACACGCTCCGTCACGCCGGTGCCCCCGGCGGGGCACTATCATGGCCAGCGGGCTGTCCATGCCCGGAACCCTGAACAGACGAGCACCCCCCATGTCGAGACTCAAGGTCCTGCACCGGACCCTCTACCGCTATTCGGAACCCGTGACATTCAGCGAGCACCGCTTCATGTGCCGCCCCCGCGACAGCCATGACCTGCGCCTGTTCGAGACCGGCATCCGGATCGAGCCGCCGGCGGAGGTGCGCTGGGTGCATGATGTCTTCGGCAACTCGGTGCTGGTGGCGAGCTTCGCCAATCCGGCCCAGGAGCTGATGTTCGAGTCCACCTTCGTGGCCGAGCATTTCCCCGGCGCGCCCAACGTGGAGATGATCGAGCCCTACGCGCTGCGCCTGCCCTTCAGCTACGACGCCAGCGAGATGCCGGACCTGGCGCGCAGCGTCGAGCGCGCCTATCCGGACCCGGAGCACCGGGTGGACGCCTGGGTGCGCGAGGTCTGCGCGGCCGCCCCGTCCGATGAGACCCTGGCGGTGATCGAGGCCATCACCCACGCCATCAAGGCGCAGTTCACGTATCAGGCGCGGGACGAGGAGGGCACCCAGGCACCGGTCGAGACCCTGACCCTGGGCACCGGCAGCTGCCGCGACTTCGCGCTGCTGATGATGGAGGCGGTGCGCAGCCTCGGGCTGGCCGCGCGCTTCGTGTCCGGCTACCTCTACGACGAATCGCTGGTGGACGCCCAGGACGCCATGGTCGGCGGCGGGGCCACCCATGCCTGGGTCCAGGTGTACCTGCCGGGGGCCGGCTGGCTGGCCTTCGACCCCACCAATGCCATCGTCGGCGGGCGCAACCTGATCCGCGTGGCCGTGGCCCGCGACCCCTCCCAGGCGGCGCCCCTGACCGGCAGCTTCACGGGGCCACCCGACGCCTACCAGGGCATGGAGGTGGTGGTCGAGGTGCGCGTCGAGCAGGCCGCGCCGCCGGCCGCCTAGGAACACTCCATGCGCCGTCACCCCTTCGCCGGGCCCATCGCGGCCCTGCTGCTGCTGTGGTTCGTGTGGGGCTACAACTGGGTGGTCATGAAGCGGGTCGGCGAGTTTGCCGACCCGCTGGATTTCTCCGCCCTGCGGGCCCTGTTCGGGGCGCTGACCCTGTTCCTGACCCTGCTCGCGCTGCGCCGGCCGCTGCGGCCGACCCGGGTGCCCGGCCTGCTGCTGATGGGCCTCCTGCAGAACACCGCCTTCCTGGCCCTGATCCAGATGGCCCTGGTGTCCGGCGCGGCCGGGCGGACCGCGGTGCTGGTCTACACCATGCCCTTCTGGCTGCTGCCCCTGGCCTGGCTGATGCTCGGCGAGCGGATTCGCGGCCTGCAGTGGCTGGCCATCGCCATGGCCGCGGCAGGACTCGCCCTGGTGGTCGGCCCGGCCGGCCTCGCCGGCAGCCTGCAGAGCAGCGCGCTGGCACTCACGGCCGGCCTGTGCTGGGCGGTGTCGACCATCGTCGCGCGACGCATGGGCATACAGCAGGGGGCCGACCTGCTGTCCCTCACCGCCTGGCAGATGCTGTTCGGCGCCATCGCCCTGTGCGCGCTGGCCGCTTGGGTGCCGAGCCGGCCGATCGAATGGTCCGGCTACCTGATCGGTGCCTTGGTCTACAACGCGGTCCCGGCCACGGCTCTGGCCTGGATCCTGTGGCTGTATGTGGTCAAGTCACTGCCCGCCGGCGCGGCCGGGCTCAGTTCCCTGGGCATCCCGCTGGTGGGGGTGCTGGCCGGCGCGCTCGAGCTGGGCGAGCGCCCGCCGCTGTCGGAGCTGGCCGGCATGGGGCTGATCCTCGCGGCGCTGGCCGTCATTGGCCTGCGGGCGCTCTTCAGCCGCCCGCCAGCATCCGGCTGAAGAGCGCCAGGCAGAAGCCGAGCACCGCGCCGAGCGGTGGTCCCCAGTGACGGTCGAGGCGCGACTGGGGCGCGATGTCCTGGAAGATCAGGTACAGGATGCCCCCCGAGGCGAACAGCATGATGCCGCCCAGCACGGACGGGTGGTCCGACAGCACCAGGTAGCCGGTGACCCCCGAGGCCGGACCGACGGCCACCAGCGCGCTCATGGTGGCGAGGGTGGTGCGGCGGGTCCGGCCCTGGTCGCGCAGTTCCCGGTAGGCATTGAAGCCCTCGGGCAGGTTCTGCAGCCCGATCAGCAGGGCCAGCAGCGGCGCGATCGGCGATTCGGAGGCCATCATCCCGCCCAGCGCCACGGCCTCGGGCATGAAGTCGAGGATCATCCCCATCAGCTGGGGCGCCTCGCGCCGGCGCAGGCCCAGCACGCGCTCGATGGCAAAGAAGGCCAGCCCGCCCGCCAGGATGATCGGGATCGTCCACAGCGAGCCCTCGAGCAGGGCCTTGCCCTCCGGCACCAGGACCACGGCCAGCGCCCCGAGCAGGATGCCGCCCCCGAAGGCGATCACGAAATGGCGGAATTCCCGCTCCAGCCAGTGGGGCCGGAAACGTTCGATGCTGGCCAGCAGACCCCCCAGCGGAATGCAGGCGCCTGCCAGGGTGGTCAGGAGAAGGATCTCGACGAGCGGAGACATGGCAGGTCGTGGTCGAAGGTGTACATGGGGTCCACAGACCCTAGCCTAGCGCGACGCCGCGGGCCCCGGTGGACGGGTGTATGGTTCGTCGAGCGTAATCGCCGCGAGGAGACATCCATGACCGACATCCGCGAGGCAAGGGCGGAAGACGCAGCCGGGCTGGTCGCCCTGCTGGCGTCGCTGGGCTACCCGGGGGCCGAGGCCTTCATCGGGCCGCGGGTGCACCAGCTGCTCTCGCACCCGGACAGTGTCCTGCTCGTGCATGACACGGGCAGCGGAATCCGCGGCTTCATCTCGCTGCATTTCATTCCCCAGCTGGCCCTGGCCGGGGACTTCTGCCGCATCAGCTACCTCTGCGTGGCGGACGGGTCGCAGGGGCAGGGCATCGGTACCACACTGGAGGCGGCAGCGGTCGCGCGCGCCCGAGCCCGCGGCTGCGACCGGATCGAGGTCCATTGCCATGCCCGCCGGACCGCAGCCCATCGCTTCTACGAGGGGCACGGCTACGAGGACTCGCCGCGCTATTTCGTCAAGGCTTGCCAGAGCGCCTGAGGGGGCAGGGGGCGAGCGGGGCCACATCGGGTGGGGGCCCGCCCGCGCGGGTCATCAGGCCGGCAGTCGTCGCCGCCTCGCGTTCGCGATCAGAACACCGCCACCGCGCCGAGGACGAAGCCCTCGGTCGTCGAACGCGTGTCCTGGTTCGAGATCGACACTGGCACGAGCGGATTGGAGGGCGCGTAGGTGCCCACCGGGAAATCGTCGAAGCTGAGGACCCAGCTGCGGTAACCGAAGGTCAGTGCGGCGCCCTTCAGGACACCGCTGCCGAGCAGGTGGGAGAGGTTGTAGGAGACGCCGATCTCGGCCACCTTGTAGCTGCCGTCCAGTTCGTCGTCGCCGTTCAGATTCTTGAAGCCCTGGTTTTCGGCCTTGCTGAGGCCGTAGGCGAAGTTCCCGTACAGCGAGAACGGACCCGAGACCGGCGCGTTGAGGCTGGCGCCCACGAGCAGGCCCTTCACCTTGACCTCGCTGTCGGCGATGAGGTCGGTGGTCTTGCTCTGCTTGCCCTGCTTGTAGCCCAGTGACAAAACCAGGCGCGGGTGCACGTAGTAGCCCACATTGATGTCGAGTTCGTCGCGCTTGACGTTCTCGGACAGGGCATTGCCCATGTCGTACTCGGTCTCGGGCAGATAGCTGACGCTGGCGAGGACGTCGCCGAAGCGAACGGCCACGAAGGGCATCGGCGAAATTTCGTAGGACGTGACCCGGTTGGTGGCCAGGTCGCGCAACATCAGCGAAGCCGGGTTGGTGGGGTCGGCGAGGAAGGCTTCCCGCGTCACGTAGGGAACATCCCACTTGTTGGCCCACAGCCGCAGGCCGGCGAAGACGCTGACGCTCTGTCCGACCGACATCTCGGCCTGGACGGCCGAGCCTTGTTCGTTGCTGGCCCCCTGCGCAAACGCGTTGGCGCAGAGGGCGGCCAGCAGGGCGACCCCGATGGTTTTCTTTTTCATTATTGGCATCCAGATTGGAGGGTTCAGAAGCTTGGCACGATGATTTCGCGCTTGGGTTCCGCGGCCGGGGTGTTGCTTGAGCGGGTGGCCGCCATGCTCTGCACGCGCTTCTTCTGTTCTTCGCGAAGCGCATCCATTTCTGATTTGATGTCGGCCAGTTCGCGCTCGCGGTTCTCGAGGGCACTGGTCAGTTCCTGCAGGCGCTGCCGGGCCACCTGGTTCTCGGATTCCAGCTGCGTGCGCTCCTGCTGGACCGCCAGCAGCTTGTTGAGCGAGGCCCTGGCCTCTGCCAGCTGGCCGGCGATGCGGGCGCTGGTGTTGCCGCTCCGGTCGGCCTCTCCCTGCAGGGCCGAAATGCGCTGCTCCAGGGCACGGATCTCGGATGCGCCCTGGTCGGCGGCCGTGCGCAGGCGCTCGTTCTCATCGGCCAGATCCTTCAGGCGACGGTCGAGGGCGTCCCGTTGGGCCTTGATCTCGGCCATCTGGCGCTCCTGTGCGGGGTTCTCACATCCGTTGAAGCAGAACTTCCCCGAGTAGGACGAGATGCGATAGGGCGTCTGGTCGGTGCGGTAGAGCTCCTGGGCTTCCGCTTCGACATCCCGCGCCACCACCCGGAACATCTCGTCGAGGGTCAGGCCCTGCTGGGGCAGGTAGTGGAGCAGGTGTTTGGTGAACAGGCCGTTGCGTCCTGCGCCGTCGAGCGCCGCCTTGTTCGGGGCGGTGGAGAACACGATCACCGATCCGGTCGGCGGGTCCACGCGGGCCAGGCCGGTCTGCCAGAGGCTGGACTGGGTGTGCCGAAAGGGATTGTCGCGACAGGAGTCGAGAATGATGATGTTCGGCGCGTTGCGCGACTCGATCAGGCTCGAGATCAGGTAGCGCAGCCCGAAGCCCTCGAACTCGACGTCGGGCGGGGAAAGTACCTCGGAGCGGGTCGGGAGCAGGTAGTTCTCGCCATTGAACTGGACGGCGTGGCCGGCGTAGTAGAAGAGGCCGGCGGCGCCCCGGTCGAGGCGCTCAGAAAAGCGGCGGACGGCATCGCGCATCTTGCGGCTGTCCGGTACATCGAACAGGCAGGTCACCTCGAAGTGCAGTGCTTCCAGCGCGGCGCAGATGTCCTTGGCGTCGTTGGTCGGATTGGGGAGCGGGGTGAGATGGGCATAGCCGCCATTGCCAATGACCAGGGCGACCCGGTCAATGCGCTGCTCGGCAGGCGACTGGGCGAGGGCGCCCTGAAGACAGAGGACGCACCCCAGGAGGAATGTGGCAAGCCGGATCATGAGCGGGACCGACGCGTTCGCGCGAAGCTGAATTATACGAAATGTATTCAAGCAAAGCCTCTCTAACGGCGTCGCCGCCCCACCGGCGGCGCTGCCAAGGTGTGTCCTGAGCCGGACGCCGGACCTCAGCGCCGCACGAAGAGGAAGTCGCCGCCGTCATGGCCGGCGCGGCGGATGTCGGCATATTCGGGGGTCTGGTCCGCATTGACCATCACCGGGTGGCGCAGCTGGCTGAAGAGCTCGGTGCCGTCGATCACGCCATCGTTGGCGCGCAGGGCCTCGATGAAGCTCCGCGCGAAGGGCGAGTGGCGGCCGTCGTCGGTGGCGTCGGCCACCGGCTCGAGCCCGCCCGAGGACAGGGCCAGTCGCGCACGCTTGCTGGCCATGCGGCGCAGGTAATCGGCAGTGCGGTTCGGAATATGCACGCTGCGGGTCAGCGTGCCCGAGAAGCACGAGTCGGCCACCACCAGGACGTGCTTGGCCTTCATCGCCCGGGCCGCGTCGCGGATGCTGTCGTTCGAGATCCAGTTGACCCGCGACTCCCGCTTGGCATCCACCGGCAGCCAGAAACCCTGCTGGGCGTCCTCGTCGAGCCAGCCATGGCCGGCGTAGTAGATCAACAGGTTGTCCTGCTCGTCCAGCGTCGCCCGGTAGGTGTCGAGGGCCTCGATGATGTCGCTGCGGGAGGCATCGGTCAGCAGGGTGATCTCGAAGCCGTACTGGGCCTTGAGGACCTCGGCGACAGCCTGCGCGTCATTGACGGCGGTTTCCAGCCGGGGCAGGTGCCGGTAGCTGTCCATGCCCACCACCAGGGCGTGGTAGGTGCCGAACTCCACGTCGGAGAAGGCGGCCATGGGATCGA
>JAGRFX010000005.1:0-12212 GCA_020445805.1 Rhodocyclaceae bacterium
CGACGGCGGCCATGGTGTCGAGCCGTCGGGCCGGCTCGCTGGGACCTCAGCGCGGCGCCATGCGGATGGCGCCGTCGAGGCGGATCACCTCGCCGTTGAGGTAGCGGTTGCCGATGATGTGCTCGACCAGGCCGGCATACTCGGCCGGCTTGCCCAGCCGCTGGGGGAACGGAACCATCTGGCCGAGGGCCTGCTGGACCTCGTCGGGCATGCCCAGCAGCATGGGCGTCTCCATGATCCCCGGGGCGATGGTCATGACCCGGACCCCATGGCGGGCCATCTCGCGGGCGATCGGCAGCGTCATCGCCACCACGCCGCCCTTCGAGGCCGCGTAGGCGGCCTGGCCGACCTGGCCGTCGAAGGCCGCGACCGAGGCGGTGTTGATCAGCACGCCGCGCTCACCGCCGTCGTCGGGCGTGTTCTCGCACATCCGTGCCGCCGCCAGGCGCAGCATGTTGAAGCTGCCGACCAGGTTGATGGCGACGATGCGGCTGAAGCTGTCGAAGCGGTGGGGTCCGTTCTTGCCGACCACCTTCTCGGCGGGGGCCACGCCAGCGCAATTGACCAGGCCGCGGATCGCGCCGAAGGCGGCGATGGCCGCCGTCACCGCGCCTTCCGCATCCGCCTCGGCGGTGATGTCGGCCTTGACGAAGCGGGCCGAGCTGCCCAGCTCGGCGGCCTTGGCCTCGCCCTGCTCGGCGTTGAGGTCCACCAGCATGACCTGGCCGCCCCGTTCCACCAGCCGGGCCGCCGTCGCGGCACCCAGGCCCGATGCGCCACCGGTCACAATGAACGCGTTGCCCTCGATCTGCATGGTCGTCTCCTCGGAAATTCTGTGAAGCTGCGAGTCTAGCCATGCCGCTGCCCTGCGGCGATGACCGCAACGACCTCGGCGATGGCAGAATTTGCCATATGGAGATCGAAGCCGAGCCCGACGACCCGGGCGATTCCCGGGGCAGCATCGCCGTCCAGTTCGTGGCCGATGCCGTGGATGTGGCGCGCCGCCGCGGGCTCGACGTGCCGGCGATGCTGCTGGCCGCCGGCATACCGCCCGGCCGCCTCGAATCCCCGCGCGCACGGGTCTCGGTGGGGGAGTACGCGCGCCTTTGGGCCGTGCTGGCCGATACCATGGACGACGAGTTCTTCGGCCTGGACCGACACCCGATGCGGCGTGGCAGCTTCCGGCTCATGAGCCAGGCTGCGGTGGACGCCCAGACGCTGGGCCAGGGGCTGCGCCGGGTGATCCGCTTCCTGCGGCTGGTACTCGACGACGTGCAGGGTGAGCTGAAGACGGCGGGGGGCACGGCGACCCTCACGCTCGGGCCCCGGGATGCCGCCGTGCCCCTGTTCGCCCACGGCACCTATGTCACCCTGGTTCTCGGCCTGGTGTGCTGGCTGGTGGACCGGCGGATCCCGCTGGCAGCGCTCGACTTCGCGCATGTGGCGCCGGCCCACGCCGACGAATACCGGTTGCTGTACGGCGAGTGCGTCCGCTTCGCTGCCGACGAGACACGGCTTGTCATCGACGAGGCGCTGCTCGACCTGCCGGTCGTCCGGCGCCCGGCCGACCTGGCGGATTTCCTGGCCGGCGCGCCGGCGAACTTTCTGGTCCGCTATCGCAACCCCCACAGCTTTGCTGCGCGGGTGCGGCACGAACTGCGCCGGGCCGAGCCGGCCGACTGGCCGTCGTTCGAGCGCATCGCCGGTCGGCTCGGCCAGGCACCCACGACCCTGCGTCGCCGCCTGGCCGAGGAGGGCCACTCCTTCCAGGGGCTCAAGGACGCGCTGAGGCGCGACCAGGCCATCGAGCTGCTGGCCCGCGAGGACAACCACATCCACGACATCGCCTATGCCCTCGGCTTCGCCGAGCCCAGCGCCTTTCACCGGGCGTTCCGCAAATGGACCGGCGCGAGCCCGGGCGCCTACCGCGCCAGCGGGCTGGACGGGCGGGGCTAGGGATGCTCGAGATCCGCGGGCTCACCCGGCGCTTCGCCGGTCCGGGCGGGCGCACCGTGCTGGACGGGGCGGAGCTCACGGTCGAAGGCGGCACGATCGTGGCCATCGTCGGCGAGTCCGGTGCCGGCAAGTCCACCCTGCTCAACCTGATCGCGGCCCTCGACCTGCCCGACCAAGGCCAGGTTCTGCTCGACGGTGTGGCGGTCTCGGCCCTGGACGAGGCGGCCCGCACGGCCTGGCGCCGCGCCCAGCTCGGCTTCATCTTCCAGGCCTTCCATGTGCTGCCTCACCTCAATCTGCGGCAGAACGTGGCGCTGCCGCTGTGGCTGCTGGGTGGCGACCCGGCCGCCCACGCGGCGTCGGCAGACCGGATGCTGGCCCGGGTCGGGCTGGCCGGCCGCGAGCGCAGCTGGCCGTCCGAGCTGTCGGGCGGCGAGCTCCAGCGCGTCGCCATCGCCCGCGCCCTGGTCCATCGGCCGCGGCTGGTGCTGGCCGACGAGCCGACCGGCAACCTGGATCCGGCGCGGGCTGGCCAGACGCTGGCGCTCCTGCGTGCGCAGATCGTCGAGGCCGGGGCGATCGGCCTGCTGGTGACGCATTCCTGGGATGCGGCGCGGACCGCCGACCGGATCGTCCGCCTGGCCGACGGGCGCCTCCAGGATCTCGACTGATGCGATTGCCCCCGCTGGCGCCGGTGTTCCTGGGCAGCTTGCTGCGCCGCCGCGCCGTCAGTGGGCTGTCGGTGCTGGCGATCGCGCTCGGGGTCGCGCTCGGCCTCGCTGTCCAGATCATCAACGGGGCCGCGCTGGCGGAGTTCGACCGGGGCATGCGCGTGCTCTCCGGGGCGGCCGACCTGCAGGTGCTGGGGCCCGGCAGCGGCTTCGATGACGCCCTGTTCGAGGATCTTGTCCTGCACCCGCTGGTGGCGGCGGCGAGCCCGGTGGTGGAGGTCGCCGCGCGACGCGTCGATGGCGGGGGCGCGCTTCGCATCCTGGGCATCGACGTGCTGCGTGTCGGTCCGGTGAATCCGGCCCTGCTGCCGGTGCCGGCGGACCTGCCGGACGTGGACGGGCGCTTCGCGGCGTTCCGCCAGGATGCACTCTTCGTCTCGCCCGGCGTGCAGTCGGCGCTGGGGATCGAGGCGGGCGAGTGGATCGTGCTGGCGGCGGGTAGCGGCCAGGCACGCCTGCAGGTGGCCGGAGGGCTGCCCGCCATGGCCGGCCAGGCGGTGGCGGTGATGGACATCCACGCCGTGCAGACCCGTTTCGGCATGGCGGGCCGGCTGACTCGCATCGACCTGCGCCTGGCGACCGGTGTCACCCCCGGAGCCGCGCGGGCGGCACTCGGCGCCGTCCTGCCGCCCGGCGTGCGGATCGCCGAGCCGGACGAGTCTGCGGCCCAGGCCGGCGCGCTGTCCCGGGCCTATCGGGTGAATCTCACCATGCTGGCGGTGATCGCGCTGGTCACCGGGGGCTTCCTGGTCTTCTCCACCCAGGCCCTGTCGGTGGCCCGCCGGGAGACCGAGTTCGCCTTCCTGCGGGCCATCGGTATCGATCGGCGGGTGCTGATGCGATGGATCCTCGCGGAGGGACTGGTGCTGGGGGCGATCGGTGGCGGGCTGGGCTGCCTGCTGGGCTATGGCGGGGCTGCCCTGGCCTTCGCCCTGCTCGGGGGCGATCTCGGCGCAGGTTACTTCGATGGCATCCGGCCGAGCGCGCATCTCGACGTGGCGGCCAGCCTGTCGTTTCTGACGCTCGGCGTCGCAGCCGGTGTGCTCGGATCGTGGGCGCCTGCCCTGCGGGCGGCGAAGATCGCGCCGGCCCAGGCGCTCAAGGGGGCGGGAACGGGACGCGAATCGCATGCGCGCGCACATGGGCTGGCCTCCCTGGCGTGCTTTGTCGCGGCCGCGCTGGTGGCCGCGCTGCCACCCGTCGAGGGCATCCCCGTGGCCGGCTATGCGGCCATCGGGCTCATCCTCGCCGGCGGTGTCCTGGCGCTGGGGCGCCTGAGTGCCGCGCTGGCGGCGCAACTGCCCGGCCATCCCGTGCCGGTGCAGCTGGCTTCGGCCCGCCTGCAGGCCATGCCCGGACATGTGGTGGTGGCTGCTGCCGGGGTCATGGCCAGCGCCGCCCTGGCGGTGGCCATGGCGATCATGGTGGCCTCGTTCCGGCACTCCGTGGACCAGTGGCTGGCGCAGGTGCTGCCGGCGGCCCTCTATCTGCGAGCCGCAGACAGCGGGCAGGCGGCCTACCTGGACCCCGAGACCCAGCGGTCGATCGAGGGGGTCGAGGGCATCCGGTTCGTGGACTTCCTGCGCTACGACACGATCCGGCTGCCGGACGGTGGCCCCCCGGTGACGCTGATCGCCCGGCCTGCCTCCCGCGATGGTCGCGAGCTCTCCCTGGTCGGGGCCTCGATCGCGGCGGAGCGGCCGGTCTGGATCTCGGAGGCCCTGGCCGACCGCACGGGCCTGGCCGTCGGTGGCCGGCTGCGACTGCCGTTGGCCGGTCAGGAGCGGGATTTCACGGTGGGCGGAGTCTGGCGCGACTACGCCCGGCAGACCGGGGCTCTGGTCATGCCCCTGGCGCACTACCGGGAGATGACCGGCGACCTGCGTGCCAACAACGCGGCCCTGCATCTGGCGGAGGGCACGGATGTGACGACGGTGAGCGAGCGGATCCGCACCCGCTTCGGGGCCGGGCGATTCGAGCTCTCTGCGCCGAGCGAGATCCGCCGGATCAGCCTGCAGATCTTCGACCGGACCTTCGCCGTGACCTATCTGCTCGAGGCCGCCGCCGTCGGCATCGGACTGGCCGGCATCACGGCCAGCTTCGCGGCCACGGCCGCGGCCCGCCGCAAGGAATTCGGCATGCTGCGGCACCTGGGGCTCAGCCGCCGCCAGGTGGGGGTCATGATCGCTACGGAGGGCGGGCTGACGGCAGCGGCCGGGGGACTCGGCGGCACGCTGCTGGGCTTCGCCATCGCACTCATCCTGGTGGAGGTCGTGAACCGTCAGAGCTTCCACTGGAGCATGGACTACCAGGTGCCGGTGCTGCCCATCGTGCTCTTCGTGCTGGCGCTGCTGGGCCTCGCCGCCCTGGCGGCCGTGCTGGCCGGGCGCCATGCCATGGGCGGCAGCGTCGTCCGTGCCGTGAGCGAGGACTGGTGATGCGATGCCTCCTGCTTTGGGCGCTTGTCCTGCCGCTGGCGCTATTCGCGGCGGAATATCCGCCGGTTCGGCCCGGCGTGCCTGTGAACCTCCCGGCTGACCACGGCGCCCACCCCGACTATCGCACCGAGTGGTGGTACGTCACCGGCTGGCTCACGGATGAGCAGGGGCGGGAGCGGGGCTTCCAGATCACCTTCTTCCGCGTCCGCAGCGGGCTGGGCGAACCTTCGAAGGGGCGCTTTTCCCCGGCCCAGCTGATCTTCGCCCATGCCGCCATCGCCGATCCCGCGCGTGGTCGCCTGCGCCATGCGCAGCGCAGCGCGCGGGCCAGCGGTCGTCTGGCGGGCAGCGCCATCGGCGGGCTCGACGTGTGGCTGGAGGGCTGGTCCCTGCGGGCGCGGGATTCGGGCTACCGGGCCCTCGCACGCGGCGAGGACTTTGCCCTGGACCTGACGCTCGCACCCACCCGGGACCCGCTCCTTCAGGGCGACGCGGGATTCAGCCAGAAGGGGCCCACCGAGGCGCATGCCAGCTACTACTACAGCCTGCCGGCCCTGGCGGTGAGCGGCGCGATCGAACTCGATGGTGCAAGCCTGGCGGTCAGCGGCGAGGCCTGGCTGGACCATGAATGGTCCAGCGCGCTGATGCCCGAAGGGGCCGTGGGCTGGGACTGGACCGGCATCAACCTCTCGGACGGGGGGGCGCTGATGGCCTTCCGCATGCGCGATGCCGAGGGCGGGGTCATGTGGTCGTCCGGCACCCTGCGCGATTCCGACGGCGGCCGGCGCATCCTGACTCCGCAGGACCTCGCCTTGGCGCCAGGTCGGCGCTGGACCTCGCCGCGCACCGGGACCGCCTATCCGGTCGAGTGGACGCTGCGCCTCGGCGCACGGACGCTGACCCTGGCGCCCTTGATGGACGATCAGGAACTCGACGCCCGGGGCAGCACGGGCGCCGTCTACTGGGAGGGTGCCGTGCGGGTGCTCGAACAGGGCGCGGTGGTGGGGCGGGGCTACCTGGAAATGACGGGCTACGCTGGCCGGCTCGAACTCTAGCGTGGGGTTCCGGCGGCCGGGTGGGATGAGGGGATCCCGGCCTCCACTCCATATGCGCTGGGCGCCGACCCGCCTGCGTGCGCATGGCCGGGCCGCATGTATAATCCGCCCCGCGTCCGGTGGCATGCCGGGCGGGCCCGGGTGGCGGAATTGGTAGACGCACCAGATTTAGGTTCTGGCGCCGCAAGGTGTGGGGGTTCGAGTCCCTTCCCGGGCACCACCACGAAGCGCTCGTCGAGCGACCGCGCTGCCTCGCACGCGTGACGAGCGCTCCTGATCGGGCCCGGTGCATCTATGTGTCGCCGCGGTGCAGTCGAGCGGGGGTCGGCACCGGGGCGCCAGGCGCACGCCGGCGCGGGCGTCGTCTTCGATCCGGTTCAGACCCGGAACTTCTGCATGTCGTCCTGAAGCAGCGCCGCCAGGTCCGTCATCTGGCGGGTGGCCGCGGCCATGCCGGAGAGGGCCTTGCGACTGTCGGCAGCGATGCCGGAGATGGACGCGAGCTTGTCATTGATGAACTCGCCGGTGCGGTTCTGCTCGACCGTCGCCTCGCTGATGGACCCGATTCCCTCTGCTGCCTCACTGGCGGCCCTGCGTGCCTGGTCGAGCACGCCGGACACCTGTTCCATGGACTCGTGGCATGACTGCAGCACCGCCAGCCCAGCATCGATCGCCCCCTGCACCTCGGTCGAATCCGCCGCCAGGCGCCCGGTGATCGCGTCGATCTCCGCCGCCGAACTGCCGGATTTCTCGGCCAGCTTGCGCACCTCGTCAGCGACCACGGCGAATCCTCGCCCGGCTTCGCCCGCCCGTGCCGCCTCGATGGCCGCGTTGAGCGCCAGCAGGTTGGTCTGATTGGCAATTTCCTTGACCTGCTGGGTCATGGTCGAGATCGATCCGGTCCGGCTCACGAACTCGCCGACGCGGTCGGTGATGCGTCCGACCGCCTCCTCGACCTCGTGCAGCCGGCCGGCCAGCGTTCCGAGGCTGGCGTTGCCCTGGTCGGTCACGGTCCGGCTGTGCTCCGACAGCGCCCGGACGTCGGCGCAGCCACGGGCCACGCCGGCGACGCTGCCGACCATCTGCCCGACGGCCGTCGCGACGGAATCGGTGGCCTGGGCCTGGCGGCACGATGCACCTTCGACCAGGTCGGCCTGCCGGGACAGCGTATCGGCCTGGGCAGCGACCTGCATCGAAGCGTCGCGGACCCGCGCAATCAGGGGCTGCAGCTTGTCCATCATCGAATTGAAGGCTGCTGCAGAGCGACCGATCTCATCGGCGCTGCGCACGGGCAGGCGACGGGTCAGATCGCCTTCGCCCTCGGCGATATCGGCCAGGCCGCTGGTCATCACACCCATGGGGTCGGAGACTGAACGCCGCGCGTAGAAGGCCACGACGCCGATCAGGAGCAGGGTGAGCACGGCGGCGGCGATCACCACCGTGATGGTCGAGCGCCGAACCTCGGCAGCCGCCCGGTCGAGACGGATCTCCATGCTGACCGCGCCGAGCACGTCGCCTTCCTTGGCATCGTGGCACTCCATGCAGTCCTTGCCCAGGTAGCTGCGGGATGCGATCGCAGGAAAGACCGTCTTGAGGATCGGCACGCCGTCGCGCTCCACCACCTCGGATACCTGGTGGCGGCTTTCGACTGCACGTTGTTCGAGCGCGTCCATCGCCTCCGCGCCCGGATCGTCGCTTTCGCCCATCTCTTCGGTCACCGCAGCCCCCCGCACCACGCGCAGGTGCTGGACGCCGAGGGATTCCTCGACCTGGTCGTAGTACAGGGCGCGCTGCTCCATGGTCTTGGAAACCTTCATGAACAGCAGCTGGGCCATCGTCATCTGGTTGACGGTGCTGGCAAAGTCGTTGGAGAGCACCTCGGCGATGCGTTCCTGCTCGCGCGCCACCCAGACCACCATCGCGGTCCATGCGACCGCCAGCATGACACCCACCACGATGACGAGTCGCCATGACAGTCGCAGATCACGGAACGCAGCCATACAGCCCCCGAATGACAAGTAATAGTGTTTTACAATTTCGCTCGCTGGGAACTACGGTGGGCGACGACGATCCTTGAGGCTCCCGCGGATGTCTGTCCGACCGGCGGTGGCTGGGCACCATCGGGACCGGCATCCTGCACCCGCCTGCGGAGCGCGATCGGGCAACCCGGTGTAGCCGTTTCGGTCCAGGACGCTGGCGCAGGCAGTGCGTGGGACCGACCCAACGCGACCAAACGCCCGCGCTTGCACAAGGCATCGACACCGCCCCGGTCACCCGGCCCGCACTCGCGCCATCACGGTGGGACCGCGGGCGAAGGCAACCGGAGCCGCCCGGTCACGACGCCGCAGCTGCAGCGGCTGATCCCGATTCAGGCCTGCCGCAAGCCTGGCGCCGGCGCGCCGAGGTGATAACCCTGGGCCAGCTCGACGCCCAGCGAGCGCAGTGCCTCGAGGATCTCCGCCGATTCCACATGCTCGGCCAGGCAGCGGATGCCCAGTTCGCGGGCCAGCGCGGCGATGCTGCGGACCATCGCCAGGTCCCGTTCGCTCTCGAGCATGTTCATCACGAAGTCGCCCTCGATCTTGAGAAAGTCGAAGGGGAAGCGCTTGAGGTAGTGGAAGGAGGAAAAACCGGAGCCGAAGTCGTCGATGGCCAGCCGGAAGCCTTCGTTGGTCAGCCGCGCGATGAAGTGGTCGAGCACCCCCGGATGACGGATGGTTTCGCGTTCGGTGATCTCGAACACGACGCGCGAGGGGTGGATGCCCGAGTCGCTCACGATCCGGCGTACTTCCGGGATGAACTCGTCGAGGATCAGGGCACGCGGCGAGGAATTCACGAATACGCTGCCGGTGAAGCCCGATGTGACGATCTGGTCGAGCGCCACGCGCAGCACCATCAGGTCGATCTTGTGCATCACGCCCATGCGTTCGGCAAGGGGCACGAAGTCCTCGGCGGAGCGGCCCGGGCCGTCGCCGGATGGCCAGCGGCTCAGGACTTCGTAGGCGATGACGGTGCCGGAAGCGACGTCCACGATGGGCTGGAAATAGGGCACGAAGCTGCGATCGTCGATGGCGCTGAAGAGCTGCAGGGTCCGCTCGCCGGCCTCCCGGAAGGCGGCCGCGAGGTCGTCGGGGCTGGGGCAGCGCAGGCAGTTCCTGCCTTCGGACTTGGCGCGGTACAGCATGTTGTCGGCCAGCAGGAAGAGATCCTTCCTTTCGGTCCCGTGGGTCGGGAAGGCCGCCAGGCCGATGGACAGGGAGGCGTGGATGACGCTGCTGTCAGGGGCCGTCAGCTGTAGGCGCGCCACCGCCTCGAGAATCCGCTCGGAGACCCGGCTGCCCTCGCGGATCGACGCCGAGGGGAGCAGCGCGATGAACTCGTCGCCGCCGTAGCGCGCCACCATGTCGTCGGGTCGGACCGACTCGCGAATGGCGGTGGCGATGCGCTGCAGGAAGCTGTCGCCGAAGGCGTGGCCGTGGGAGTCGTTGATTGACTTGAAGTTGTCGATATCCACCAGCAGCAGCACGAAGCTGTGGTCGTGGCGGGCGGACCGGGCGATCTCGTTGTCGAGCAATTCCCAGAACACGCGCTGGTTGTAGAGCTTGGTCAGGGGGTCACGGGTGGCGAAATACTCGAGTTCGCTGGTGTAGTGGTGGATCGCCTTGACCGAGCCGACGACATTGAGCAGCGTGGAGAGGACCGAGTCGATCACCAGCAGGCGCGCGGGGTCTTCGGCAGGGTCGGGCTGCAGGCCGATGCCGACGATGCCGCCGATCTTGGGCACATTGATGACCAGCGACTTGGTCTGAAGCTCGGGCTCGACGCTGCCATCGTGCAGCGACTGGGACGGATCCACGATGTTGTGGCGGATATTGCAGTCGCTCGACGCGTGGTCGATGGTGGCCTGCAGCAGGCTGCGACGCAGGGCCCGTTCGAAGGTCTCCTTCAGCGATCCATTGGGCGACCTCAGCCAGAACACTTCGACTTCGTAGGTCTGCGCGCCGGTCTTGAAGATCGAGAACAGGGCATAGGTGGGCAGGACCGAGTTGATCTCCTCGAGAAGGCGGGCGACATACTCGCGCCAGTCGCGCACGACTTCCGAGGTAATGATGAATTTCTCGAGCAGGCGGATCTCGAACTCGAGCATGTCGCGATCGACCGCGATATTGCGCAGCCGCTCGGTCAGGGCCGAAATCTGCTGCCCGATCGGTTCGAACTCGGCAAAGGCAAGGCGTGGGGGCGTTCGGGCGAGGTGCTTGAGGTCGGACACCCGGTGGATTGATTCGATCTCGCCGGACAGGTTGTCGATGGAAGACGACAGCCGTCGCGCGATGTACCAGACCATGAGCAGCGCGGCGATCGCGGTGACGGGTATGGCCGGCAGCCCGGCGATGGTGAATCGCTGCCGGTGGTCTTCGAGCAGCTCGCCGATGGACTGGGTGACCGAGATGGCACCCAGGACATTGCCTCGCCGGGCGTTGGCATGACAGGTCAGGCAGGCCTCGGTCGCGATCAGCGGCAGCACGTAGCGAACGCTGTCCTCGCTCTGCTCTTCGACGGCCTGCCCGTTGCCGAGTGCCTGCAGGATTTCCCGGTCCGGATCTTGCTGATCCATCGGCCCATAGACGGCACTGACGAGATCGCCACGGTAAACCTGGATCTGGGTCGGAAAGCCATCGGCCGAGTGGCGGACCGATTCGATGAAATCGTCCAGTTGATCGCGGCTCCAGCCGGTCCGCATGATCTGGTACATGCCGCTGAAGGTCAGGCGTGCGAGGACCTTGGCGTCGCTGATGGCGTCGTCGCGTAAACTCTGCTCGTTAACGGCCGAGAATGTGAAGAAGCCCAGCAGGAAGAGGGTGGTCGCCAGAATGGCTGACGATCCGGTGAGCAGGCCCCTGATGGTTCGCATCATGTCGCGGTTGGCTTGGATTGCATGGGCGTGGCGGTTAAGCTGGCCCGCCATCGGTCGGCGGGCACTGCCGGCTCACCACGCAAGTCCCATGCTTGGAATGACGAACTTCCTTCGATGAAGACACCTTTCCGCACAAACGTGCTGTTGTTCGTGATATCGATCACCCTGGCGCCGCTGTGCCATGCCTTTCTTCGGCCGGCGGCTGTGCCGGAGGGCGGTGATCAGGGCACGGAACTTCCCGCGGGTGAGAATCCGGGCGCGCATATTGCGCATGGCGAGAACGACTCCTACGACCGCAACAACCCGGATCTCGGGCGTTTGCAGCAGTCGAACGAGGCGCTGGAAGGGATGCCGCTGGACCAGAACGGCAAGGTGGATTGGGCGCGCGCCCTGCGGGAGGGGGCCATCAAGCCCCGCGAGACCCTGACCGGGGACAAGACCTATCTGCCGCTGGATCTCGATGTCATCATGCGCAACACCAAGGCCATGCCCTTCGTGCGCTTTCCCCACAAGACGCACACCGAGTGGCTGGCGTGCAGCAATTGCCATCCTGCGATCTTCGCCGAGAAGGCGGGTACCGCGAAGATCCGGATGGAAGACATTTTCCGGGGCGAGTTCTGTGGCCGCTGCCACGACCGGGTGGCCTTCATCACCCACAAGGCCTGCTTCCGCTGCCACAGCGTCCAGCAGCCGGGGGGCGTTCCGATTCCCTAGCGATTCCGCCGATCGGTCGCGCGCTGTCGCGACCTGTGCCGGCGAGCCGAAGGGTGCCGCCGGACGGCGCGAGGGCAGGTGGCTTGCGCTCTGAGGGACACCCTCAGGGCCATCGGTCAGCCGTGGTCACCGCGCCCCGACGCGTCGAGCGCGCGGCGGATGGGTCAGTCTGCGGACAGGAGCAGGGCGCGCAAGCGTCCTGAATCGAGGATTCGCACGTTGCGGCCGGTCATCGCGATGATCCCGTCGTCGATGAGGCGCCGCAGGATGCGCGAGAAGGATTCGTGGGTCAGCGACAGGAGCGAGGCCACGGTGCGCTTGGGGGCGGGCAGTTGCACGACGTCGGGGTCGGACTCCCGCTCGGCCAGGTCGATGAGGTAGGACGCGACCCGGGTGATCCACA
>JAGRFX010000005.1:12222-55654 GCA_020445805.1 Rhodocyclaceae bacterium
GAGGTGGTGCAGATCGCGTCGATCAGCTTCTGGACGCGGGCTGACACCTCGCGCAGCATCCGCGCGGACAACTCCTGGTCCTGCTCGATGGCGGCCATCACGTGGTGGCGGTCCACGTGAACCAGGGTGCAGCGATCGACGGCCTGGGCCCAGGCCCGGTACGACGAATGCATGAAGATGCCGATCTCGCCGAACATCTGGCCGGAGCTGAACAGCTCGATGACCTTTTCACGCCCGTCCGCGTCCTGGGCCAGCAATTTGACCGATCCGCCGATCACGAAATACAGACCGGTCGGCGCCGTGCCCCGGCGGAAGATGGTCTGGCCGCGGGAAAAGCGCTCGAGCCGGGCTTCCGTGGCGAGCAGATCGATGCTGGAGGTGGGGAGGCCCGAGAGAATGGGCATTCTCTCGAGCATCTTGTACAGGTCGGGCCCGCCGGGTTCGGCGACTGACCTGGATCGCGCCTGCATGGGCTGCATTCACTCCCCCTCGAATGTTCCCGCGCCGGGCGCGGGAGCGCCGCCGTTTAGTTGATCTGGTTGCCCCGGATGTGCGCTACGCCGCCATAGCTGCCGACCCACATGCTGCCATCCTTGGTGGTTGCCATCGAGAACACGGCGTTGCTGAACAGGCCGTCTTCGGTCTTCATGATCTTGTAGCTGTCACCCTGCTTCAGCGCAAGGCCGTTGTTGGTGCCGATCCAGAGGCGATTCTGGCGGTCGCGATGGAGCATGAAGATGTGGTTTCCGGGCAGGCCTTCCTTGGTCGTGGTGTTCTCCCACTGGCCATTGACGTAGTGCGCCAGGCCGCCTCCCCAGGTGCCCGCCCACACCGTGCCGTCGTCGTCCACCTCGAGGGAGACGATGTAGTTGGGGTTGTAGGCCTGGTCCACGTCCTGCAGGCCCATGTCGCGCTTCTGCTGCGCATGATGCTGGGAGGCCTTGCCCGGGTCGTCCTTGAAGGCGATGTCGTCACGGACCTTTTCATAGGGAGCGCCGATGCCGCGCGAGTGGTTCCAGTTCTCCCACTTGCCGTTCTCGAAGCGGGCCATGCCGCCCTCGGTGGCCAACCAGATCTCGCCGTTCTTGCCTTCGGCCAGGCCATAGACCCAGTCGTTGGGCAGGCCGCCGCCGGTGCTCTCGACGGTATGCAGTTCCCACTGCGAGCGGTCGCGCAGCTTGCCGCCCTTGACGCGGTTCACCCCCGACCAGGTGGCGATCCAGACATCGCCGTCGCGGGTTTCGATGACGTCATAGACGAAGGCGTCGCCGAGACCCTCGGGGATGTTGTAGTGGTCCCAGGTGCCGGTCTTCTCGTCGAGCATGGACATGCCGCCGCCGTAGGTGCCGACGGTCAGCTTGCCCTGGATGCGCCCGACATAGAACATCCCGTTCGAGAGCAGGCCCGTGGAGACGTCGAAGAGCTTGAACTCATCGGTACCGAGGTCGTAGCGCACCACGCCGCCCGAGGTGCCGATCCACATGACGCCGTCATCGGCATAGATCGACTTGACGTTCTTGTTGCCGACGCGAAAGTGGGTGAACCGCTCGCTCGGGTCGAATCCGACCTTGCCCTCGTGCCCCTGGCCCTGGTGGGCAGCGGCGACCGCGGCCGACGGCGCGGCGGCCTGGGGCGCCGGCGCCGCAGGGGCAGAGACCTGCTTCGGCGGCGCCACCGTGGCCGGCGCTTCGCCCGCCCCCTGTTGCTTGCCCAGGTTGTACGCGCCCGCGATGGCAGCTGCCGCTGCGATGACAGCGATGGCGATGACTTTGTGATTCATGGAACTGAAACTCCGGAAAGTGGTGTCGTGGGGCGACTAGCGCGTGCCGATTCGGGCGACGCCGTTGCGCGTGCCGGCCCAGATCGTGCCGTCGGGCGCTACTGAAAGCGCATACACGTTGGCGTCGAGGAGGCCGTCGGCAACGGTCACGTTCTGGAATGACTTGCCGTCGAAGCGGCTGACGCCGCCGCTGGTGCCGAACCACAGCACGTTGTTGTGATCGCGGGTGATCGCATAGACGATGGTGCCGGCGAGGCCATCCTTGACCGAGTAGCTTGTGAAGGTCTTGCCGTCGAAGCGGCTGACCCCACCACCCCAGGTGCCGATCCAGATGGCCTGGTCCTGATCCACATGCACCGCGAAGCAATAGTTGGGGTTGTAGGTCTGGAGGCCGGCTGCCAGTGTCGACAGGTCATGACGGCTGCGTGTGCCGAGGCCGGTATTGGTGCTTGCCGGGCGATTGTCGGCATTCGGTGCCCCGAGCCCGTCCTTGTGGGTCCACGATTGCCACTGCTTGCCATCGAACATGCTGAGGCCGCCCTCGGTGCCGAACCACACCTTGCCGGAGGCATCCACGTCGAGACCATAGACCCACTCGTTGATGAGCTCCTTCACGTAGGTCTTGAATTCGCCGGTCTTGGGGAAGAACTGGTTGGCGCCCGCCCAGGTGCCGATCCAGAGGCTTCCGTCCTTGCCGTTGGCGAACGAATAGATCCAGTAGTCGGCCAGGCCGTGCATCGGGAAGTAGGTCTTCCACTTCCCATCCTTGTAGGTGGACGCGCCGCCGGCGTTGGTGCCGAACCACTTGTAGCCCTCGGTATCGGTGCCGATGGCAAAGACGTACTCGTTGGCCAATCCGTCGTCGCGGGTGTAGGTCGCCTTGGGGGCCTTGGTGGCCAGATCGATCTCGTGCACACCCGACGAGGTGCCGACCCACATCGTGTTGGTGCCAGCATCAAGATGCAGCGAACGCACATAGACGCCCTGTCCGACATTGAAGGTCTCAAGAACGTCGGGCTTGCCACTCTGGGCAATCGCCCCGGTGCTGGCAGCGATGGAAAGGGCTACGGAGACGGTTCCGAGCAAGCGGAGGACTTTGCGTATGGGCATTGGAGAAATTAGCGACTCAGGGTTCTTAGGTAGACAACGACGTCCCGGATCTCTTGTTCGCGGAGGATACCGAGGAATGCCGGCATGATGTTCTTGCCCCTGCGGATGCTTTCCGCCAGGACAACGTCCGGTTGCATCAGGCCCTCGTTGCGGGCGAAATTGGGTGCATTGGGCATCACGGAATGGCCCCCGACACCGTGACAGCCAATACAGTGCATGGCATAGATTCGACCGCCATTGCCCGGGTCGGCGGCCAGGGCCGCCCATGGCGCGAGCGATGCGACCGCGATGACGAAGCGCATGGGGATGGACTTCATGGCGAGGTTTCCCTTCACTTTTGCGTTGCGCCCCGCAGCTCGATTGCCCGCTGGGTCCATTGCGCGGCCTTGGCCGCATCCTTGGGCAGGTCCAGCCCCCCCGTGGCGTAGTTCTTGGCGAGGGCGTCGGCGGCCCGCAGGTAACCCGTGTCGGCCGCCTTGGTGAGGATCGTCTCGGCCGTCGGCGGGGTGGTCGGCGGTGCCATGTGCTTGTTCAGCAGGGCGTCCGCGAGGGCTGCCCACGAAGGATCATATCCAAGCGATGCCGCTTCGAGAAACAGGGCGTAGGCGCGCGTGGCGTCCTGCTCGACGCCGTCGCCCGACAGGACCATGGACGCCAGGCCATGGATTCCCGGAGGGTACTTCTGGTCGGCCGCCATCTGGTAGTAGCGCACGGCTTCCTCGTTGTACTCGCCGAGGTCGAGGATGTATGCCAGGGTCGTCTGCGCCGGGGCATGTCCGGCTTCGGCCGCACGGCGCAAGGGTGCCATGGCGCTCAGGAGGTCGCCGTTCCGGAACGAGGTCATGCCCTGATCGTAGTCGGCAGTGACATCGGCCCGGGCCGGCGCCAGCGAGCAAACAAGGGTCAATGCAAGGGCAACTCGGCTGAATCCGAGAATCAGTTTCTTTGGGGCGGGAAATCTCATGGCTTTTTCCGAGTGGCGTCGTCGCGAGTCGTGTCCAAAGGCGCTAGCGGCGGAGACCGAGGGATTCGAATTCCTCGATCTTCCTGTAGAGGCTGGAAAGGCCGATCCCCAGGCTTTGGGCCGCCATGCGGCGGTCGCCACCGGCTTCGTCGAGCGCCTTGAATACAAGCCCGGCTTCGATTTCCCGCAACTGGTCGCGCAAACAACTCGCAGGAGCAAATGATGTGCCAGAGAATCCGCCCGCGCGGCTGCTGCGCGTGATCTCGGGGGGTAGGTCCGTGACCGCGACGGATCCGTCCTCGGCCAGGATACAGGCGCGATTGATCACGTTTTCCAGTTGCCGGACATTGCCGGGCCATGGGTAAGTGAGCAGCAGTCTCTCCGCGTCGGGGGCCACGCTCAGGCGTTCCAAGGTACCGGACTGTGCTTGCGCACGCTCGAGCAGGAATTCGATCAGGCCCCGAATGTCGCCGTGGCGCTCCCGCAACGGCGGAATGTGGATGTGGAACATGCTGAGGCGGAAGAACAGGTCTTCCCGGAAGGTGCCCTCGGCCACCATCTGCTGGAGGTCGCGGTTGGTGGCTGCGACGATGCGACAGTCCACCTTGCGGGGTTGTTCGCTGCCGACCGCCCGGATCTCTTTCTCCTCGATCGCATGCAGCAGTTTGGTCTGCATGTGCATCGGCAGCTCGCCGACCTCGTCAAGAAAGAGGGTGCCCTGGTCGGCCTGAAGGAAGAGGCCCTTGCGGGCCTTGTCTGCGCCGGTGAATGCGCCCTTGGTGTGACCGAAGAACTCGCTCTCCAGCAGGGTCTCGGGGATCGCCGAGCAGTTGACGGGCAGGAACAGGTGGTCCGCTCGCCGGCTGTTTTCGTGGATGAAGCGGGCGGTGACGCCCTTGCCGGTTCCTGATTCGCCGGTCACGAGCACCGTACTCTCGGTTGGGGCGACCTTGCCGGCGAGCCGTTCGACCGCCTGCATGGCGGGGGAGCTGAAGCGGAAGGTGGGTGTGTCGCCCTTGGCGAACTGGCGCAGGACCCGGTTCTCCTCGCGCAGGCCGCGAATCGAGGCCACCTGCTGGACGCGATGGAGCAGTTCCTCCATGTTGGCCGGCTTGACGATGTAGTCGGATGCGCCGGCCCGCAGGGCATCGACCGCGGTTTCCATCGAGGCGAAGGCCGTGACCATGATGAAGTTGGTCTCGATTCTCGACTCCTTGATGGAACGCACCAGCTCAACGCCGTCGCCGTCGGGCAGCTTGATGTCGCACAGGGCGATGTCCACGTCGCCGCGGACCAGTTTGGCCGCCGCATCCTTGCAGGTGGCGGCCTGGTCGACCGAGTAGCCGGCGCGCACGCAGGCGTCCGCCAGGATCTCGCGGATGGCGCGTTCGTCGTCGATGACCAGGACATGCATGAGCGGAACTCTCCTCTACGTATTTGTTATCGGACCGGGCCTCAGGCCCTGATCGCTTCGGGGACCCTGAGCGGCAGGGTGATGCGGGCGCAGGTGCCCGCGCCGGGCTCGGATTCCAGGATCAGTGTACCGCCTCCGTCGCGAATCAACTCCCGGCTCAATGCAAGGCCGAGACCCGACCCCTTGCCGGCGGGCTTGGTCGTGAAGTATTCGTCGAAGGCGTGGGACAGGGTCGCCCCGTCCATGCCCTTGCCGTTGTCTCGCACCTCGACAACCGCATCGGACTCGTCGGCCCGGCTCGTCACGTGGATCTGGGGTTCGCGCCCGATCTCCTCCATGGCGTCCGCGGCGTTGATCATCAGGTTCATCAGGACCTGCGTGATGTGGTCGGCGACCGCCCGGATGGCCGGAAGCTCGCCATCGAGGTCGGTGGTCAGCTCGATGCCGCGGAAGCGGCGGTCGAAGGACACGAAGTTGATGGTCGAACGGACCAGCTGATTGAGGTCGAGCAGTTCGGGCGACAGGGGCTGCGGCCGCGTGAAGTCGGCGATCTGGCGCGTGATCTGCGAGATCCGCCGGGTCTGCTCGAGGATCATCTCGGGCTGGCAGGTGATGCCGTGGTTGGGGCAGCCCGACTGTCGGACGGACTGGATCGAACTCGCGATGCCGCTGATGGCCGCGATCGGGTTGTTGATCTCGTGGGCGAGCTGCGAGGCCAGCGAACCCACCGCCACCATCTTTTCGCGGTGGAACTGCTCCTGGCGCGCGCGCTCGATGTGCCGCTCGCGCTCGCGCAGGTCGCGCTGCATCTGGTTGACGGCCCGCATCAGGCTGCCGACCTCGTCGCGGCGGGTCACATCGAGTTCCTCGCCACGATAGCCATTGACGATGTCGAGGGCGCGGGCCTCGAGCTTGCGGATGTCCCAGGTGAGCCGGCTGAAGAAGATGGCGGTTGCCGCCCCCAGCACGATGATGCCGAGGACGGCGAAAGCCAGGCCCTGCAGGGTCACCCGGTCATAGGTGACCCGGTATTCGGCGAGCAGGCGCGCCTTCCGGTCCCGGGTGGCCTGTGTGACCTGATCCAGCTCGGTGATGAGTTCATGCAAGGTGGTGCGGGTGATCGCCAGCACGCCACGACCGGGGCTCTGGATCAGGTCGTTGGTCAGGGCCTGCAGTTCGTGGGACAGGATCAGGATGCGCGGATGCTTGTCCTCGAGGGTGCGCAACAGCGAGCGGGTGGCCTCGATCTCGATGACGGCCCCGGGGACCGAGGCCAGCGGATCGGTGGAGGAAAAGGCGACGTTGACGGACAGCAGCGTCCGCGCCATCGACATGTTGATCTGGACCAGCAATTCTTCGGAGCGGTGAACCCGCTCGAGATCCTCGACCATGACCAGCAGCTTCTGGCGCTCGGCGTCCGTGAAGATGCCGACCAGCAGGGCGTAGAGGACGAAGATGATGAAGGCGAGGACCCCCTTGACCTTCAGCGACAGCCCCTCGTGACGACTCCTGCCTCCCTGGGCGTCGTCTGACGAGTCGAGGTCCTCTGCGAGTGTCTGGTGGCTCATGTCGGGGGCGTGGGCGGCGTATCGTTCGCGCCTCGGTAGGCGCTCAATGGTGATGCATTCGCCGGAGGCCGGCAAGCAGGCTGCCTGCCGCACATACTGCAAGATACGCGCCCGCGGCCCCGCGTCGGATTCCGGCGGATACTGCGCTCAAGCACAAGGGGTACGAAACTTGCGAACATGGCATTTTCGTCTTCGATCGCCCGGCCGGATGTGGCGGGCCCGTCGCTATCAAAGGAGCGCTTACCTCATGGCCAAACGCCTGATCTGTCTGTTGTGCTTGAGCTTTGCCAGCCTGTTGGCCCTTGCTTCGCCCCTCGACGAGGCCATCGCGGATCTCGATGGCGGTCGCTACGAGCAGGCCGCCGGCAAGCTGAAGCCCCTGGCGGAGGCCGGCGACCCGGTCGCGCAACACCGGCTCTCGATTCTCTATTTTTACGGACACGGCGTTCCCGAAGATGAGAAAACGGCGCTCTCCTGGGCAACCCGGAGCGCGAAGGCCGGCAATGTGGACGCGATGTTCTTCGCCGGGAACATCTATGTGTTCGGCGACAAGATTCCCAGCGAGGCGGAGGACCCGGACGTCGAGGCGGCCAAGTGGTTTCACGAAGCGGCCAGTCGCGGCCATCCGGAGGCGGAATACAGCCTCGGACTGCTCTTTCTCGCCGGCAAGGGCGTGATCCAGAGCCAGGAGGAAGCGATGAAGTGGATCGGCCGGGCTGCGGAGCACGGCCACGTGGGGGCCAGGAACTTCATCGGCACGGGTGGGCACGGCGGCGCCCAGTAGGGTCGCCGGCGAGCGGGTCTCAGCGCGGCGCGTCGCGCCCGAGGAGACCTGCCAGCTCATGCACCACCTCGTCCTGGTCCCACTCGCGGGCACCGGTGTGCTGCCCCAGGACCTGCCCGCCGCGGGCGATGTAGAGCGTAAAGGGCAGGGCGAAGGCCTTCAGTTCCCGATACACGTCGGATGCGCTGCTCGCGACCGGCGTGGGCAGCGAAATGTCGTACTTCAGCAGGAATTCGCGCATCAGGTTGATGTCGTCGTCCACCGACAGGGCGACGACCCGCACGCCATGGGGCGCGAGCAGCGCGGACAGGCGCTGCAGCGAGGGCATTTCCTTTCGGCAGGGACCGCACCAGGTGGCCCAGACATTGAGCACGATGGGGCCCTCTGCGGCCCATTCCGCGAGGCTCGAAGGGCCTTCGCCGGTTTCCTTCAGGGTCAGCGCGGGCAGGGATGTCACGCTCGGGCTGTCCGCCTGGACGGCCGGCGAGGTCAGCAACAGGGTACCCGCCATGAGCAGGGACGACAGACCGCAATAGGCCCACTTCATCGGGCGACCTCCGGGTCGACAAGGATCTTGTAGGAGACGGCGCCCCGAATGTCGCCCACCTGGTAGCCGACGGCCCGGTCGTGGGGATATTCGGCGGCCAGCTGGGCGCTCGTGGCGGCCGTCAGGCTGTCGGCGGAGCCATGGCAGTTGAGGCAGATGTCGGCGACCGGGATCGCCTTCATGTAGCGGTAGTACCAGCCCGCCGGTTCATGGACCAGCTCCGAGGCCTCGATGCCGCCCGCCCCCTCGCCGGACGCCGCACGCCGGTCGAAATCGAGCAGTTGCCGCTGTTCCCAGGGATCCGGCGTGCCGAGTGCAGGGTTGCGGACCCGCAGCGACACACGCCGCACCTGCGCGCCGTAGCGCTTCGACACCGTCGACGAGACCTCGGGCGCGGAGTACTTGCAGACGACCACGGAGCGAAGCGTCCCGCTGAGGGCGAATTCCCGCTTGAGCTCGCCGCCGATCTGCTGCATCAACTGCTGGGTGGCTGTCCGGGCCGTGCTCTCGAGGGCGGCCACGTCGGCGGCACCCGCCCCTCCGGCGACCGCCAGGCAGGCGACGGCCACCAACAGATCTACCGCACGACGCACAGCCAGGGGCATCCGGAATGCCTCCCTATCGGTTCAGTGGACCTCCGTCGCGATGACGAGATCGAGGCCACGGGTATTGGACTTGACCGGGGCCGAAATGGCCTCGAAATCACCCGCCTGGGGGGTCGCGTTGCCCGACTTCGAGACGCGAGCGCCAACGACGACCTCCGGGAAGGAGGATAGCCGCATGTTGGGGGTCATCGCCATGGAATCGTCGAGCGTGAACTGCATGGGCAGGTCACCGACCTGCTTGCGCAGGATGGCCAGGGGAATCCTGGGCCCCTGGGCAGCGCGGGCGAAGATATAGACCGTGTCGCCCGGCGAAACCTTGTCCGTGATCTCGGGCGACAGGGCGACCGTGCCGGACAGCCCGGCCACGGGCGCTGCGGCGGCGGTCGCGGCTGCGGCCGCTGGCGAGGTGCTGGCGGAGCCGCCCAGGACCAGTTCGACGCCCTGTCCCGCCGTCGGATCGAGCGGGTCCGAGTAGATCTCCACGTCGCCGGCCTGGGGCATGGCGTTGCCGCTCTTGGAGATGCGGGCACCGACAACCACCTGCGGGAAGCCGGACAGTCGCGCCGCGGGGGTCATCGCCATGGAATCGTCGAGTCTGAACTCGAAGGGCAGGTCCTTGACCTGCTTGCGCACGATCGCGAGCGGCATCCGCGGGCCGGATACGGCCCGCGCAAACACGAAGACCGTGTCGTCGGGCCCGGCCGAGGCGCGCACCGCCTCGGTCAGGTCGACCCGACCCGTGACAACGGCGGGCGCGGCGGCAGCGACGCTTCCGCCGGAGGCGACCAGCCGGTTGCGGGCTTCGGCGATCGAGCCGGCGACGGATCGGGCCGTCGGCGAATCGGGCTCGACCTGCGACGCGATGCGCTGCCAGTATTCGATGGCCTTGGCATAGTCGGCCCGCTCGAAGGCCGCCGTGCCGGCCAGGGCCAGGGCCTTGACGTTGCGGGCATCGAGCTCGAGGGCGCGCGCGATGATCGACTCGGGCTCGCCGCTCAGGGAGCGTCCCCGCGACATGGCGAGGGTGTCGGCGTAGTCGGCCAGCAGCTGCGCATCGGCCGGCAACAGGCGGGTCAGGGTGCGGAAGGCTTCGGCTGCCTTGTCATACTGGCCCAGGGCGTTGTAGGTGCGGGCCATCATGACCCAGCCCTCGGCGTCGTCGGGGTTCTCCTTGAGCCGGGCGGCCAGCTTGTCGACCATGGCCTGAACCTGTTCGGCCGTCAGCTCGTGGCCACCGTCCTGGGCCTCCCGGGCGGCGAGGGCCGCCGGATTGAGCGCTTCCGGGGTGCCCAGGTGGAGATAGAGCGGAATCGCGATGGCCGGGACGAACAGGACCACGGCCGCCACCAGCCCGATCGGTGTGCGGGGGCCCTGGCGTGCGGCCGCGTCGGCCGTCGATTCCTCGAGAACGCGCTGTTCCAGCTCGGCCCATGCACGGGTGTACTGGGCCTCGTCGATCTCGCCGGAAGCGCGTTCGGCTTCGAGTTCGCGCAGCTGATCCCGAAGCACCACGATGTTGGCGGCCTGGTGGTCAGCGGTGGCCGTCGTCCGGATACGGCCACCCAGCAGCGGCGGCACGACGAAGAGCAACGCGCCTGCTATCAGCAGGGCGGATACAACCCAGAATGTGATCATTTACGTTCCCCGCCCTGCGTCTGGCCGAGTAGTTCGAGGGCCTGACGGTGTTGCTCCTCGGTGAGTTGCGGGGCGCCAAGCTCCCGGGTGCGGCGCTTGAGCTTGTAGAAGAGGGCTCCCAGCCCGACCAGCAGCAGGATGCCGGGACCGAACCAGAGCAGCCAGGTCGATGACTTGACCTGGGGCTTGTACAGCACGAAATCCCCGTAGCGGGCGACCATGAAATCGATGATTTCCTGGTTGGTCTTGCCCGCGACCATCATTTCGCGGATCTCGTTCTTCAGATCGATGGCCAGCTCGGCGTGCGAATCGGCAATGGTCTGGTTCTGGCAGACCAGGCAGCGCAGGAGGTGGCCCAACTCGTTGACGCGTTCTTCCAGCACGGGATCGTCGGCGGCGGGGACCGCCTCGCCTGCGTGAACCATCAGTGAAGCCAGCGCCATTGCCAGCCCCATCACAAACTTACGAAGCATTGAGTTCCCTCACCATGGGCAGCAGTTCCTTCTCCAGCGCCTCGCGCGTGATCGGGCCGATGTGCTTGTGGCGGATGACCCCCTGCTTGTCGATCAGGAAGGTCTCCGGTACGCCATAGACGCCATATTCGATGCCGATGCGCCCGTCAGCGTCCATGATCGACGCCGTATACGGGTCGCCGTGTTCGCTGAGCCACTGCATGCCGGCGGCCCGCTCGTCCTTGTAGTTGAGGCCGTAGATGGGCACGACGCCCGTCTTGGCCAGCTCGACGAGCAGGGGGTGCTCCTGCCGGCACGAGACACACCAGGATGCCCAGACGTTGAGCAGCCAGACCTGACCCTTGAGATCGGACTGGGAGAGCTTCTGGTCCGGCGCATGCAGCACGGGCAGGGCGAAGGCCGGCGCCGGCTTGTCGATCAGCGGCGACGGCACCTCGCGCGGGTTCAGGTTGAGCCCGACGGCGAGAAAGCCGACCAGGGCCAGGAAGAGGGCCAGTGGCCAGATGAAACGCGTCATGGTCGGTCAGGCTCCTTGGCTGCCGGCAGCCGCCGGCCTCAGTCCCACGGCCCGATCGTCGGGCTTGGCCGCTTCGGCCTGCGCCGCGGCGTCGCGTGCGGCCAGCTTGCGGTAGCGGCGGTCCATCGCGGCGAGCAGGCCGCCGAGGGCCATCAGTACGCAGCCACCCCAGATCCAGACCACGAAGGGCTTGTGGAAGATGCGCACGATCCAGGTCTGCTCGTCGACGGCTTCGCCCAGCGAGACATAGAGGTCGTGCGTGATGTGCGTGTCGATGGCGGCTTCGGTCATCGGCATGCGCTGGACGCGATAGATGCGCTTTTCGGGGTGCAGCGTCGTGACCGGCTTGCCGTCCTTGGTGACCGACAGCGTGCCGCGTGCGGCGATGTAGTTGGGGCCGTCGACCTCGCTGATGCCGTCGAAGCGATACACGTAGCCCGCCACATTGGTGGTGTCCCCGACCTTCATCTTGAGGTCAGCGGTGGTCTGCGATCCATTGACCATGGCGACCCCGACGACGAAGACGGCCACACCCACGTGGGCCAGCTGCATGCCCCAGAAGGACATGGGGATTCCGCCGGATTTCCCGCGGGATGCCTTGATCCGCTCGACAATGCCGAAGCCCGTGGCCACGAAGATCCAGAAGGCCAGCGACATGGACAGGACCATCATGGCGGTGAGCTTGTCGGCCGCCACCGGCGCTGCCACGCCGAGCACGATGGCCATCACCAGCGCCAGGGTGAGCTTGCGCGCCAGCGGACCGAGCTCCTGCTGTTTCCAGCGGGTCACGGGGCCGACGGCCATCAGGAACAGGATCGGCACCATCAGCGGCACGAAGACCGAGTCGAAGTAGGGCGGGCCCACGGAAATCTTGCCCAGCCCGAGGGCGTCGAGGAACAGCGGATACAGCGTGCCCAGCAGCACCGAGCCGGCGGCCACGCTGAGGAGCACGTTGTTGGTCAGCAGCAGGGACTCGCGCGACAGCAGGCCGAAGCTGCCACCCAGGCCCACTTTCGGGGCGCGCCAGGCGAACAGGGCCAGCGAGCTGCCGATCACGAGCACTAGCAGGGCCAGGATGAACACGCCGCGCCGCGGGTCGGTGGCGAAGGCATGAACGGAGGTCAGGACGCCCGAGCGGACGAGGAAGGTGCCGAGCAGCGAGAGCGAGAAGGCGGCGATCGCCAGCAGGACGGTCCAGCTCTTGAAGCTGCCGCGTTTTTCGGTCACCGCCAGGGAGTGGATCAGGGCCGTGCCGACCAGCCAGGGCATGAACGAGGCGTTCTCGACGGGATCCCAGAACCACCAGCCGCCCCAGCCGAGTTCGTAGTAGGCCCACCAGCTGCCGATGGCGATGCCCAGGGTCAGGAAGATCCAGGCCACCGTCGTCCAGGGCCGTGACCACCGGGCCCAGGCGGCATCCATGCGGCCACCCAGCAGGGCGGCGATCGAGAATGCAAAGGCGACCGAAAAGCCGACGTAGCCCATGTAGAGCATCGGCGGGTGGATCACCATGCCCGGATCCTGCAGGAGCGGGTTCAGGTCGCGCCCGTCGGCGGCGGCCGGCAGGATGCGTTCGAAGGGGTTGGAGGTCAACAGCATGAAGAGCAGGAAGCCGCAGGCGACGAGGCCCATGACGCCGAGCACGCGCGCCACCATGTCTTCGGGCAGGTGCTTGCTGAAGACCGTCACGGCGAGGGTCCAACAGGACAGCATCAGGGTCCATAGCAGCAGCGAGCCCTCGTGGCTGCCCCAGCTGGCCGCGAACTTGTAGGCAAGCGGCAGCGAGCTGTTGGAGTTGGAGGCCACGTTGACGACCGAGAAGTCGTCGCCCAGGAAAGACCAGGCCAGGCAGCCGTAGGCCATCACCATGAAGACGAAGAAGCCCTGGCCGGCCGGTCGGGCGACGGACATCAGGATCGCGTTGCCGCGGGCCGCTCCGACAATGGGAAGGGTGCCCAGGACCAGCGAGATCACCAGGGCGATGATCAGTGCGAAGTGTCCGAGTTCAGGGACCATCAGTGGATTCTCCAGTTGCCGTTCGGCCGTCGATTCGTTGCGGCGCGGGGACCCCCGGGCGACACGACGACGTCTTGCGAGCAGTGCACCGGGGTGCATTGCGCGTAACCCGAAAGTTTACCCTGTCTTGCCTGGGAGCGTCTTACGAGCGCCTGCCTTTTATGGGGCCGGGCGGTACCGGCGTCGACGGGGCGGGTGTGCCGCGCACGCGGGTTGAACGCGCGCGGTCGGGTGGACACGGATTCGCAGGCCGGGTTCCGGCCGCGGAACTGCGGTATGGCCGTCACTTGCGCTGGGGCGCCTCGCGGCGACGATGGAGGCGGGTGAGCCTGCCCAGGTGTTCGAGGATGGATTTGCGCTTGACGAGCAGGATCACCACTTCCGTGACGACCACGGCCAGGGTGACGGCATAGGCCCCCCACACGTAGAGGCCGTGTCCGCCCATGGCCCAGAAATCCTGCCAGCTATTCCAGTGCATCGGAATCCCGCAGGTGGGTGGCCCATGGGCTGCGGCGCTCGCGTTCGAGGATGGTGGACTGGGCGCGCAGCAGGGTCGCGGCGGTGGCGTAGGCGATGCAGGCCAGGGTCAGCAGCCCCGTGCCGGCGATGGCGATTGCGGTGCTCGCCGCGGGCACGTTGAGGGCGATCCCGGTGCTTTGATGCAGCGTGTTCCACCACTGGACCGAAAAATAGACGACCGGCACATTGACGACCCCGACGAGCGAGAGAATTGCGGTGCTGCGGTCCGCCCGCCGGATGTCCTCGATGGCCATCTGGGTCGCAATGATGGCGAGGTAGAGCAGGAAAAGCAGCAGTGCCGATGTGAGCCGTGCGTCCCACGCCCACCATGAGCCCCAGGTCGGGCGCCCCCACAGGGCGCCGGTCCACAGGGTGACAAAGGCAAAGGTGGCGCCGGTCGGCGCCAGCGCGCTGGCCAGGATCGGTGCCAGGCGATGCCGCATGGCCAGCGTGGCCGCCGAGAGAGCGGCCATGACAACGAAGATCGCAAGCGACATCCACGCCGCCGGCACGTGAATGAACACGATCCGGAACGCATCGCCCTGGTCCTGGGCCGGCGGTGCCACGATGAGACCCAGGTGCAGCCCCGCCAGGGCGAGGACCAGCGCGATGACGGCAAACCAGGGGACGAGTCGTCGCGCCGGCTCGAAGAGATCCCGCGGGCGAAGGGCGCGCCACAGCCCCGACGTGCCGAAGGCCGTCGGATGAAGCACACGGGTCTGGGGATGCATCAACACGCCTGGATCGCTATGAGACCGGATGGCGCACAAAAGCAAACGGCATGCCGACTCTCGACAGGGCTGAAAGCGCGCTCCGATGCGGCTCTTGGGCGGAGGCTCAGCGATCGGGCGCGGGCGTTTCCCGAGGTTGGGAATCCGGGGGCGTCGAATCCGGGGAAGGTGCGCCAGCTGCGGTAGGCGGTGGGCGCACCCGGGACAGGGCTTCCTGCCATTCCCACAGGGCTGCCTGGGCCTTCTGGCGGTAGGGGTCGTCGCGGGCCCCACGGTGGAGGTAGGTCTGCATGGCACCGATGGCGCCGGGCAGGTCCGACTGGGCTTCGAGCGATACGGCCAGGCCGTAGTAGGCGTTGGCCTGCTCGGGGTTGAGTTCGATGGCGGTCGCGAAGAAGTCGTGGGCGGCAGACCACTGCTGGAGCCCGATCAGGGCGAAGCCCATATTGACGTGTGCGTCCGGCAGCCTGGGCGCCAGTTGCAGGACCCGATGGAACGCCTTCGCGGCATCGTCGTATCGCCGCGCGTGAAGCATCAGCACCCCCTGGTTGAAGCGCTGGTCGATCTCGCTGCGCCGCTGCATCTCGACGTGGCCGCGGGTGCGCAGGGAGCTCACGGTATCCACGATGTCGTCGTAGCGGGCGATCAGCAGGCCGCCGACGAGGACACCGGCAATGGTCAGGCCGATGGCCCGGGGGCGGGCATCGGTGCGTGCCCTAGCGGACAGCCGGGTCGTGGAGTCTGCGGCTTTGGACATGGGGCCAGAGGCGGGAGAGGATCAGGTAGGAAAACAGGATGATGCCGACGGTGGCCAGCAGCCCCCCGATGCCGAGCAGAATGCGCGAGAAGGTCTCGACATTCCAGAACAGGCCCAGTTCCCCGGGGGTCTTGCGGGGAGCGCCCATCAGACCCGCGCCGGCAAGGCCCAGCATCATGAGGAGAATGCCGTATCCATAACAGCCCAGCTGAAGCCGTATCCAGCGGGGTGTCGGTGCGCTCACGCCGAGCCGGGGCAGGATCAGCAGCGCCATCGCCATGAAGGCCAGCGTGACGGAGCCGATCGTGCCATGGTAATGGGCGGTGACCAGCGTCGTCTGGCCGTTGATGAGAATCCCCAGGGCAATCCCCACGGCGAGCAGCAGGATGGAGAGCCGCAATCCGGGACGCGATCTGGCCGTTCCTCGTTTGCCGAACAGCAGGGCGAGCAAAAGCAGGGGCGCCGGCCAGGATGCCCATTGCATCAGGCGCGTATAGCCGCGCAGGTAGTCGTCGCTGTCGGGGGACCGCAGCAGGCCCATGGCGAGGCCCGCCAGGATCGGAAGGAAGGCCAGCACATAGGCCAGGGCGATCCTGCGGGGGGGCAGCTGGAGCGACTGGGCCGGCGTCAGCGCCACCCAGCAGACCATCATCAGGATCACCAGCACGAACTGCCAGGTATGGCCGGCGCCCCAGAACAGCAATTCGAAGTAGGCGTGGCCCTCGTGAGCGGCCGGAATGCGCGCTGCGGCAAGCGCAAGGATGATCGCGCAGGCCACGAAGCCTGCGGCCGCCAGCCACAGTCCCAGGGCCTGGGCGTCCCGGTGTCCCGCGACGCGGCCAAAGGGCAGCCGGAACAGGGCCAGCACGGACACGCCGAGGACGGATGCCCCGAAGACCGAGAGTCCACTGAGGAAGGTCGGCGAGTCGATCACCGGCAGATAGTTGCTCATCAGGGGCTGGGGCTGGCCGACCGCGATCGACAGGGTGATCCCCAGCGCGCCCAGGGCCGCCACGCTCAGCAGCAGCCCGTCGAACTGCGACGGGCTCGGTCGCTGGTGCAGTGACCACAAGGTGGCCGCGAAGGCCATGAACCACACCCCCTGGGAGAGATTGACGTGGAGCGTCAGCGCGACCTTGTAGAACTCCGCACCGGGAAAGAGCTGTCCGATCGCGGGCACCCGGGCCAGGGCGATCAGGATCGCAAACAGGCCGGAAACGGCGACGGCGGAGGCGGCGAAGGCCAGCCAGCGGACGGTCATCGCAGGCACCTCTGCCGAAGGAGGAGAGCGCAGGGTGGTCGGCGTCATACGGCGCCCTTGTGGGGTGATTCGGACACGAACGGAACGCCGAAGAAAGTCAGGAAGGCGAGCACGAAGACCGCCACGATCATCCAGGCATTACGCACCGGCTGGGGCCGGAAGGTGAGCCGCAGGTGGATGGCGATGGCCAGCAGCAGCCAGGTGATGAAGGACCAGGTTTCGAGCGGATCCCACGCCCAGTAGCGGCCCCAGGCGTCCTGGGCCCAGATCGCACCGGTGATCAGCATCAGGGTGTCGAAGACCAGCCCCAGCGCCATGAAGCGGTAGGCCAGCTCGTCGAGCCGCCGGTCGTCCGGCAGGCCCGCGAAGCGGGTCAGGCCAATGCCGAATCGCCGCATCAGCACGACACCTGCGATGCCGAGGGCGACCAGGGTGACGCCGAGGAAGACCTTGGCCATGCCGATGTGGATGAACAGCCAGGGGGTGCGGTAGGTCGGGGGGAAATGACCCTCGCCGGGGTGCGCCAGCATGAGCCAGCCCATCATCACGAACATGATCGGCATCACCACCGCAGCGCTCGGCCGCAGCTTGGGGATGCGCCAGTAGGCCAGCGCGAACACCAGCATCAGGCTCCAGACGTTGGAACTGAGGATCTCGAAGAGCGTGATGAACGGGCCGTGGCCGACCCGTGACCAGCGCATGCCCAGCGAGAGGGTCTGCAGCACGAGGCCCAGGGCCATCAGGCCAAGGACGATCCGCTCGCGGTGGCGGCCGAGCGCCACGCCGAAGATCGCGATCACACCGCTCAGCACATAGGCGACGATCGCCGCCCAGAGGACCTGGAGTTCGGATTCCATGCTCAGCTGTCCCAGGGCTTGTTCATGAATTTCTGCCAGAAATGGGTGCCCAGGCTCAGCGCAGCGAGGGCGCCGGCCGCGGCCAGCCAGGGGAGGGTCCAGTCGTAGAACACGTTGTACCCCATCCACGAGCGCAGGCCGACCAGCCTCAGTGTCCCTTCAGGGAATGTGGCGGTCTGCCCCGGTGCGAGGATGCTGCGATGCTCCCCCTCCCGCACGATGACCCGGTAGTCCGCAGGCATGCGGAACTGCGACGAGGTCTCGGGGTCGAGGATCACTTCGTCGAAATCGAGCATGATCCATATCGTCCGGTCGGTACCGGGCAGCTGCCATTCACGCGCCTGCCTGAGCTCGTGCAGGGGATAGGAGGGCAGATGGACCGAGCCGAGTTCCGTCTGGCCGTTCGACCCCGTGAATTCGAAGGTCGGAGCGAAACCCTTGTTGTAGCTGGTGTAGAAGCGATAGCCGCGCGTCGTCAGCGGGTATTGGTCACCGACGACGGACTCCCGCCAGCCCCCGTCCTCGTCCAGCCAGCGGACCGTATTTCGGGTTGCACCCCGGAAGAGTCCGGGATCATAGTCGATGCGGAATCCGCCATTGATGAAGCGGACCCGGTCGAGTGAGCCTGCATGGTAGGGGCCCGCGTCCACGGTGTTCAACTGCCCCTCGAAGGTCGCGCCCTCGGTCAATTCAAGCGTACCCCGGAGGTAGGTGAGGCGACCGACCGCGACGAGGGCGAGCAGTCCGCAAAGGCTCAGGTGGAACACCAGCAGGCCCGACTGGCGCCTGAAGGCCGGGTTGGTGGCGACGGAGGCGATCAGGTTCAGCGACAGGCCGGCCAGCGGCACGGCCAGGGGCCAGCTGCGCCACTGCTCGAAGTTGTAGGCCAGCACAATGGCCGGAAGGAGCAGGGCCAGCAGCGCGAGCGTGCACTTCAGGGACGCGGCCGCGCGCAGCAGTCTGAGCAAAGCGGGCGGCTCGACGCCGCCCGCTTCGATCCCCGGGAAGGCGCTCATGGCGGACTTTGGCACATGCTCCTCATCCAGTCCTTGCCCGATCCTGTCCGGTTGGTGCTGTTGCCGTTGGTGGAGTTGATCCGGTCTGCCGCGCCCTTGCTCGACGAGCCGCAGTCATTCTCGCCCCAGTTGCCGCTGTTGGCGAAGTTGCGGATCTTGTTCTTCGCTTCCAGGTAATAGGGGCCGTTGGAGTAGTAGTCGCCGCTGTTGTTGATGGCGACTTCCTTGCTGCCCGATTGGCCGGCTTCTGCTCCGATGTCGTTGAGGTTCACCAGGAACATCTTGTTCTTCCAGCCATGGGGCACGGCCACGTGGCACCAGGTGCATTGCAGCGACTGACCGATCTTGTCCCGGTGGTGGCCGTGGAGGTTGTCGAAGGAGCCGTTGCGGAAGCCGGTTCGGCCGGCCGCTGCGTTCTTGTCGCTGGCGTTGTAGACGGCGGAATTGTGGCACTTGAGGCACAGCATGTTGGATGTGCTGCCGCTCGCATCGTTGTCCCACACGCCCTTCAGGATGAAGTTGTTGGTGGAGCCATGGGGGCCCCACGGATTGCTGCCCGGGTCCACCGTGTTGCCGCTGGTCGAGCTGCCGTGGCAGTCGGAGCAATACATGGTCTGTGTGCCGACGCTGGTGAAGGGAGAGAGCCACGGGTTGCTGCCGCTGATGCCGCGACTGGAGAGGTTCCGCCCCGTGGCGCCAACCACCGGGTGCCAGCTTCTGACGTTGTTGGTGGAATAGGCCGAGTCGGCGCCGGTATTGCCGGAGGCACTGTTGGGCTGGAACTCGCGTGCCTGGTTCGTGTAGCGGTCGAAGTTCTGGTGGCCGTTGGCGTTCGTTCCGCTCAGGCTGGTCGCGCTGTCGAGGCGCGGGCGGGTGGAGCCGTTCGGGAAGAAGTTGTCGTCGGTGTAGCCGTAATCGGAATGGCACTTCAGGCAGATCTGGTACTCGCGGGTCACGTAGGACTCCGACGCAGCGGTGCTGGTGGATGTGCCCGGGTCGCCCCGCTTGACCGTGTAGGAACTGGGAAGCGCGAAGAAGGACGAGCCGCCGTAGATCGGCTCGACGCCCCACTGCCCGCGCAGGGCCCCGGAAATGGTGTTCGAGTGAGGCGCAGTGTGGTCGTGGGTCGCGCGGCTGCTGGACGAGGTATTGGTCTGTGTCAATGCCCCCGGCAGGCCATTGCTATTGCGGATGATGCGGTGCGGGTTGTGGCAGTCGGTGCACTCGGCGTGCCGGTTGGTGAGATTGCTCACGCCCAGGTTGGTGCGCGGCTCGAGAAAATCCTTGCCACAGGCGGTGGTCGCGCCGGTGCAGTTGATGAACGCGTCGGAGAAGTTCGAACTGATGTCGTGCCGCTCCTCGTTGGCGGGCTGCTCGGACGAGCGAATCGGCATGTGCCGCGACAGGTTGAAGTCGGTGCGGATATCGGGGACCGTACCGTTGCCGGAATTCACCACGCTCAACGCCGAGGTGGTATGGCATTGGTAGCAGGTTTCCTCAAGGGCAGGATTGCCGCCGGACTTGGGCGTCAGCACGCTGTCGGTGCCCTCCCGCAGGAGCCGGCGCGCCCCCTGGACCGTGTGGGTATCGTGGCAGTTGAGGCATGCCGCCTTCCACACCGGTTGTCCCGTCGGAAACTCGCGCAGGCTGGCCGAGGCCGTCTTGTAGGTTTCGTCCGCCGTGATCTGATTGGCGTGAACGGAAAATGCCCAGCTCCCATTGCCCTGGTTCTTGTCGTGACAGGACAGGCAGATGATGTCGGAGTCGGGATTGTGGGTGTCGGTCGGCTGGGCTTCCTGAAACCGGTTCTGTCTGAGGAACTTCTGGGGCCCCTTGGTGGATTCCTGGGTGTCGAACAGGTGAGGGTCGTGGCAGCTCGCACACTGGACCTGCCCCTCGCCGGCACCGCCCGTGGGCTCCAGGGGAATCTCGGGCTTGAATCCAGCAGATCGCACCCCGAGGATGGACCCATCGCCCGGCCATCGCTGCAGCCCATCCACGGGGCGCAATTCGCCATCGCGACTCGCGAGCGTGCTGTCGTAGGTCAGGGAGATGGGGTGGTCGTTGGTGAGGTCGGTGCCGAGATCCCGCGTGAATCCGGTGGAAGCGCCCTGGCCGGCGGGCATGGTGCCGTCTCCTGCCGTGCCCGTCATGGCAAACGTCACATCCGTCTGGCCTGCCTGGACGTTGACGTTGCCGATGGCCAGGGTGCCATCGTGACAGGACAGGCACAGCTTCGAGCTGCCTCCGGGCTGAGCCAGGGCCTGCCCGCGAATCACCTCCGCGTCGAGGGTGGATGAGGTGTACGGGGTATATGCCGTGGCACCGAGTTCCCGGTTCCACAAGGGGGCGGGTGCCGCCGTCGTCGAGTGATGAGGCGTATGGCAGAACACACAGACTTCGGTCTGCGAGGTGGCAACGACATTGCGCGAGGGCGCGCTGCCCGTGGTGCGTCCAACCTCCGTGGCAGAGAAGTTGTGCTTGGTGGCGCGAATATCGGAAATCTTTTCCGCCGATGCGGTGCCGAAGGCCAGGCCCAGCAGGGCGCAGAGGAAGAGGCGAGTCGCTGTCATTTCAGTGGGAATTTCCCAAATACTGGAAGAGCACCACGCGTCCGTTGAACGTGTCCGAGACCAGGACGCGATTCAGCCCGTCCACAGCGACACCGGAAGGCAGGTAGAATTTCCCCACCTCTTTCCCGTTCCCTCCGATTGGCATCAGGAATTGACCTTGAGAGTTATAAATCAATAGGTTGTCGTAAAGCGACTCGACCACATAGACGTTGCCGTCGATGTCCGTCGCGACGCCCTTCGGTCGCACAAGTTCGCCCACATAGAGGCCCCGCCGACCCACGGTATCGAGGAATTCCCCCGAATCAATACGCAGGATCTGTACCCGGCTGTTCATCGTGTCCGTGACGTACAGCCGGTCGCCTGCAATGGCAAGGAAAGTCGGGTAGTTGAATGTGCCGGGCTCGTGTCCGCGCTGTCCGAGGCGGCGAATCAGCGTTCCGTCCGGGGAGAATTCGAACAGCGCGTGGGCATGGGTGTCCGCGACGATCAGGTGCCCATTGTCCTTGCGCTGGACGATCCCCGTCGGTCGGGTCAGTACGCCTTCGCCGAGCGGCGGCAGGGTATCACCGCCGGGGGCCAGGTGCGCGACCAATCCCAGCTCGGCATCGGCGACCCAGGTTGAGCCGTCCGGATCGCTGACGATCCCGATCGGATTGACGAATCGGCGCAGGCCATCCGCAAACTCCAGGATGCGCAGTTCTCCTGCGACGGGGTCGAACACATAAACTGCGGCTCGGCCCACATCCGTGACGAAGATGCGGCCCGCGGCATCCACCGCGACCGCCTGCGGGCGCTGGAGCGTCTTGGGGCGGGTATCGGCCAGGCCAACCACCCAGCGGAAGAAGCGGACCAGTGCGCCGTCGTCCGCCTCATCGCGCACGAAGTTGGGTTCGCCCGTGAGCTGCCCGGCGAACTGGTAGCGGGGAATCTCCGGGGCAGGCGGCCACATGGCGCGCACCTGCCCGGGTGTATCCGCAATCCCGTAATGCAATCGGGCGGGCGCGCTCTGGCAGCCCGTCAATGCGTGCGCCATGGCAAGGTAGAAGAGTGCGCACGCAGCCGTCGCGCCAGACCTCATTGATGATTTCCCGGCGGCGAGATGACAAAGACAAGGATTCGTCCGGTTCCCCGTTCCGCGACGAAAAGCCGGTTCTGGTCGATCGCGATCGAGGCGATGTTGGCGATGCCGAGCCGATTGGCCGCCACGCTCGAACTCGTTTCATCGGCATGCGTCATGCGCAGGGTTTGCCCCGCGAAATCCGTTGTCCATAGGCGGCCGAATCCGTCCACGGCCAGGTCGCCGAGCTGCGGAAATTCGCCCTGACCAATCAGCCGCAAGGGTAGTCCGGCATCGTCGAGCTCGATGATGCAGGCGCAGGCGGTATCGGCCAGAAAATAGGAATCCGGGCCCCGGACGAGCGCCGACGGGGTGGTGCCGCGCTCGCTGAGAAGCGTCGAGGTCCTGTGCAGCACCCCCAGCATCGAGAACTCGTGCAAGCGTCCGTCGAAGTCGATCACCAGAACGCTGTTGTGGCGCGGGTCGAAGGCTGCGTCGACCGGCTGGGTCAGTTCGACGCTGGCGAAGGACTGGCGGACGCTGCCGCTCGGTGTGAGCTGGCGGACCTGCGATGCGTCGCGGGCGACGAGCAGGACGTCCTGCGAGGGCATGGGACGCACGCGCCATGGCGCCAGTGGGCCGGCGGTGGCAATGACCCGTGCCTGGTTCGAGGCAATGTCGACGCGTACGAGCTGTTGCTGCCCCCGGTCATAGATGACCAGCTGGTCGCCCGATGCGGCCATCGAGGTCGCCTGGAAGAGTTGCACGAGGCGCGGTGGCGCGCCCGGCGCCGGTGGCGACAGAAGGGACTGGATCGTCCGTTCCGGGCTCAGGAGTCCATCGGGCCAGTCCTCTGCCGCCGCGGCCGGACTCGCGGCGGGCAGGAGGCCAGCCACAAGCGCCAGAATCCGCAGCGACCTACCAGCGGCCCGGGCCATTGGTGTCGTGTCCGCCGAAAATGCCCGGTGGCAATCCGGGCTTGCCGGAGTGGCACAGGTCGCAATTTTCTGGCGCCCAAGCAATATTGCCGTTATGGCACGCACCGCAGAACTTGCCGTCAATGATGTCACCCATCGTCACGAGATTGGATCCCGCGCGCATCTTGAAGCCGAGCTCCGCGTGACAGACCTTGCAGCGGAAACGGATCCGGTGAAACCAGTGCGGGAAGATGACCGGCCTCATGCCTTCTTTCTCCGCCATGCGATTGAGTACGACATCGGCGTACTCGGCAAATACTGGCGTCGTCAAGAAGCTGCCGATGCACGCAAGCGCGATGCCAATCCGGCGCAGGCCCGACGGCATCATGGCGTGCCCTTGGGGGACGGAAGGAGGGGTACCGATGCTTCGCGCCGCATCTGTTCGAGACGCGCGTGGGCGTCGGGCTGCGCGTCGGCGATGGCCTGCTCGGCCGCCAGGCGTTGGGCAAGATCATTGGCCACGGAGTGGCAGCGTCTGCACTCCGTCAGCGGGAAGGCCACGGCGCCATGACAGACGCCACATTGCTGGCCCTGCAGGATGACGAACATGCTGATCTGGTTCGCGCCTGCCTTGGGCTTAAACAGCTGATCGTGACAGTTCGAGCAGTCGAGCCACTCGGTGTGCGGTTTGTGCGGAAAGCGTACGGCGGGCATGCTGCCGTATAGGTTGAGAAACACATCCCGGTCGTAACGACGCACCGGCGTGTCCTTTCCGATCTTCTCGCGCGGCACGATGACGCCCTTCTGGAGTGCGGGAATCCAGTGGACATTGTTGCCAGCCGTATCTCCCGGCAGGTTGCTGAGCGCATCGCCTGGCTGCTGCAGCAGGCGGATGCCCGGGCCGTTCGGGTCGTGCAGGCCGTCATCCGCGAGGGGTGCCCAACCGCTGGCCGCCCAGCACAGCGACGCGGTCAGGCTGGCAGCGATCAGCAGCAGGCGTGTTCGAGTGAAACCCAGCACGTCGTCGCGCTCTCCCTAGCCGGGGATATAGATTCCTGCATTCCTGATTGCTTTGACCAACTCGGCCGTAGAGGTTTCCAGCAACTGGATGGCGCCCCCGTAATCACCCCGCGAGGCACTCGATTCGGCCTGTCCCCGCAATTGGCCCGCGCGTTCGAGAAAGGCCTTCATGCGCTCGTCCATGGAGGGGTTGGCCTGTGCCTTTTCCTCGACGAGGACCTTGATCAGCATCTGGTGGGTGTCGTTGCGGTCCAGCTCGTAGTGATACTCCTCCTCCTTCGATGCGAAGTTCAGGGAGCGGACGAGCGTGTCACCGGTGCGCATCGAGCTGATCGACGCCTTGGCCATCAGGTAGGCCCGCTCGAGTGTTGCCCGTGCCTCGGTGAGCTGCTTGGCGTCGGCCTTGGCCTGGGCATCGGCGAGCAGTTGCTCGATCTGGCGCGCACTGTCGGCCGCGTTCGCCACGTTGCCTTTCTCCTCGCTGATGCGCTTTTGCGCTGCCAGCAGGGCCTTGACGCTTTCGAGCTTGTTGTCGAAATCGGTCTTTGCCTTCTGATTGCTGATGCGTTCCGGGGCTGCGGTGCGAACGGCCGAGAACATCGTGACACTGGCCTCGGACAACAGGCGGGACGCTGAATTGAGGTCGCCCGCCGCGAAGGCGGTCTTGGCCTGATCGTAGAGGAGCTTCGCGTCGGCATGCCGCTTCAGCGACTCGGGATCGCCGGTCGCCTCGATCTGCTTGGCGGCCGAAGAGGTGGTCAGCAGCGTGCCGACAGAGACAAACCGCTTCTCGAGTTGTGCCGTATCGACGCCCTGGGCCTGCATGCGCGATGCGGCGGTGCTCCCCGCCGGCGCCGGCGCGGCATCGGTCGCCGCGCCACCCTCTGCGGCGATGGCGCTACCGGCAGCCAGCGCGAGTGCCACGGCGTGACCTGCAATGGCGAGCTTGATGGACATACCTGCTTTCCTCCTTGCACGCTGGGGGAGGTCCTCCAGCGATTCACGTGCGTCGATCTGGATCAACGACCGGCAGATCGATGACTTGATGCACATTGCGGGACCGTACACCAAGCCAGCGATCGAACTCTGGCCGTGAGGATGCGTTCGCCGTGTGCAACTCATCTCTAACCCGCAATTTTACATCGTGTTGGGGAGTCCCCCTGATGCCGGCTGTAGCCAGATGTGTTGCGTCTGGCGCGGCGATGGATTCCGGGCCCGCCGGACTCCGCCACCCGTCACGCAAAAACGCCCCGGCTGGGTTCAGCCGGGGCGTCGGCAGGCGGGGTGTTCCGATCAGTTCGCCTGGGCGTTCTTCACGGGCATCACGTTCTTCTTCTTCGAGTGGCAGATACGACACTCGGAGACCGGGAACGCGACCTTGCCATGACAGACGCCGCACTTCTGGCCCAGCAGGATGGCGGCCATGCTGATCTGGTTCGCCCCCTTCTGCGGGATGAAGATCTGCGGGTGGCAGTTGGAGCAGTCGAGCCAGGCCGTGTGCTGCTTGTGCGGATACACGACGTCCGGCATCGATCCCTTGACCTCGCGGACGATGTTCAGGTCCATGACCACCGGGGCCGCCGTCGGATCGGTACGATCCCAGCGCGGGCCGATCTGATTGGTGTCGAGGGCCTTGACCCAGTCCACGCGGTTGCCCGCATTGCTGCGCGGCAGCGACTGGAACACGGTCAGGGGCGGCTGCAGCGCGTGGGTGCCGTCGTTCTCGGGATCATGGATGCCATCTTCCGGCGGGGGCGGATTGCGTTTGGACGCGGGCTTGAGCAGCCGGTTGAAGTTCAGCGCTGCCGGATTCGCCTGGGGCGCCGGGGCCGGCGCTGCAGCTGCGGCCGGGGCGGCCTGAGGCGCTGCGGCGGCGGCCGGTTTCGCGCCCCCTTTGGCGGCGGCAACCATGTAGTCGACGGCCGCCTTGATGTCCGCATCGGGCAGGTCCGTGGCGCCACCCTTGGCCGGCATGGCCGGGGCCTTGCCCTTCAGGGCGGACTCGTAGAGGGCGTTCATGCCCGTCTTGATGCGGGGCTCCCAGTCCTTGGCATCACCGAACTTCGGCGCGCCGGCGATGCCTGCCGAGTGACAGGCCACGCATACCTTGTCGTACACAGCCTTGCCGGCATCGTTCTGTGCAAACGACGGGCTGGTGAGCGCAGTTGCGCTGAGCAGGAGGCAAGCAGCAAGGGTCGAAAAGCGACGAGTCATCATTTCTGGCCTCCTGCCTGGGGCTGGATGGCGAGTTTCTGGATCGTGCTCTCATGAACCTGCGTCGGTGTACCCGGCTTGGCGGAGTGGCACAGGTTGCAGTTTTCAACCGACCACGCGATGTCGCCGTTGTGGCAGGCGCCGCAGAATTGACCGTCGATGATCTTGACCATGTTGATTTCGTTGCCGCCCGCCTTGAACTGGAAGCCGAGGTCGGCATGACAGACCTTGCAGCGGAAACGGATACGGTGGAACCAGTGGGGGAAGATGACCGGGCGCATACCTGCCGCGTCCGAATAGTTGTTGATGACGACGTCCGCGTATTCGGCCCTGGCGTCACCGGTTGCGACCAGCGCCCCGGCAAGGGCGACCGGCAGCAACGCGCTGAGCAGTGCGCGGCGCTGTCTGATCCATGCGTGCCTCAAGCTCATGTATAGATGCCTCATTTGAGTATAGAAATCGGTGTTTGCGCTCGTCCTAGAAGTTGCCGAAACTTCTGCTGACACGGAAGAGCAAAAGAGCATTTTTCCTGCCATCTACCTCGGCCACACGCATTTTCAGTTGGGTGTCGAGGCGACCGACGCGATAGTCTAGGTCCTGCTCGAGGATGCGTGAGACCCGATCGCGATTGCCATCGGGATCGCCGAATTCGCGCTCGTTGGTCGTTGCCGTGGATGCGATGAAGCGCAGCGAGTAGCGCAGATCACGAACGCCGAACGCCCGGGAGTGGAAATACGTGACGCTGCCGTTGGTCGAGGTGTTCGTATCCGACGTCTGGGTCGTGTCGATGGCGAAGGGGTCATCCACGGTGTCCTGGCTGACCGTCGTCTCATTGGCGAAGTCGTCCTGCTTTCGCCAAGTCCTTTGTATGGTCAGGTTTCCGGACAGGGCCGCATACTGAGAGGTTATCCAGTTGCCATTGAACTGGAAGCTGGCCATCTGGAATCGCGACACCTGGTCGCCAAAAGAGCGCGAGTCGGTCAGGCTCAGGCCCATCATGGCCTGACTGGCCGCACTGGGCATGATCTGGTAATTCAGAGATGCTGAATGATTGAGCGTCGACGTGGACAGCGCTTCGTCGCCGAAGCCCTTGATGTGTGAAAGGGTCTGGTTGCCACTGGCGCTGATGGTCGAAATCGCGCTCGGCTGCCAGTACGTATTCAGGGAATGGAAGACCGAACCACTGAGGCTTTGCGACGAGTTATTGGCGCCCGAGACGTTGCTCGCGCTGCTCGTCAATCCCCAGTTGTAGGAAACTCTCCCGAAGTTGAGAGGGTCTCCGTTGTATGTCGCCGTGAGAAATTCGGTGGTGATGGTCTCGTGATCGCCATCGGCCACCGTGAACATGTTGGCCGTGGCCGAGGCGCCAAAGCTCAGGTTTCTGCTGTACCGATAGGTGCTTCCGCCGGCCAGGGACAGGCTCTCGTTGAGCGGTCCGCCGTTGGTCTCCGACAGGGCCAGACGGACACTCGCATTGGCGGTCCAGGGAGAATTCAGCGGGTTCCAGTTGGCTGCGGAATACGCCTGGAGGGTCTGCAGGTCGGACGCCGTGGCCGAGCCCGAAGGCGTGCGCTTGTCGTAGAGATAGCTCGCATTGGAGGTGACCGTGAGGTCCGGCCGCAACCGCCGGTAGTGGTTCGCCGTTAGCAGGGCGATATCCGAATTGAAGCCATCGTCCCGCTGGTTGTGGCTCAGGCTCGCATTGGCGTCCAGTGTCTGGTTGTCACCCTGAACCCGATAGCCGCCCGCAAGGCGGTGAACGGTGTCGTCGCCGAGCTCCGATTCCTGGATGCGATCGAAATCGTAGGTGGCGAAGGTGCTCCATTCTCCGCGGGCAGGGCGATAGTCCTGTCGCGCGCTCAGTCGGTAGGTCTTGCGATTGCGATCGAAGGAGGTGGCATCCGTCCGGCTGTCCGTCGCGCGCAACTCCAGAGAGAACGGGAAGCGACTCACCGGGAAGATATTGGCCCCGAGCGTGCCGGATACGCCGACATTCTCGGAGCCGCCACTCACCTGACCCGTGCTGCCCGTGTTGCTCGAGTCCGTCATGACGACGGTCGCGCCGCCATTGATGAGCGCAATCCACGGGGCCAGGATGTAGGAACTGGCCTGCGCTCCAAGCTCATAGGCGTTGGTTTCCGACCAGGCGCTGTCATCGGTGCGGAATCGCGAGCGCGTATAGGCGATCTGGCCGCCCCAGCGGATCGGGGCGAGCCCGTAGCGCTTCTCCTTCGGACGGTTCTCGTCCTCCGGCGGCGGTGAGGTTGAAGCGCGAGCGGCAGGCTGCGGACCCCGTGGGGCGGGCTCTTCGTCTTTCCGCGGCGAAACGGTGACGGTTGCGCCTCCGGTCGACTGCGCCAACAGCAGCGATCTGCTTGCCGCCGTCCGGAGCAGCCCGGGCAAAACCCCTTCGATCTGATCCGGCATCGGCGCCGTGGCCGCATCCGAAATCAGAGGCAGCGTAACGGGTCGAACGACCGCATCGGGCGCGCGATTGCCCTCCGACGCATGCCCAAGACTGTACGAGAGCTTCAGTCGGGGCAGCGACAGGGCGTCGCTGTGCGGGTGTTCTATGGCTTGGGCCGGCTGCGCGAGGGTCGAGCCGACGAAGAACCCCGCCAGGCCCAGGGGCGACAGCGCAAATGCGGCTCGACGGGACGAGCGGGATGGCCGGTGGGGCTTCACCCGCTCACCCGACCAATGGAGTGACCGCGTCTCGAGTCATCGGTGGATCAACCGTTCTCAGCCTTGAAAGCGGGGAAATCCTGGGTGTTGATCTCCACGGAGTAACGCGTGGGCAATTTCTCCAGATAGTTCTCCCAGGCACGCTCGGCACGATCACGGGCGTACAGGTCACTGGCACGATCGTAAACGCGTTCCAGGGTGTGGTGGGTCGAAGGCTTGCGTCCCAGCAACTGGAAGACCGCGACACCTTCCAGGATTCGGATCGGCTCCGATACGTCGTTGATCTTCAGGTCATCGAGTTGCTTGGAGAGGTCTTCGGGCACCATGCCACGATGGATGTAGCCCAGGTCGCCCCCTTTCTCTGCCGAGACGTCGGCGGACTGAAGGACCGCGAGGTCTGCGAACTTCGCGCCGCCCTTGATCTTTTCGACGAGTTTGTTGCCTTCGTCGCGCGCGGCCTGCCAGGTTTCCGATGTCGAAGATGGATCGACCTTGAGCAGTATCATCGCGAGTCGAACCTGCTCGGGCTCGGTGAACTTGTCGGGGTGTTTCTCGTAGTAAGACTTGACCTCGGCCCGCGTCGGCTCGGGAAGCGTCTTGATTCGCGACTCCATGCGCGTCCGGATCGTGTCGCGGGCCAGCTTTGCCCGGAGCTGCGGCAAGACGGTCTCGCGGCGCTCCTGCCATGCTGCGCTGTCCTTGTAGCGGGCCTCGTAGCTGGCGATCTGCTCGTCAACGCTGGCCATGTCTGGCGCGACGCCGAGCTTGGCGGCTTCACGCTCAAGCAGGATGTCGTTGATGAGCCGATAGCCGACGGAGCGACGGACCTTTGTCACTTCGGCTTCCGGAGGCTGCCCGTGGTAGAACTTGTTTCTCACGGCCTCATTCAAAGCGGCCAGGTATTGTTCGCCTGAAATTTCCACCCCTTCGACCACAGCAAAGCGCGAGGGCAATTGTGCTGCCGCGCGGCCATGCGCGGCTGCTTGCTGTGCGCTGGCCGGATTGGCCTGCAGGCAAAGTCCGCTGGCGAGTGCAATGGTCAAGGCGAAGACGTTGAGGTGGCTTTTCATGGCTCGTCGTGTCAGTTGAAAAGGCGAAAAAACGGGCCGGGCGCTCGGCGCCCGACCCCGTTTGGCTTGGACTATCGCGAAGCGACAGTCAGATTACTTCGTGTGGCACGACAAGCAAACACCGGAGCCGGCCTGGGAGACACGCAGGAAGGCAACCTGCGGGTTGGTGGCGTCGCCCTTCGACTCAACGTGGGGATCGTGGCAGGAGGCGCACTCAACCGACGGGCCATCCGTGCCGGAGAAGGCGCGGGTGTAGAGAATCATGTCGGTCTTCTGACGGCCGGCCGTACCCGTATCCACCCACCAGACCAGGCTTCCGTTGATGACGTCGGAAGTCGGGGCGGTGAAGTCCGTGTCCTTGCACGAACCGGTCGAGGCCGGCGTGGCTGCGCCGTCGGACTGGATGCCGCCGCCGCAGTACTGGATGCCGATCGGGTGGTCGTTGGTGAGGTCAGCACCCAGGGCGGCGACGCCCTGCAGGATGCCGCCGGACTGGCGCGCACCGGTCCAGGTGAAGGTCGCGCCGTTGTCGAGGCCCGAGCCCGGCTCGTTGATCATGCTGTCCATGGCCTGCGTACCGTCGTGGCAGGAGAGACAGGCAGCCGACACGGAGCCCACTGCCAGCACGCTACCGTCGATGGTCGAGGAGTTGGCCGTGCTGTACGTGGTGTAGGTCGTCGAAGGCAGCTGCTTGTTCCACAGCGGCGCGGTCACGCCCGTGTTGGCGCCGTGAGGCGTGTGGCAGAACACGCAGATTTCCTCGGTGCCGGCCGTGAGGTGGTTCTCACCCGTGCCGCCCGTGGAGAGGTTGTGCTTGGTGGCGGAAATGCCAGCCATCGCGACGCCCGAGGTCACGGCGAGTGTCGCGAGAACGAGCGCTTGTTTCATCTTCGGATTCATAAGTTAGACCCCCTGGTAACCCTCAACAATTTTCGATTCGACCCAACCCTTGGTGTGTGGAGCTGCGTCTGCCCTAAGAGTTAGCAATGTGTGTGCCAGCAGAGATTTGCGTGTAACTGAAAATTTTCACTTTGAAAAACAGCGGCTTGTGTATCTTCTTTCGTTCTGAAAATGGGGCTGGCGCCGAATTTCATTCCCGAGACTGAAAGAGTTCTTCGAGTTTGGGAAGCCATGGACAGTCGCTCACTTCTCGAGCTTTGCTGCGCGCACAGGGGCAAACCCGGCGGTCGGTGCGAGGCCATAGGGACGATAGACGTCAACCTTCTTGAACCACTGGTCCACGAAGTAGATGCGCCCGTCGAGATCGATGGCAATGCCCGAGGGGAGCATGTAGCGGCCCGGGCCCGGGGCCTCGGATCGCTGGCCGATGAACATCAGCAACTCGCCGTCGGGGTTGAAGATCTGAAAGTTGCCGAAGGCGGTGTCGACCACGTAGACATTGCCATCGGGATCGGTCGCGATTTCCTTCGGGCGCGAGAAGTTGCCCAGTTGCCTGCCTGCGGCACCGAAGCTGTCGAGGTACTTGCCGTCCCGATCGAAGATCTGCACCCGGAAGTTGCCGCCATCGACGATGTAGAGGCGACCATCCTTGCCGATGGCAAGGTCGCGGGGCAGGTTGAATTCCCCGGGTCCGCGTCCCCGCTTGCCGATGTCCTGGATGCTCGCCCCCGTGTGGGAGTCGAAAACCCTGATCCGATGGTTGTCCGACTGGACCCCGCCAATATCCACGACATACAGCCGATTGCCGTCGGGCGAAACCGTGACGCTGGTCAGGCGATCGAAGAGGTCGTGGCCACCCACGGTGCGCAGATGGTGGCCGTCGCGGTCATAGATCTGGATGGCCTTTGCCGATGCGTCCGCCACATAAAGGTTGCCCGCATCGTCGGTGTCGAGCCCAATGGGCTTGACGAGCTGGCCCGGTTCATCCTCGCCGATGGAAAAGAACTTCTTTTCGGCGAGATCGAACGCCTTGACGTCTCGGCTGGCCGTGTCGGTGACGAACAGCCGGCCACGATTGACGGCCACCCCGTAAGGCTTCGCCAGGAAGACACCTGTGCGGCGTTCGCCCGTCAATGCACGCCGCCACTGGTCGTCCTCGGAATCTTCCAGAACATCGGCCGAACTCAGGATGGTGCGCTCGAAGACGAAGCGTGGCTCGTCGGGTGGTGCCGGAAACAAGAGTTCGCTGGGTCCCTTCGCGCCCCCTTCACCAGGCGGACGAATCTCGGCGCATCCTGCGACGAGTAGGGCGCCGATCATGGCGATCGCGGCGCCCGCCTTGGTCAACAGGCTGAGGGAACTTCCGGGGTGGCAATGTCGCATGCTGGAAAACCTGACTGATTGGATGGGATCCCTGCCTACTTGATGTGGCAGGTCTGGCAGAGGATGCCACCGGCCGGCGGAGCTCGGAGGAAGAGCGCCTCATTCGAATGCGGATTGTGACAGCTTGCGCACTCGATGAACGGGATCTCGCTCCCGTCCGTCTTGTCCAGGCGCACGAAGAGCGGAAGGTCGGATCGTCCGCGCCGCTCCCGATTGACGTCGCGCGAGGCCCACCAGACAGGACGATTGTCGATCAGCGCGCGCTGGGCTGGACGGAACTCTTCGGCGATCACGAAACGGGCCGAGTGCATGGGGGCGCCAGAGGCCCGCGCGTCGGCCGCCGCCTGGGCACGCATCTCGGCGCTGCCGGCGCCCCGGTAAGGGACGCCAAACGGGTGGTCGAACGCCTGTCGCGTGATTGAGAATGCCTGAGCCGAATCGTGGCAGGACAGGCAGGCGATCGATTGCGAACCGACCGCGGTATTGCCGGCCGTTCCCATGCGCCCGATATCGTCGAAGATCGAGAAGGAGAAATCCGCAGCGAGGCTCGATTGCCACTGCGGCGCACTGACGCGCGCGCCGGCCGTCAGGGTTGGCGTGTGACAGAAGACGCAGATCTGGCCAGCTTCGTTCGGGGTGAGGTCGATCCGCCCAGAAAGGTTGTGTTTCGTCGTGCGGAGGTCCTGCGCACCCGCGACGAGGGCGGTGCAGAGCAGGAGCAACGAGACTACCGATCTGATGGCGGAAGGGGGCAGGTGCATGAATCCGTTTTTCTCGTCTTGTCGAAATTTGCGCCGATGGCTTTCAATTGCTGGAAACGGCTTCCCACCCCTGGGAAGGCCCGCCGGATGCATCCTGAGCATCGTCTCTGTCCGGCGGAACTTGAATGCTTTGGCTCCTTGATCGTGAAATCGGTGCAATCTCCAAGGTCTTGCGCCGGCGGGTCCGGTTTGCCGCCCAATCGACTGCAGACTATCCTCCGCAACGGGGTGCAAGGCCCAGCAATGAGCCGAGAGAATGACTAGCAACCGACATGCCATGGTGGGTCGACGTTGGCCGGTTCGCTTCTTGCATTGGCCCCTTCAGTCAATTGGAGAGCTCGTCGTGCGCAATTCGAAAGTTTTTTCGCTGTTCAGTGTCTTGGGTGCTTTGGGCATCTTGCTCGGATCACCGATCAGGAGTGAGGCTGCCGATTCCAGTCGAAGCATCAACCCCGCGCTGCTCTATCACAATTACTGTTCTGTCTGCCACGGCGACCGCGGCGACGGAAACTCCAGAGCCAAGAACAGTCTGATCCCGCCGCCCAGGGATTTCACCGCGGGCCCCTTGCCCGTGGAGTACATGCGCAAGATCGTGGCGGATGGCAAGCCGGGCACGGCCATGGTCGGCTGGAAGACCCAGTTGAACGAGAAGGAGATTGCCGCCGTGGTGGATTACGTGGCGGGAACCTTCATGTCGGGCAAGGCGTTTTCGGTCGATCCGGACGGTCTCTCCGGCATTTCCGCTCATGGTGGCCGGGAGAAGGACGCGCCTGCGCCCAAGCCGGCCGCGCCGGCTCCCAAGCCCGCGCCCACGTCCGGCGTGGACATGGCGGCGCCGATGCCGGCGGGACTCACGGGCGACCCCGTGAAGGGGGGCAAGTTTTTCATGGGCAACTGCGCGACTTGCCATGGGGAGAAGGGGGATGGCAACGGGCCGCGCGCCTACTTCATCAACCCGGTCCCGCGTGACTTCACCCTCGAGGGCTCGCGCATGGTCTACAATCGGCCTGCCCTGTTCAAGGCCATCTCGAAAGGCAGCCTGGGAAGCGAAATGCCGGCCTGGGACAAGGTCCTGACGCCCCAGCAGATTGCCGACGTGGCCGAGTTCGTGTTCCAGCAATTCATCCAGCACGGTCCGGAAACGGCCAGCGCCAAGTAATGGGCGGCTGGAGTCATCGCGTGCGGGCCGGTCTGGCTGTGTCCGCCGCATCGCTGTTGCCGCTCGGCGCCGTGGCCCTGGCGGGTGCCGGGAGCGAAGGTCACGAACGGGGCAGGGCGATCTACAATTTTCGCTGCTACTTCTGCCACGGCTACTCGGGCGACGCGCGCACCCTGGCCGCCACCTACCTCTCTCCACCCCCGCGGGACTTCGTTGCCCTGCCGCCCGATGGCCTGAAGCGCGACTCCATGGTGAGCGCGGTGACGAACGGGCGGCCCGGCACCGCGATGAAGGGCTTCAAGGGCATTCTCAGCCATGAGGACATCGGCCTGGTGGTCGACTTCGTCCGCACCGAGTTCATGGAGCACAAGGCTGCCAATACCAAATACCACACCGTCGAAAACGGTTGGGCGGATCATGACCGGAACCGGCTGGCCTTCCCGTTTGCGACGGGCGAAATCCCGCTGGATCGGCCCTGGAGCGAACTGACGGAAGACCAGCAGCGCGGCAAACGGCTGTTTCTCGGGGCCTGCATCTCGTGCCATGACCACGCGCGTACCCTGGATCCGGGCGTGGTGTGGGAGGGAAGACCGGTCTCATACCCGCGAAACCAGCACGAACCGGGCGTGCCCAGCCGTCCCCCGACCCAGGACGAGGCGCTCGCGAGCGCCAGTCCGTATCTGCTTCACGACGTCGTGCCCAAGATCGAGAATGCAACCGAACTGGAGCGGGAAGGCGAACATCTCTTCCAGAAGAACTGCGCGTTTTGCCACGCGGCGGACGGGACCGGCAAGAACTGGATCGGCAGTTTCATGGAGCCGCACCCTAGAAACCTCACGGACCCGGCGTTCATGGCCGGGATGACACCGTCCCGGCTTGCCCACACCATCCGCGAGGGCCTCCCGAATACCTCGATGCCGGCCTGGAAACATGTGCTGGAGCCCAGGCAGGTGGACGCGATCGTGGCCTATGTGGGCAAGGCCTTTCATCCACTGAAGGGCGACTAGAAGGCGGCGGCGCCTGCCGTCACCCAGGGCCCGTGACCCTCGGCTTGGGAAAGGGGCGCTGACCTCTCCAGGCGGGCTCCGACGGGGCCTCAGCCCTTGCCTGAATTATCGATCCGGTCGACCCGCTCGATCTCTTCCGGTGCTTCGATCTTCTCGACCCGCTCGACCTTTTCGGGCTCTTCGATGCGCTCGACCCGCTCGACGGTCTCGGGCTCCTCGATGCGTTCGACCCGCTCGACCTTCTCGGGCTCTTCGATGCGTTCGACCCGCTCGACGGTCTCGGGCTCCTCGATGCGCTCGACCCGCTCGACCTTCTCGGGCTCCTCGATGCGCTCGACCCGTTCGACCTTCTCGGGTTCCTCGATGCGCTCGACCCGCTCGACCTTCTCGGGCTCCTCGATGCGTTCGACGCGCTCGACGCGCTCGGGTTCGTCCAGTCGTTCGACGCGCTCGACACGATCGACCCGCTCGCTCCGGCGATCCAGGAAGGGGGCACCGCCCGCATCGTCTTCGCGAATCCGGGTCTCGATGCGGTCGATCCGCCGGCCGTCCGCGTCGTAGCGTTCGATGCGCTCCCGGCGCTCGTGGCGATCACCGCGCACGGTGTCGCGGACACGCTCGCTGGTCATGCCACCCGATTCATCGAGCGCGCGGGACTCCCGTTCATAGCGTTCGCGCGTTTCCCCCGAAGCGTCGACCTGGCTTTCGAAGCGCTCGCTCGTCTCGCTGGTCTCGGTGCGCTGGAAAGACTTGGTCGATACCCGGCCGGACTCGGTCTCGATCTCGGTTTCGACGCGCGACTCGCTACCGTCGCTGCTTTCCGTGCGGACCTCGACGCGCACATCCGAATCGTCGCCCGACGAGGACGAGGCGTTGCGCTCGAGCGTACCGCCCACCGCCGCACCGTCGCTGCCGCTCGATCGGCCCGTGCGGCCGTGCTGGTCCCGCTCGTGCCGTGCCGCCCCGTGACCATCGAGATCGCGCACGAACTGGACGCGCTCAGCCTTCAGCGTGTTGTCATCCGATCGGGTGCCGAAAATGCGGATCCGGTCGCCGCGCTGCAGATCCGTCGCCTGCCCGCCCGTGAAGACGGCGCCGCGGGGTACCGACACGCTGATCGATTCGAGGCGCACGCCGCTTGCCTGCCGATCGAGGACGATACCTTCGACGATCGCGCGGGTGCCGCGGTCGATGGTCGCGCGGACCGGGTCGGGCCTGACCTCGCTTGCCTGGAGGCTCCTGCCCGTCCATTGCCCGCGGACGACCGCCGCCGTCTCGGGTCCCAGGCCCGCGACCCGCACGCCGCCGATGGTTCCCGGCGACGCGATCGGGCCGGCCACGCTGGCGTCCGTGAGCTCGGGGGCCAGCGCGACGCGCGAGGCGATCAGCTCGCCGCCCGGCGCGCGCAGACCACTGACTCGGACACGATCGCCAGCGGCCAGAGCCGCAGGCCGTCTGTCGCCGGCGAGTTGAACGGTCTGGCCCATGACCTCGATGGTGTCCGGGCCCCGGATTGCCGTCACCGGCCCCTCGTAGGCATTGACGATCGAAATGCCCCGGGCCTCGAGGCCGCGCCCGCCCGACTGTGCCCGGATGGCCACCACCTGGCCCACCGCCAGGTTGGCGATGGTCGCTGGTTGCGCGTTCATGTCCACCGGCGTGTCGGCGTCGAAGTGCACCTCGACACCATTGACGCAGATGGACGCAAAGCCCGTGATCGTCCCGACAATGCCCGTGCCGCCGATACCGCCTTCGCCGGCGGGGCTTCCGGTGCCGCCAATGCCGCCGACGGCAAGGGGGCTGCCCGTCCCGCCCAGACCATTCGCCGGTGCGCCGGTACCCCCGATGCCGGATGCGGGGGCGCCTGTGCCGCCGATCCCGCTGCCGGCGACCGGGGCACCTGTTCCACCGATCCCGCTGCCCGCGATCGGTGCGCCGGTCCCGCCGATTCCGCTGGCCGGCGCGCCGGTCCCGCCGAGACCACCCGCCGGGCTGCCCGTGCCGCCGACGCCGCTCTTCGCCAGGGGGGCACCCGTGCCTCCGATGCCGCTGGCAGGCGCTCCGGTGCCGCCCATGCCGCCTTCGCGGGCCGGAGCCCCGGTGCCGCCGAGTCCGCCTTCCCGTGCCGGGGCGCCCGTGCCGCCGATGCCGCCTTCGTTCAAGGGGGCACCCGTGCCGCCCATACCGCCCACGTCAACACAGGCGGGGGCCGCCAGGCTCGCCGGGGTGAGGTGAAGAGCGGCCAGCAGCGCCAGCAGGTGACGAGTGCGGAGCTTCATGCGATCAGCCGGGCAGGCTCTCCGGATTGTCGTCAGCCGGCTCGCTGTAGAAGAACACGCCGACGGTGATGCGCTGCTTTTCCGCTTCACTCGATGCGTCGCGCCGTTCGAAGTCTGCGGCCTGCTGATTGAGCCCCAGCAGCAGGTCCATGCCCTTGCGCGAGGTCTGCTCGCGCAGCTGGACGATGCTGGTGGGCGACAGGGCGTCGTAGTGGACGCTCCGCTCGAAGAAGGGCGGCGCGTCGGACGTCAGGTTGTGAACCGCGGCGCACGCGTGGTCATGGACGTTGTGGGCAAAGTAGGCGGCCTTTTCATCGAAGCCACCGCGTGGGACGAAGGCATTCACGCACAGGTGAACCCGGTCATCGTCGTCCAGGCGCGCCACGCCGATACGGAGCCATTCGTCGAGTACCACCCGTGCGCGGATGTCCTTGCTGACGCAGGCGACGAGGCTTTCGAACGAGAGGTCGCCGCCCGCGCTTGCGAGACGGGCCAGGGGGACGGGTTCTCCGTCGGGGCGGCAGAAGGGGGCCTGGCTCATCCAGGTGCTGACCAGTTGGGCGCCGAGCGAGATGGCCTCGGGCAGGTCGCCATCCGGTTCATGGGTCTCATGACGCAGGCGACGGACGTCCTTGCGATGAACGCCAGTCAGGAGGCTGATTCGGCTGTCGGATTGGGCCTTGCCGTCGATCTTGAACTCGGCATCCGCAACCTCGACGAAGATACCCTTGAGCATGTCAGCAAAATAGGTATAGGTCACGCCCTTGCGAAGCATAAGTCGGACCATCGGCCGCATGACGCGCCTGAGGGCGACGATCAAAGATTGAGGGGGCGCTAGCTGCATACTCTCCGTCCAAGCTTGCCTGCCCTTTAGTGTATGCAAGCGTGGGAAAATTTTCCATCAAAGTCGATGAGCGTGCGAGATTTGCCACGGTCGGGCGCAATCCGGCGCAGGTTCAACTGCCCATCCCCAGCGGCGTCTTGGTGATCGCACTGGCCACGATGAGGCCGAAACAGGCGCACGCCAGCGCGAAGGCCGGGATGCGCAGCCTGCGGGGTCGTCTGGGCGACAGGGCGACGGCACCGAGCCCGATGTAGGCGACGAGGAGCGCGATCTTCGTGTGCAGCCAGCCGGCCTGGGCGAAGCCGCCTGGCCACTGGAACACCATGGCCAGTGCCGACACCAGGAGCACCGTATCCACCAGGTGTGGCAGGCTGCGGGCCAGGCGGCTCCGACGCAAGCGATCAGGGTCGCGCAGCGCCACCATGGAGCGCAGCAGGAAGCCTGCGCCGCTCAGACCCGCGCAGGTCATATGAACCGACTTGAGAAGTGCATAGTCCATGAACGAGAATGATTCCTCAAATCACATAGCCAGAAGAGGCGCGGACGGCTTCTAGACTGCCGGATGCCCCGAGGTCAGCGCATGCCCGAATCGAAAAACCTGGATCTCAATCTGCTCCTGCCCCGGCTGTCCATGTTCTCGCAGCTCACGGCGGAACAGATTGCCCGTCTTGCTCCGCAGTGCCGCTACAGGGCCATTGCCAAGGGCGAGATTCTGTTCCAGCGTGGTGATCCGCCCCACGGGTTCTATCACGTTGTGGCTGGCCAGGTGAAACTGGCCCTGTCTTCCCGCGAGGGCAGCGAGAAGGTCGTGGAGATCATCGGTGCCGGCAACAGCTTCGGCGAGGCGGTGATGTTCCTCGATCGGCCTTATCCGGTCTATGCCGAAGCCCTGGTCAATTCCGAACTGATCCAGGTCAGCCAGTCGGCCGTGTTCAGCCTGCTCGACGATGATCCGTCCTTTGCCCGCGGCATGCTCGCCGGAATGGCGATCCGCCTGCACACGCTGATTCGCGACGTCGAGTCGTACAGCATGCGCAGCGCCACCGAGCGGGTGACCGGCTACCTGCTCAGCGAGGCCAACGCGGCGCCGTGCGCGTCGGGGGACCCGGTGGTCCATCTGCCGGCCAGCAAGCAGGTCATTGCCTCCCGTCTCAACCTGACCCCCGAGACCTTCTCGCGGACCTTGCACCTGCTGGTCGAGCAGGGCCTGATCCGGGTCTCGGGTCGCGACATCACCCTGCTGGACTGCAAGGCCCTGGCAACGCCCTAGCGGAACGCGCGACGCCCGGCCCGGTCCTCAGGGCAGGGCGACCAGCTCCTTGCGGCGTTCCCGATAGCGCCCCAGGGCAATGGCCATGTTGTGCGCCTGGCGGATATGGGCTGCGGCCAGCAGGGCCCCCGCCAGTACCGACATTTCCGGCACCCAAGGCGTCAGCAGCAGTGGCGGGAGCGCCGCCGCATGCAGGCGAAGGTGGATCCGCATGGCCGATTCCTCGATGACGTGGTGCATCAGCAGGGGTTTCGCACCGGCATTGTTGAGGTGCAGCCAGGTCAGGAAGGGCACGATCTTGTACATCATGCCGCAGATGACCGAGTCGAACCCGCCCACCATGACCAGCAGGCCGAGCAGGACTTCCGCCCGGCTCGGATCGGGCAGCCAGGGCAGGGCCAGCGACAGGCAGGCCGCAGCGCAGGTGGACACCAGTGCCAGCTGCCAGAAACGGAAGCTCGAATCGACCCGGGGGCGCCGGCGTGCACGCTGGAGTCGAAGGGTCACGACGGCGTAGCTCGCCGCCAGGGTCGCCAGGCATGCGTCGACGGCGGGATGCCCCGGTGACCACAGGACCAGGAGTCCGGCGGCGGCCAGACCGGCGACGAAGAATTTCTGGAAGGGCGCAGGGAACTGGGGCGTCAGCTGGAACATGGGCACCACCAGGTAGCTGGCGCCGCTCAGCAGGGCGAGGCCCCAGACCATCCAGCCCATCCTGAAATGGGCGGCCGTCGATACCAGCGCGGGTGAGACCGTGCCGCCGCCGCGCGCGACCGCCAGCGCCACGCCGAAGACCGCCGTGACCAGCAGGCCCGTGACCGCGACGATGAGTGCCTTGCGAGAGGGATTGCGCACCGGTGCTCGCCACAGCGCCCAGAGCGCGACCAGGCCGAAGGGCAGGAGGCCGGACGCCAGTCCGATGGCGCCCAGAAAGTAGAAGACCTCGCCGGCGCCCAGAAAGGCCGCGACGAGGCAGATGGCCCCCAGCAACAGGCAGGGGTGCACCACGCTGGCGAGCAGGGTCGGGGCCGGGACGTTGGCACCGATGGCCACCGGCGTGATCTGCAGGAGGGCGCCGCACATGGCCTGGAGCATCAGGCCGACCGTCATCAGGTGGGTCAGGGCCAGGGCGGTCGGCGTCCAGCGGGAGGCGAGGCTGTCTCCCGAGAACATCAGCAGGACCCCGGCCGCGATGCCGAAGGGAATGGCGCTCAGCAGGAAGCGCAGCGGCACATGAAACGGCGGCGCCTGCTCGAAGCTGAGCAATTCCTTCATGGCTGGGCGTGGCGGATCCGTATGACGAAGGTCCCGTCGGCCTGAAGCTCGGTCTTGTGGGCGTAGCCGTTCTGCTCGAGGATCGAATAGAGGGGGCCGGGTTCCCGGTGGATCAGGAGCACCAGCTCACCTTCGGCGCTGAGATCGTCCAGGGCATCCAGGGTCATTTCCATGGGCAGTGGCGGCGGCTGCCAGCGGGCGTCGACGATCAGCGGCTCGCTCATGCTGTGGCCCCCAGACGCTGCTCCAGCTGGTCGGCCATGGCCTGGGCCTGCGGGATGCGGTCGTCGCACATCGGGTAGAGGATGCCTTCCTCCTTGCGATTGTGCTGCTCCATGAAGATGACGAGGGTTTCGCAGCTGCCGAAGAATTCGTCGGCATCGCGGGCCGACACGGCCGCCTGGATGGCCTCGACCAGGGCGCGCATCTGGGCATGTTCGCCCCGCATCACGGCCGTGGGACCGCCGCTCATGCCGGTGGCGGCCTCGAAGGCCGGGAACAGCACTTCTTCCTCGGCTCGGAAATGGGCATCCAGCGCTTCGACGAAGGCCTGGAAGCGGGCTTCGCAGTCGCTCCATTGGGCTGTGTTGGCCGCTTGTTCGGCCTCGGCAAACAGCGCGTCACAGTGTTCGTGGTGGTTTGCAAGCAGGGGTTTGAGGGCGCTCATCGTCGTGATCTCCGGTCGGGGGCAGAATCAGTGTGCATGAGCGCGAATCGTTAAAAATTGACTGACCTCAAATTTTCCCTGGCGTCAGTCGATCGCCGTCCGGCCTGCCGTGCGCTGCGTTGGCGGGGCGATGGTGGAGCGGCGTGCCCATGCGGATTCACGCCAAGCAAGCGGCGTGCCCCCCGGCAGCGAGGGCAGTTCGGCGTGTGCGCCCGGCGGGCGCGGCTCAGCTGCGGGAAATCGGCTTTGGCGCGGCGACGCTGCGACTCACCATGTAGTCGACAGCCGACCGGACCTCGTCGTCGGAGAGTGAGGGGTTGCCGCCGCGGGGCGGCATCAGCCCCTTCTCGCCCCGGTAGCCTTCGATGGCATGCTGATACAGGGTCTCGATGCCGGATTGCAGGCGCGGGGCCCAGGCCTCATGGCTCGCCAGGCGTGGCGCGCCCGCGATGCCGGGGCCATGGCACAGGGCACAGGTGCTGCGGAACGTGGCAGCGCCGATGACGTTGTCCCGTTCGGCCGGGTTCAGGGATTCCGGTGCGGCGTTGGCCAGCGAGACGAGCGAGGGATTGATCGAGAGTGGGGTCGCGACGGGGGAACTGGCGCGGGCAACCCGGACCTCGGTGGGCGGGGGCGGCACGCTCGGCCCACCGCAACCAGACAGACAGGACAGCCCAACGAGCGACAGCGCTTGCCATTTGGCATGCATTCCGGTGTCTCCAATCCGTGCATCGGGTCGGAGAAACATCCCCGACAAGCGCCGGGGATTGTAGGAAAGAACACCTTATGACGCGTTGATTGCAATCAACGTGCGGGTTCGGTCAGTCGTCGCTTCTACTATTGCTGGACCGTTTGCGCGGTCTTCTGGGCCTGGGCCTGGTCGAGGGCGTGCTGCGCCTCGGGCGGCATGTAGTTCTCGTCGTGCTTGGCCAGGACCTCGCTGGCTGTGAACACGCCGTTTTCGCTCAGCTTGCCCTGTACGACCGCGCCCTTGCCTTCCTTGAAGAGGTCGGGCAGGGGACCCTGGTAGACGACCGGGATGCTGCGGGCCGTGTCGGTGACGGAGAAATGCACCAGTACGCCCTCGCGCTTGATCGAGCCTTCCTCCACCATGCCGCCGATGCGGAAGGTCCGCCCGGTCGGCGCCTTGCCTTCGGCGACCTCGGAAGGGGTGTGGAAGAAGACCAGGTTCTCGCGGAAAGCGGAGAGGACGAGCGCGGTGGCGCCGATGAGCAGCACGAGGCCGCCGATAATGAGCCCCAGGCGTTTGTGACGGGCCTTCATGGTTGTGCCTCCGAAAGTTTTCGTCCGGCAGCGGCGCGCTGCAGGCGGTAAAGACGACGGGTCGAGCTGACGCGGCGCGCGCGCAGCATCACCAGCTCGACAATGACCAACAGCGCCGTGACGCCGTAGGAGCCCCAGACATAGAAGGCCGCGCCTCCCATGTCCATGAAGGCGCTCCAGGATTCCCAGTTCAATTCGCTTCTCCGATGTTTGCCAGTTCGCTTCTCACCCAGTCGGCGTGTCTCTCACGCTCGAGAATCAGGACCCGAACGCGATAGAGGGCGACTGCGATGGTGTATGCCCAGGCGGCGATGGCCATCACCAGCATGCCGGACAGCATGATGGACGCCATGCTCGGCGCCTTGGTCAAGCTAACAGACGCTCCCTGATGCAAAGTGTTCCACCACTTCACCGAAAAATAGATGATCGGCACGTTCACGGCGCCGACCAGGCAGAGGATCGCACCCGCCTTGTCACGACGTCGCGGGTCGTCGATGGCGGCCACCAGGGCCA
>JAGRFX010000697.1 GCA_020445805.1 Rhodocyclaceae bacterium
TCTGTCAAAACCGATATCTGTCAGCCTCTTCTTACGAACTGTTAAGAAACATCTGGAACAGTAGGTGCATGTCCGCACGGGTGCTAGTCGTCGATGACGTCCTTCCCAACGTCAAGCTTCTCGAAGCGAAGCTGACGCGGGAATATTTCGACGTCATCACGGCGTGCGACGGCCCGGAAGCCCTGGAAAAAAGCCTGTCCGGCGCGCCCGACATCATCCTGCTCGACGTGATGATGCCGGGCATGGACGGCTTCGAGGTCTGCCAAAAGCTTAAAGAGAATCACAAGACCGCGCACATCCCGGTGGTGATGGTGACGGCCTTGTCGGACACCGCGGACCGGGTGCGCGGGCTGAAGGCCGGCGCCGACGACTTCCTGACCAAGCCCGTCAACGACATCGCCCTGTTCGCGCGGGTGCGCTCGCTGGTCCGTCTGAAGATGATGATGGACGAGTGGCGCATGCGCCAGAACACGTCCGGCGAGCTGGGCGTGCTGTCGTCGGAAACCGTGGAGGCGGACGAAACCGCCGACGGCGCCACCATCCTGG
>JAGRFX010000698.1 GCA_020445805.1 Rhodocyclaceae bacterium
TCCAGGGTAAAGCGCAGCAGCGCCTGGATGGCCGGGTCGTCCTCGACGACCAGCACCCGGCCGACCATTGCGTCAGCGCTCCTCGTCCGTTGCGCCTCGCCGGCGTTCTTTGCCGGTGTGCCGCACATCGGTGCCGCGCACGATGTAGATCACCTGCTCGGCGATGTTCTTGGCGTGGTCGCCGATGCGCTCGATGGCCTTGGCGACCCAGACGATCTCCAGCGCGGTGGAGATGGTGCGCGGGTCTTCCATCATGAAGGTGATGAGCTGGCGCAGGATGCCGCGGAACTCGGTGTCGATGAGCGCGTCCTCGCTGATGATGCGCTCGGCCTCGTCGGGGTCGAGCCGCGCCATGGCGTCGAGGGCGCGCCGCAGTTGCGCCACGGCCAGGTCGCCGGAGCGGCGCACCTCCGCCTGGAGCGGAATCTGCATCCCGCGCCGGTCATGGATCAGCTTGGCCATGCGGGTGATCTTTTCCGCCTCGTCGCCCATGCGCTCGAGGTCGGTGACGGCCTTGCTCACGCCCATGATGAGGCGCAGGTCGCG
>JAGRFX010000699.1 GCA_020445805.1 Rhodocyclaceae bacterium
CGCCGTGCGAGCCCGAGACCGGCGCCTACCTCACGGAGCTCCGCGCCCTCGTCGTCGCCCAGGAGCGGCTGATCTCCGACCTCCTCGACCTCTCGCGGATCGACGCCGAGCAGCTCGCGGTCGAGGTCGAGCGCTTCGTCGTCAGCGAGGCGCTCAGCAGCCTCCTCACCCACGTCCGCGAGGGCCTCGAGCTCGAGCGCGACCTCGAGATCGACGTCCGCCTGCCGCCGCGCGAGACGACCTTCGTCGGCGACCCGGTGCGGATCCTGCAGATCGTCAACAACCTGGTGAGCAACGCGATCAAGTACACGGAGGAGGGGAAGATCGCGATAAGCGTCGACGTCGGCCCGCGCGGCGCGCTCTGCATCCACGTCTCCGACACCGGCGTCGGGATCGCCGAGGACGACCTCGAGCGGATCTTCGACATCTTCTCGCGGGCCGCCGACGCCCACCTCCGGGCCGACGGCGCCGGCCTCGGCCTCGCGATCGTCCACCGCCTCGTCGAGCAGATGGGCGGGACGATCGTCGTCGAGAGCACGCTCGGCG
>JAGRFX010000700.1 GCA_020445805.1 Rhodocyclaceae bacterium
AGGTGATGCGGTCCTGCGGGTAGTCCCGCAGGCAGACGGGACACTGTTCGGTAGGCATCACTTCTTCCTCGGAATGCGCGGCGGTCGCGGGTAGTGCTTGCGGACGATGCCAGCACAGCGGCACAGCGTGTCGGCGTGGGCGGCGTAGGCGTAGGCGGCGTAGGCGGCGGCGGCGGCGGCGGCGGCGGCGTAGGCGGCGGCGGCGTAGGCGGCGGCGTAGGCGGCGGCGGCGGCGGCGGCGGCGGCGTTCCGCACGTCGTCCAGCATCACGTCGTGCGTACCGCGCGCGTACCGCTCTGCGGTGACGATCGCCACGCGCGGTCGGCCCTCGCCCTTCGGCACATACTTGAGCGACAGCCGCGCGCAGGCGCATGCGGCGAGCACCAGCTTCTTGCGGCTCTTGCTCCCGACCGGACCAGAGATCCGACCGAGCAGCCACAGCATCCAGTCGCCGCGCTCGCAACTGCGCCACGCCTCAGCGGCGGACGGCTGCGTGGCAAGCCAATCGACGGCCTCGCGGCACGGGTGAAGGTGCCTGATCTTCT
>JAGRFX010000701.1 GCA_020445805.1 Rhodocyclaceae bacterium
AGCTACAATCCGGTTTCACGCCCGAGGAGCTTGGAGATCAGTTGTAGCTCCCTCTCTCACCCCGGAAAGCTACAATCCGGTTTCACGCCCGAGGAGCTTGGAGATCAGTTGTAGCTCCCTCTCTCACCCCGGAAAGCTACAATCCGGTTTCACGCCCGAGGAGCTTGGAGATCAGTTGTAGCTCCCTCTCTCACCCCGGAAAGCTACAATCAGCGGCAGGCCCAGCGTCTCGTGCAGATACGTTGTAGCTCCCTCTCTCACCCCGGAAAGCTACAATCCGGACAATGAGTGGTACGGTCACCGGTACCGTTGTAGCTCCCTCTCTCACCCCGGAAAGCTACAATCAAATGCAATCGTAGCCCCACCGCCTTGCAAGTTGTAGCTCCCTCTCTCACCCCGGAAAGCTACAATCGTCGCTCAGGGCAAGGGCAAGATCGACATCGTTGTAGCTCCCTCTCTCACCCCGGAAAGCTACAATCTTACTAATGATCGTCACCGTCAAATCCGAGTTGTAGCTCCCTCTCTCACCCCGGAAAGCTACAAT
>JAGRFX010000702.1 GCA_020445805.1 Rhodocyclaceae bacterium
TCGAGTTCACCGTTGCCGAGCAGGATCAGGTCCAAAACACCCTGCTGCTGTTCGGCACCACTGTCGTCGCCGGCACTCTGCTCGGCCTGGCCGGCGCTTGGTTGCTCGCCAATTTGATGCGCCGGCAACTGCTACCCGAATACCTGCATCGCATCGGCAGTCTGGCGCTGGTGCTGGGCGTGTTCGCCTTTGCCAACGCCTTCGCCGCCGAATCCGGCCTGCTGGCGGTGACGGTCATGGGCATGCGGCTGGCCAACACCGAAAATCTGATCGTCGAGGACATCCTCAACTTCAAGGAAACCCTCACTTTGCTGTTGATCTCGATCCTGTTCATCGTGCTGGCGGCACGACTCGATCCTCACGCTTTTGCCGGCATGGGCTGGGGCGCGTTCGGCGTGATGCTGGCGATTCTCTTCGTTGCTCGCCCCGTCACGGTATGGCTATCCGCCATCGGTTCCAAACTCGATTGGCGACAAAAAACGGTACTGGCCTGGATCGCCCCGCGCGGTATCGTCGCGGCGGCGGTCTCCGCGCTGTTCGCCCT
>JAGRFX010000703.1 GCA_020445805.1 Rhodocyclaceae bacterium
GCCTTTCTCGACGCGGTCGACGGCCTGCGCCGCGGCCAGACCCGCCGCCAGGTCGAACTCCGCTTCGAGGGCGCAGGCCCCGCGGCCCAGTTCGTCCATGCCGCCGTTTCGCTGTCGGCCGAACGCGGGCCGGACGGCGCGTTGACCGGCATCCTGGCGCAGACGCGCGATATTTCGGCCCAGGTGGCCGATCACATGCGCGCCCACGCGGTCGTCGAGGAGGCCGAAAGCGCCAACGCCGCCAAGACCCGGTTTCTCGCCGCTGTCAGCCATGAATTGCGCACCCCGCTCAACGCCATCATCGGTTTCTCCGACATCCTCGCGCGCGAATATTTCGGCGCGCTCGGCGGCGAGCGCCAGCGCGAATATGTGAGCCTCATTCACCAGTCGGGCGAGCACCTTTTGTCGCTGGTCAACACCATGCTCGACATGTCCAAGATCGAGGCGGGGCGCTACGAGGTCTATGTCGAGCCGTTCCAGCTTGGCGAAGTCATTGAAAGCTGCGACGCCATGCTGCGCCTGCAGGCGGTCAACCGCGGCGTCA
>JAGRFX010000704.1 GCA_020445805.1 Rhodocyclaceae bacterium
GGTCGTGTTTCCCTACGCCGGCACCGATCGAGCGCTTTCCAGCGTCGCCCACGCCGTATCCTGGGACGAGTTCGCGCCGAGCACGCAGGAATTGCTGAGCTTTGAACCCGGCGCCTTCGATCGCCCGCTATACATTCTCTACAGTTCCGGCACCACTGGCGTGCCCAAGTGCATCGTTCACGGTCAGGGCGGCACGCTGATCCAGCATCTGAAGGAATTGGTGCTGCACACCGATCTGCGCCGCGAAGACCGCATCTTCTACTACACCACCTGCGGCTGGATGATGTGGAACTGGTTGGTGTCCAGCCTGGCGGTCGGAGCGACCATGGTGCTTTACGATGGCTCGCCCTTCCACCCGGGCCCCGGGGCTCTGTTCGACATGGTCGACGAACTCGGCATCAGCGTGTTCGGCACCAGCGCCAAATGGATCGCCGCAGCCGACAAGGCCGGGGTCAAACCCGCGCAGACGCATCAGCTGGGCAAGCTCAAGACCATCCTCTCGACCGGCTCACCCCTGGCGCCGGAGAGCTACGACTACGTCTAT
>JAGRFX010000705.1 GCA_020445805.1 Rhodocyclaceae bacterium
CATCAATGCGTTGATGGCCTTTGTGTTTTCTGGAGCTGTCTTTGGCCGATCCTCTGCGGGTCGGCCAGTTGTCATACGCGCTGGATGTTCGAAGCCTGCTTGCCCTTCGGGCCCTGGGTCACTTCGAAGGAGACCTTGTCGCCTTCCTTCAGGCTCTTGAAACCGCTCATGTTGATGGCGGAGAAGTGTGCAAACAAATCCTCGCTCCCATCATCCGGCGTGATGAAGCCGAAACCCTTGGAATCGTTGAACCACTTGACGGTACCAGTTGCCATATTGCTTAAATCCTTCAAGATTGCTTGATTCACCGCAGCATTTCTGTTGCGGTCGGTTAGGCGCTGACAGGACACCGGAACCGCCATCGAAGACCGTCGGAATCGAGCACCAGCCGGCGCACGGCTTCGTTTTTACGCATTCGCCCCGGCACCGTCAACGGTCTTCGCACGCCTGCGAATTACGCAGTGCACCATCAAAGCCCGCCCGAAATCCCGGGCTGCGCCAACATTCCTTGAGGCTCAAGGCCTTGGCTTTTTTGCGCAATGCA
>JAGRFX010000706.1 GCA_020445805.1 Rhodocyclaceae bacterium
TCGGTGCCCTCGAACGCAGACGCCCGCTCGCGCGACAACGCGCGTGGCCGCGACCGCGAATCCCGCTGAGAAGGTAGCGCAGTCATGAACCGCATCGGATTCATCGGAACCACCATCCTCATCGTGCTGGCGCTGATCGGCTCGACCTTCGTCACCGTCGGCGTGACCGGCTGGCTGATGCAGCGCCTGAACCGCCGGGGCAGCCAGCCATGAACGCAGCCAGCGAGGTCTGGGTCTATCTGTCGACCACACCGCTTCTGCACCTGACGCTGACGCTGGCCGCCTTCACGCTCGGCCAGGCGGTGCATGAACGCTTCGGCATGACGCCACTACTCAATCCGGTGCTGATCGCCGTTGTGCTGGTGGTGTGCTTTCTGCTCGCAACCGGCACGAGTTATCAACGCTATTTCGAAGGTGCCCAGTTCGTGCACTTCCTGCTCGGGCCGGCAACGGTCTGCCTGGCATTGCCGCTTTACCGGCAGTTCGACAAAGTGCGCCGTTCGGCGCTGGCGCTCGGCGCCTCGATCCTGACCGGGTCACTATC
>JAGRFX010000069.1 GCA_020445805.1 Rhodocyclaceae bacterium
GTGGCCCTTGCAGCGGCCGGATTGATCGCGGCCGGGCGGCTGGTGCTGTTCTTTGCCGCGCTGATGACGGTCGCCGTGCTGGGAGAGAACGGCTGGCGCTACCTGTACAGCACTGGCGCCGGCGATTTCTTCGCCGTCGGGCTGCTGTGCATCGGCTTCTTCACCGTGGCCATGGTGTCCCGCATGCTCGCGCTGCGGGCGCGGGACAACGAGGAACTGGCCCGCCAGCGGGGCGAGGCGCTGCGCAAGGAGCAGGCGCTCAACGCCCACATCATCCATGACCTGCCCGATGGCGTCCTGGTGATCGGCGAGGACGGGCGCCTGCGCCAGCTCAATCCGCGTGCCGGGGAGTTGCTGGGGGGCGAGGTCTCGGTCGGCGACTGCGTCGATGATCGGCTGGACCAGCTGAGCGGACTGCAGGCCGGCGGCGACCAGATCATCCTCGAGTTTGGCACCCGGACCCTGCTCTGTCGCGCCATCGGTGGGGTCGGGCAGCGGGGCGAGCGCCTCATCTACCTGCAGGACTTCGCCCAGATCCAGGCCCAGGCCCAGCAACTCAAGCTGGCCGCCCTGGGGCGGCTGACGGCCAGCATCGCGCACGAGATCCGCAACCCGCTGTCGGCCGTGACCCACGCCGCTGATCTGCTGGCGGAAGAGAAACGGGCCGACATGCGGACCCGCCTGATCCGCATCATCAACGACAACTCCCACCGGATCGAGCGCCTGGTGCGCGACGTGCTGGCGCTGGGACGCCGCGAGCAGGTGCTGGTGGAGGCCCTGCCGCTGAAGTGCTACCTCGAGAGCTTCATCGAGGAGTTCACCGTCCACGACCCGGCCGAAATGGCCCTGTTTTCGGTCGAGTTCGAGATCGACGACACCATGGCCTTCGATCGGGCCCACTTCAACCAGATCCTGTGGAATCTGCTGGGCAACGCGCGGCGCTATTGCAGCGGGTCGGCGGGATCGATCCGCCTCTACGCCGTGGCGGCGTCCGGCGACCGGATCGAAATGCATATTGTGGACGACGGCGACGGGATATCCGCCGAGGTTCAGCGCCAGCTCTTCGAGCCGTTTTTTACCACCCACTCGAAAGGCACCGGATTAGGCCTTTATATTGCCCGCGAACTTGCCGATGCTAATCAGGCCAGCCTGGAGGTGCGGGACAACGCACCGGGCGGACACTTCTGTCTAACTGCCAAGCGCCAGCCATGAGTTCGAGCGATCGAAGAAACCGTGCGACAACGCCCGAGATCCTTGTCGTCGATGACGAGGATGACATCCGGGAACTGATCGAGCTGTCGCTGCTGCGACTGGGCCTGGCCTGCGATACCGCCGGTACGGTGGGCGAGGCCCGCGCCCTGCTCGCCGATCGGGAGTACCGCCTCTGCCTCACCGACATGCGCTTGCCCGACGGCGATGGCCTGGAGCTGGTGGAGTACATCCAGGCCACCCATGTCGGCCTGCCGGTGGCCGTGATCACGGCCTACGGCAGCATGGATGCGGCGATCCGTGCCCTCAAGGGCGGCGCCTTCGATTTCGTCTCCAAGCCCATCGAGCTCAAGGCCCTGCGGGAACTGGTCAGCCACGCCCTGCGACTCGATGGCGCCGACGAGCCTGCCGCGACGGGCGGCAAATCCCTGATCGGCCGCTCGCTGGCCGTGGAGCAGTTGCGGATCCAGATTGCCAAGCTGGCACGCAACCAGGCGCCGGTCTTCATTCACGGCGAGTCGGGGACGGGCAAGGAGGTCATCGCGCGGCTGATCCACGAGCAGGGACCCCGCGCCGGAGCCCCCTTCATCCCCGTCAACTGTGGCGCGATCTCCCCCGAGCTGATGGAGAGCGAGTTCTTCGGCCATCGCAAGGGGAGCTTCACCGGTGCAAGCGTGGACAAGGAGGGGCTGTTCCAGGCGGCGCGCGGCGGCACCCTGTTCCTCGACGAGGTCGGCGAGCTGCCGCTCGGCATGCAGGTCAAGCTGCTGCGGGCCATCCAGGAGCGGGCCGTGCGGCCGGTCGGCGGCCATGCGGAAGAGCCGGTGGACGTGCGGATCCTGTCCGCCTCGCACCGGGATCTGGCCCAGCTGGTCGAGCAGGGCAAGTTCCGGCAGGACCTGTTCTACCGGATCAACGTGATCACCCTGCGTTCGACCCCCTTGCGCGAGCGGCCCGAGGATATCCCCGAGCTCGCTGCCCACATCCTGGCCAAGCTGGCACGGCGCGAAGGCGGCGCCGTGCGCCGGCTCAGCCGCGACGCGCTCGACTATCTGGTCCAGCACCCGCTGCCCGGCAATGTGCGCGAGCTCGAAAACCTCCTCGAGCGGGCCTGCGCCCTGGCCGATGCCGACATCGTCGACCGTGAGGATCTGTCCGGTGGCGATCCGTGGGCATCCGCGTCGGGCGGCGTCCGCGCGCCGCTCACCCATCCGGCGCCCCATGAGGTCGCGCCGGCGCTCACCCCGCGCCCCGCCGAAGTGCCCCCCGCGATGCCGGGCGAGGGCGATGACGACGCCGAGCGCGCAAGCATCATGAGCATGCTGGAGGAGACCCATTGGAACCGATCCGAGGCGGCGCGCCGGCTGGGCATGACGCTGCGGCAATTGCGCTATCGCCTGCAGAAATGGGGCGTGGAGTGACGGCCGGGGCGCCATCCGGCGCGCTCAGCATCGTCCTGCCGGCCAAGAACGAAGCCGCGGTCGTCGGCGAGGTGGTCGCGCGCCTGCGCGCCGTGGCGCCCGACGCCGAGATCCTGGTGGTCGACGACGGTTCCTCCGACGGCACCGGGGAGGTCGCCAGCCGCGCCGGGGCGCGGGTCATCCGCAACCCGCACTCGATGGGCAACGGTGCCGCGGTCAAGGCCGGAGCGCGGGCTGCCAATGGGGCTACGCTGGTCTTCATGGACGCGGACGGACAGCATGACCCAGCCGACATCCCGCGCCTGCTGGCGACCCTCGACGAGGGCTTCGACATGGTGGTCGGGGCGCGCGATTCGGCCTCCCAGGCGAGCCTCGGGCGGGGCATCGCCAACCGCTTCTACAATGCGCTCGCCTCCTACATGACGGGCCGGCGCGTGGCGGACCTGACCTCGGGATTTCGGGCGGTCCGGGCCAACCGCTTCCGCGAATTCCTCTACCTGCTGCCCAACGGGTTCTCCTACCCGACCACCAGCACGATGGCCTTCTTCCGGGCAGGCTATCCGGTCACCTACGTGCCCATCAAGGCGGCCCGGCGGGTGGGCAAGAGCCATATCAGCGTGTTGCGCGACGGGGCCCGTTTCCTCCTCATCATCTTCCGGATCGGAACCCTCTACTCGCCGCTGAAGCTGTTCCTGCCCGTCGTAGTTGCCCAGGCCGCGCTAGGCCTGGCCTATTACGCCTACACCTTTTTAAGCAGCGGTCGCCTGTCGCTGGCCACGATCTTCCTGCTGACCTCTGCGGTGACCACCTTTCTCATCGGGCTGGTATCGGAACAGATCACTCAGCTGCTCTATCAATCGACGAGTCGGGACAATTGATGCGTGATACTGCAGTGGTCGCCGTGGTTATTGCCGATTCACGGCCTACGACGAACGCCAGGGGGCGGCGAGGTGAGTAGAGCGAGCCAGCGGCTACAGCGATGGCTGCGACCGCTCGAACGTTGGCCGGTCCATCCCCAGTGGCTGCTCCTGCGCCATCGGCCTGCAACCCGGGCCTGGGTCGCCAGGTACGCGCGCGGGACGCTTCTGGACATCGGTTGTGGCAATGGCGCACTGCGTTGGGCGCTGCCAAGTGCAGTGCACTATGTTGGGATCGACTATCCGCCGACGGTGGCCCTCGGCTACACCGGCGGTGCCGATGCGCTTGCTGACGGGCGGCAACTGCCGGTCGCCGGTGACAGCGTCGACACAGTCGTGTTGCTCGACGTGCTCGAGCACCTCGACCGCGCCGAGCTGGCAGTGGCCGAGGCGGCACGCGTGCTGCGCGATGACGGACACTGTCTGATTCACGTTCCCTTCCTATATCCGCTGCACGACCTGCCCCACGACTACCAGCGCTGGACTTCGACAGGCATCGAGCGCCTGTTGCTGCGCAGTGGTCTCGAGCCATGTGAGATTTCTTCGACCATGCACCCGCTGTCGGTCTCCGCTGGGCTGCTATCAATCGCGCTGGCAGACAGCGTAATACAGGCCATGCGCTCTGCCAGCCCAATGGTTCTACTGGCGCCATTGCTGCTGTGCGCAGTGCTGCCGGTCAACCTCGCTGGATGGGCGCTCGGCCTGCTGATGCCGGGATCGGACTTGATGCCCTTCAGCTACCGCGTGGTTGCGCGCAAGGCGCGAGTTCAGGCGGACGGGAGTGGTGCGTGATAGCTCGGGGGGCGGCGGCACGGACGCGATTCCTGCGGGCGATTCGCACCGGCGAACTGAGGTTTGCGCTGCGCGCAGTGCGAGACGACGACCGCGTGATTCTCGAGGTCGGAGGCGGACAAGGTTGGCAGGCGAAACAACTCGAACGCTGCGGCTTCGATGTCCGCTCGATTGACGTCGCACGACACCCGGATGCAAGTGCGGACTCGCCGGTGATGCTCTACGACGGTCACCGCATCCCATTCGCCGACAGCTGCTTCGACGTGATCTTCAGTTCGAACGTGCTAGAGCACATCGCGCACCTGGAGGCTTTCGAGCGCGAACTGCACCGAGTTCTGAAGCCCGGAGGGCTGGTGATTCACGTATTACCCACACCCTCGTGGCGGCTGTGGACGTCGCTGACCCATCCGGTGCGTGTGCTGAGGGCAGTTGCTGCTCGTCTTAACCGAGCAGGTGGGGCTGGGGCGAACGGCGCGGTAAGCGCTCGCGGCTCCTGGCGCTACGTATTGTGGCCGAACCGCCACGGAGAGCGCGGCAACTCGCTGAGCGAACTCTACTGGTTCTCGCGACAGGCTTGGCGAAGGCACTTCACCGATGCCGGTTGGCAGGTGCTGTCGGTCCGCCCGTGCCCCTATTTTTACACCGGCCAAAGCGTGCTCGGGCCGATCGTCGGGCTGCGTGCGCGGCGGGGTCTGGCGCGGGTGCTGGGTGCCGCGACCCGCGTCTTCGTGCTCGCTACTGGCAATACGCATGAACCTGTGGAGAGATCGGGATGAACGTCGACAAGCCATTCACTCCCCACCCTGTCGAATGGAACGAGGAGAACACCAACCGGCTCTGGAACTTCTACAGCTCTCTGCCCGCAATGGAAAAGAAGTACTTCGGTGCCCGTGTCGGGCGCCATGTCGCCCGCACCCTCAAACGGCTGGGGCTGCTGTCCTCGGTGCGACGCGTGGTCGACTTCTCCTGTGGTACAGGCAGCCTGATTGCGGCCTGCGTGCCGCTGTTGCCGAACGGCGCCCGCATCGCCGGGCTCGACCCATCGCCGCGCAGTGTAGAGGCAACCGTGGCTCGCAATCGGGGCGCAGGGGCATTCGACGGTGCGCAGGTGATCGACGGGATGCCGTCGGCGTTGCCGTCGGACGGTGCCGATCTGGTCCTGCTGACCGAAGTAATCGAACACCTGTCGGACGACCGGCTGGACGAGGTGCTGGCCGAATGCGGGCGCATCCTGGCACCGGGCGGTCGTCTGTTCGTGACAACGCCGAACGGCGAGGACCTCGACACCGAGCGCACTATCTGTCCTGAGTGCGGCTGTACCTTCCATCGCTGGCAGCACGTCCGCTCTTGGACCGCGGTGTCTTTGGCCAGCCAGTTGAAGGCGAGCGGATTTGGATCGGTGGACACCCGCGAGATTGCCTGGGGTAACGAACTGATCGATCTCGGCTTCACGCTGTTCGGCCGAAAGAAGACCGGCATTCTCGCAGTCGCGACGAAGCCGTAAGTGTTGTCAGCGTCTCACTGGCAGGACGGAGAGCAGGGCGGCCAGCAACGCGGCAGCGCTCAGGTACGAGGTCCTCAACAGGATCGCCAAAGCCACCGCGTCCGCCAGTGACAGCCCAGCCTGCTTGGCCGCGAATACCCATAGCGAATCGAGTACGCCGAGGCCCATTGGAATGAACACGACTACGCTGGTCATGATCGTGATCGCCGCCAGCAGTGTCGCATGCTCGAAACCGATCGCTGCGCCCATGCCGACGTAGCCGGCGAAGTAGGTGGCGGCCATTACCGGCACCTGGAGTGCGAACAGCGACCACGCGCGCAGGCTGACCGGTGCGCGCAGGTCGTCCATCCAGGGCCTCAGGCGCTCCGGCAGGCGCACCAGCAGAGTCCGCGCGGCGGTGACACGCAGCCCGATCATCGTGGCGCAGGCCAATGCCAGCAGCGCGGCGACCCAGCCCGCGCCCGGCGGACGCACCAGCAACACCGCCACGCCGGCGAACATCAGTGCGCTCTCGAGACCCAGCCACGCCTGGCGGGCGCTCCCCGATACGCAGGTGCCGATCGACAGGCCGGCCTGAACCAGCAGCGTGGCGCGCGTGCCGACACCGACGAACACCGGCGCCACGGCAGCGATCGCGCCGGACAATGCCCAGATTCGTGTCAGCTCGAGCCACCCCGGGCGCTGCCCGGTGATGGGCAGCACGTTGCGGAAGGATGCTGCCTGGAGAAATATCGCGAGCGCGGAGACCGTCGCCACGGCGATCATCGTCGGCCAGTGGGCAGCGACTTGGCGCCAGGGTTCGGGGCCGAGATGCACCAGGAAGATCGCCAGCAGGATCGCGATCGCGATGTAGACCAGACGCTTAACTTCGACCCTGCGGCGATGGCGCCGTGCGGCACTGTCTCCGACTCGATGATTAGACAAGGGCTTCCTCGTAGGCGTCGATCGCGGCGTCGAGACTCGACGGAACACCGGTGCCCCGGCCAGCAGGGTCGGACAACGCTTCGGCCATCCGGAGGGACATGGCTTCGGCGTCGCCAGCGTTGACGAAGCCAAGCGAAAGGCCGTCGGCCAGTGCCCGCAGTTCCAGTGCGGAAGGGTCATAGATTGTCGAAACGATCGGCAGCCCGAGCGCAAGAGCTTCGAGCAGGACGTTTGGGTGCCCTTCCCAGCGCGAGGAACTGGCGAGGAGGTCGGCGCCACTCATCCATCGCCACGGATTCGGGTCGAATCCGACGAGCAGCACCCGGTCGGCGCAGCCGAGGCGCAGCGCTAACTGCTCGAGGGCGCCGCGCTCTGGGCCTTCGCCGACGATTGCCAGCCGGGCCCCGAGGGCAGTTGGCAGTCGCGCGAAGGCCTGCAGCAGTGTCGCGAAATCCTTCTGCGGAATCAGCCGGCCGACCGCGACGATCAGTGGGCCGGATGTCTGTGCCAGCCATGGGTGATCCAAGGGATGTGCCGCCATATTGCGGATCCGGTCGCTGTCGACCGGGTTGGCGATGCAGCGGATAAGCGCCCGGGGGATGCCCAGTGAGAGGCCAAGTTGAGCCGCCATGTGGTGGCTCAGGGCAATCACGCAGTCGGCCTTGGGGTATAGCCAGCGCATCAGGCACAGGCGGCCCGGGCTGGCCACGTTGTCCAGGGTGACCGCCTCGCGCAAAGCCAGCCGGGTCGATGGGCTGCCCAACGCGCGGGCCACGACCGCGACGATGTTGGTGCCCGAAATCGTGCTCAGTAGTGCGGCCGGTCGTTCCCGGCGCAGCCAGCCGGTCAGGCCGGCGGCGGCGCGCAGGGCGTAGGCCGCACGGTTGCCGCGGACACCCAGATCCACCAGGCGCACGCTGGACGGTACCGCAGCGCGCAGCGGGCCGGCGGCATCGAGCACCAGGAGGTCAACGCGGTGACCCCGCCGCGCGAGGCCGTCCGCCAGGCTCAACATGACGCGCTGGGCGCCGCCGGACTCGAGTTCCGGCAGCAGCAAAGCGAGGTGACGGCCGGGGGCACTCACGCCCGTTGTCCGCGCCAGGACAAATAGCTATAGAGCGCCCACAGCCGAAGCCCATGGTCCTGCCGCAGACCGCGATGCTCGTCGAGAAGGGTGGCGAGGGCGTGGGCATCGATCGGGCCTTCGCGGTCGGCTTTGGCAAGGGCCAGCAGTCGCTCGCCGAGGGGGCCTCGGAACCAGGCGTGGATCGGCACACCGAAGCCCTGCTTGCGCCGTTGCCAGAGCCAATCGGGCAACAGGTCGGCGAAGGTTTCGCGCAGCATCCGCTTGCCGGCGATGCCCCGCCGATGCCAGGGGCGCGGCAGCGAGAACGCGAGTTCCACGACGGCCCGGTCGAGGAAGGGGGCTCGCGCCTCGAGGGCGTGGGCCATGCTGGCCCGATCCACCTTGAGCAGGATGTCCTGCGGCAGGTAGACCAGCGCATCGGCCAGCATCATCCGTTCGATGTCGTCGGGGCGGGTCTGCTCAGGGATGGCGGGCGGAGGGTGGCCCCGGTCCAGAAGGTCGGGGGCAAGCCGGGCCATCGCCCGACGGCCATACAGCAGTGGCGCAAAATACGGGGTTTCGTCGGCCTGGCGCTCGACCACATCCACGAACAGGTGGGCCTTCTTCAGGACACTCCGGCTGTGGTGGGCCATCGGTTCGGGCAGGGCCCGGATCGCCGATTCGGCGAGATGCCTCAGGCCCTGCGGCAGGCGTGTGTACCAGCGCAGGATGCTTCGCGCCTGGTAGCGCTGGTAGCCGCTGAACAGCTCGTCACCGCCGTCGCCGGACAGCGAGACCTTGACGTGCCGGGACGCGACCTGCGACACCAGGGCGGTCGGCAGCAGGGACGAATCGCCGAAGGGCTGACCCACGTGGTCGAGGAGCAGGCCCTCCAGCGCTTCCTCGCGCCAGGCATCGAGGCGCTCGGCGTAGTGATCGGTGCCCAGCAGCTCCGCCGCCCGCTGCGCATAGATGCGCTCGTCGAAGGCCTTTTCCGCAAAGCCGATGGTGAAGGTCTTGAGGGGGCGGTCGAGCACGCTGCGCACGACGGCGCAGACCAGGGTCGAGTCGATGCCGCCGGAGAGGAAGGCGCCGACCTCCACATCTGCTACCAGCCGGCGCTCGACCGCGTCGATGAAGACCTGCCGGAGCTGTGCGCGGGCCGTCGCCGGGTCGGACGGCGCCCGACCGACGCGAAGCTGCCAGTAGGGCGATTCGACCAGACGGCCGTCCGGGCTCCAGCGCGCCCAGTGGCCTGGCAGGATCTCGCGCACGCCGGCCCAGGCGGTCCGGCCCGGCATGTAGTAGCCGTAGCGCAGGTAGTCCGCCGTGCTGTCCAGATCCTCGTGCCAGGACTCGGGGCACAGCACCTGCAGGGAGGGTAGCTCCGACGCACAGGCCAGGCCGCCGCCGCACAGCTCGCGGACGTAAAGCGGCTTCTTGCCCATCCGGTCGCGGGAAAGGAAGAGTTCGCGCCGTTCGGCATCCCACAGCGCCACCGCCCACATGCCCTCGAGGCGCTCGAGGAAGACTGCCCCCTCCAGGCACAGGCCGGCCAGCAGGACTTCGGTGTCGCCGTCGGTCCGGAAGGCCCAGCGATCGGCCAGCCCGGCGCGCAGGGCGGCGTAGTTGTAGATCTCGCCATTGAAGGCGAGGGTGTAGCGTTCGGTCGAATCCGACATGGGCTGCGGGCTGCCGGCCAGGTCGATGATGGACAGGCGTCGATGCCCGATCACGGCCTCGCCGCGTACCGCCATGCGACCGTCGTCCGGTCCGCGGTGGGCCTGGCGTTCCAGGGCGAGCGCCATCCGTGCGCGGGCCTCACCTTGCGGTAGCGTGGGAGCAAGAAGGAAGGCGATGCCGCACATGGCGTCAGGTTTTCCGGTGGGGCTCGGCAGGCGCTTCTGCCGTTGTTGCCAGGGCCCGCGAGTGGGGCCACCCCCGCGGCGGAGCCATGCCTGGGAAGACGGACCGGGGGGGCACAAGCGCGCAGCTAGCCATGGCTTGGCGTGACTTCGTCCAGGGTGGTGATCAGCGCCAGGTAGCGGGCGGCGCACTGCTGCCAGTCGAGGCCCTGTTCGTTCAGGAACGCGCGTGCGCGCCGGGGGCGCGCCTGTCGGATCTCCTCTTCGGAGATCCGGATCAGCTTCGAGGCCAGGTTGGCGGCGTCACCGGTCGCGAACAGGGTGCCCCGCTCGTCGGCGCCGATCAGCTCCCGATTGCCGGGAATGTCCGAGGCGAATACCGGGAGCCCCGCCGCGAAGGCCTCGAGGATCACGTTGGCACGGCCCTCCTCTAGGCTCGGGAGGACGAGGGCGTCGGCCCTGGCGAACTGCGCCGGCAGCGTGTCGGGCAACTGGAAGGGCAGCAGTTCGACCCGCCCGCCCAGGCCGAGGGCCTCGATCCGGGCCAGCACGGCCGGCCGTTCCCGCCCTTCGCCGACCACGGTCAGGCGAAACCGGGCCGGGAGCAGCGCCAGCGCGTCGATGAGGGTGATGGCCGATTTCCGGGGGATCAGGCTGCCCACGAAGAGCAGCCTGACCGTGGCACCGTCGGGGGAGCGGTCCGCCGCGCGAAAGTGGTCCGAAACCCCGTTGGGGATGAAATGGATGTGCTGGGCACGTGCCGGAAGCATCCGCCGGAGATTCTGCGCAATGTCTTCGCTGACGGTCACCGTGGCGTGGTTGAGCGCGACACTGGCCCGCAGAAGCGTGCGAAAGAGCCACGAGTCGTGGGCCCGGTTGGCGTCCTCGCCGCGCAGCACCACCAGCGACGGAATGCCGCGCCATCGTCCGAGGGCGCCACCGATCAGACCGCAGACGGACCAGTTCGACACGATCGCGCTGCAGGCCGCCGAGTGGCGCCAGGCGACCTGCGCCATCCGCAGGAGCAGCGCGGGCATCAGCCACAGAAGCAGGGGGTTTGCCCGGATGGCGGCGGGGATGCCGCCGGGGCCATGGGCCTTTTCCTGAATCGACGCCGGCGCGTAGCTGGCGCGCTCCGCCGCTGGCCAGGGCTCGGGCGTACCGGTTGCCGGGTTGCCTGGAGCGACGACCACGATGGGCGCCGAATCCCGGAGCGCCAGGGCCAGGCGCGCCACGAACAAGCCGCTCACGGGATTGTGGGCGGACGGATAGGAGGTCGTGATGAGGAGCAGTCGGCGGTCTCGTCCGTCCATGGCGATCGCTGCTGGAGCCAGATCTAGGGGCGCGCTGCCCCGCCGGTCGCGACCTCTAGGGTGCCCGTGGCCAGCCGACCGCGAAGCATCTCGCAGCGCTGGCGGGACAACTCGGCCTTCACGGTGTGGGTTTGCCGCTCGACGCACATCTCGGTGTCGAGAAAATTGGCGAGGGTCTCGGTCTGTCCGCCGTCCATCCAAAGGTCTGCCAACAGGAATCCAATAGCGTGGTCATGGGTTTGCTGCCATGCCTCGCGCAGGAATTGCGCTGCACCTGTCAAATCGCCTGCCGCCTGTCTTAATTGAGCCCGCAAGACGAATAAGTTGGCCTTGGCCTGGGAATTCGGAGCAATCCTCGGGTTGGTGATCGCGCTCGCGAAGATCCGTTCGAGGGCTGTCGAGTCCATTTGGCCGCACTGGCCGGCAGTTGCGACCGGCGCCAATACTGCAAGGGATTCGGTTATCCCGCTGGACACAAGGCGTTTGCCGAAGGCTTCCTTGAAATCATGGATGCGCGACGCCAGTGGAATGGGAAGCTCGAGCGCGCAGGCAATTGCCAGTGCCTGGGTCCGGATCGCGAGGCATTCGGGGCATTCCCGCACGGTCCGGTCGAGGACATGCAGGGCCACCTCCGGTCGATGCATCTCGTTATTGTAGTAGGTGGCCAGATGGGCCGCAGCCCGGGCCGAGCCCGGCTGCTGCATGGCCCAGAGTTCGGCACTCATCTGCGGATTGCCCCACAGGGCCGTCACCTGGAATAGAATGGCCGCGAGCAGGGCCAGGTAGGCCCCGAAGGCCAACTTGGCGATCCGGGGGAAATGGGCCGCGATCTGGCCGACGGCCCAGGCCAGCGCCACGCAGGGGCCTACCAGCGGAAGGTAGTTCCGGTGCTCGAAATAGAGCTCCAGCCCGATCGACGTGGACTCCAGCAGGTGCCCGACCAGATACCAGGCCAACCCGAAGCCCAGCATCGGCACCGGGCGGCGGTAGCGGAAGGCCAGACCGATCAGCGTCCCCCAGGCCGCTAGGGCCAGCGGGGCGGCGAGCTGCGCGAAGAGGCTGGTGTAGGCCTGGACGTCGTCGTGGAAGGGATTGATGTCGAAGGTGCCGGGCAGCACGGCCTGGCGGAGGTATTGCCAGAGAAGCGCGGGCTCGGTGATGAGGCGCTGGTAGAGCGAGAAGGTACGGTGTTCGTACTCGCTGCCGCTCGTCAGGGCGCGCACCACCAAGTAGACAAGGAGGGCCAGCAACAGGGCGCACAGGACCCCGCGGCGCAGGGCGGACAGGCGGCCCGGCGCGACCCAGCCGCGCAGCAGCGTGGCTTCCAGCACCAGGGCATACAGGGGCAGCAGGGCGCCGTTTTCCTTGCAGAGGAGTGCGAGGACGGAAAAGGCGCCGAGGCCAATTGTCTGGAGGCCTGCGCCGGCCAGCGGGCGGTGCGCCTGCAGCCTGAGGCCTGCCAGATGAATGCACAGGCCCGAGAACACGAAGAAGGCGGCCAGCCCGTTCATGCGCTGGATGGCGATCAGGCTGGTGGTGACATTGATCGGCAGGAGCAGCCACAGGGAAGCGGCTGCGAACGCAATCCACCCATGGCGGCGGTTCGAGCCCTGCCAGAGATTGAGCAGCAGGTAGGTCAGGAGCGCGACCAGCAGGCCGTTGCCGGCATGAATCAGGCTGTTGACCATCAGCAGTTGGGACAGGCTGGCCGGCCAGCCGGCGGCATGGGGCAGGAAGCTCGCCATGGCGAGCGGCCGGCCCAGGACACTGGCGTCGGAGCCCAGAGTGAATTCGGCGGCGGTCAGCGCGTCATCGACCCGGGCGAGGCCGCCCAGGGGTGCGATGTCATCGTAGTAGAGGGTGCCACTCCAGCCCGCGCTGTAGAGAAAGACCGTAAGCGCCGCCATGGTGAGCGAGGCGAAGACGGGTCTAATGGGGGGCTTGAGTTCCGAACCGGACATTTTTTGGCGCCTGGGTGACGGGGCCCATGGTGTTCGAGATGTGCCCCGCAGATTCTAAATCCAATTTAGCCGCGCCCAGCACTTAGCAGGATTGGTGGAGGCAAAATGCAAAAAGGGAGCTAGGCTCCCTTTCGCGTGCGGCGGTCGCAAGTGCTTAGTTGCGGCAGGAACCCGGCATCAGGCGCGTCGGGGTGCCTTTGCAGACCCACTTCGACACGACTAGGGAGCCGATCGTCGGGGTCAGGACAACGGTGACACCAGTTTCGCCGATCGTCGCCGCATTGCCCGTTGCCGTGATCTCTCCAGAGGCGACAACGTCCACTTTCGTTACGTACTGAGTTGAAGTCGCGTTGGAGCAGTCGGGGTAGGCAGAGGAGGGGGCGCCGCCGGAAACCAGTTCGGACACGCAGGTACGGGCGGCACTGGCTGCCAGGACCACTTCCGAGACGCGGGCTTTCTTCGTGTAATCCTGGTAGGCCGGCAGAGCGACGGCGGCCAGGATACCGATGATGGCGACCACGATCATGAGTTCGATAAGGGTGAAGCCTTGCTGGACGCGTTTCATGGTGAATCTCCTTTGTCAATGTTCGCGGTGCTGTCCGCTACGGGCTACCTATATCAACTCCCGTGCCAGTTTTTCAAATTGTTGAAAATAAACAAAAAAGATGTTTTTTCGGGTTCGAGAGCAGGTTGACAATGTCAACTCGTGACATGCCGAATGCGAATCGGGCGGCAGTTGTTGACAATGGCGTGTCAGCCAATGTCACATTGCGCGAAATCAACCTGGGCGTTGGCCTGGGCACTTGACGGAATGTGATCTGCATGCGTCGCAACTACCGAATCGAAGCGGACGGCTGGGCGAGGGGCGTGCAACTGTGCCGCTCGCCCAACTGCGATGAGCGCCCGGTCGGCACGCCGATCGACCTGATCGTGATCCATGCGATCAGCCTGCCGCCGGACCGTTTCGGCGGGCGCCATGTGGAGGCCCTGTTCCAGAATCGCCTGGATCCCGCAGGGCATCCCTACTTTGCTTCGATCTGGGAGCTGAGGGTTTCGGCCCACTTCCTGATTCGTCGCGACGGCGAGGTGGTCCAGTTCGTTCCCAGTACGCTCCGGGCGTGGCATGCCGGGCTATCGAGCTGGCGCGGGCGTGAGCGATGCAACGACTTCTCGGTCGGCATCGAGCTCGAAGGCTGCGACACCATGCCTTTCGAGTCCGCCCAGTACGCCGGGCTTGGCGCGCTGGTGGAGGCGCTTTGTATCCGGCACCCGACGATCGATGCCATCGCCGGGCACAGTGACATCGCGCCCGGGCGCAAGACCGATCCAGGCCCATGCTTCGACTGGACGCGGCTTCTGGCGCAGTTCTGCGCCCCGTTGAAGCGCGCATAGTGCAGTGCGACGTTGTCGCCAAAATGTGACAATTCGCCTCTTCTGCATTGATTTGTTGTGATTTCCTGCATTGACCTGCGGGAGGTCAGCCACTATTATTCGCCTCGCTGCTGCACTGCAGCACACGACCCGGTGGATGGCTGAACCTTGCTTCCCCGAGGATTGCGCGTGTTCGTCGCGTCGACGGCACGTACTCGACTACTGGCGACCCTGGCTTCACGGCATGGATCGATGGATCCGCCGGTGCCCAACGCCTGCGCGACAAAGGACGCGCAGGTGGGCAGGAAGAGGGGCCACAGCAAGGAGGCAGCATGAACACTGCAACGACGCTGGCGCGCCATGGCAGCGCGCTCGTGAATTTCATGGGGCACTTCGCCCATGGTGGACTGCTGACGGCGGGGCTTTTTGCGATCGTCATCATGGCGGCCAATGTGCTGGAAGGGCGGGGCACGGGGCAGCACGCCGTGCTCATCGCGGCCCATGCCGCCGAGACGGCGCGCCACGAGGCTGTGGCCATGAGCGAGAATGCCCTGGACGTGGACTTGGGCCTGCCCGGAGTCGAGCCGGAGTCTGTCGGCAGGCCGGTCCTGTCGTCCGAGATGGCCCGGGTCAAGTCGTATGTGGCCCGTCGCTACCGGGTCTCGGCGGTCGCGCTCGAGCCCCTGCTGGCCGAGGCCGAGACGGCCGGGGCCAAGTACGGTCTCGATCCGCTGCTGCTGGTGGCCATGATCGCGATCGAATCGAGCTTCAATCCCTTTGCCGAGAGCCAGGTCGGTGCGCAGGGGCTGATGCAGGTGATTCCCCGTTTCCACCAGGACAAGATCGGCGAGGGGGCGGGCGAAGATGCCCTGTTCGATCCGCGCCTCAATATCCGCGTCGGCGCGCAGGTCCTGAAGGAAGGCTTGAAGCGCTACGGTACGCTCCAGTCCGCGCTGCAGTACTACGGTGGGGCGCTGCAGGACCCTGCCGCTGGCTACGCCAACAAGGTCATGAGCATGAAGGCCCGGCTGAAGTCGGCAGCGGGCCCGCGCAAGACCGCCTGAGGTCGTTTCCCGGTTCCCTTGGCACTGCCTCCTGGTGCCAACCCGGGTCAGGCCCGCCGGACGATGCCGGCGATCCGGTCGAGGGCTTCCTGGATGCGCTCGACCCGTGTCGTGTAAGCGATGCGCAGGTGACGCTCGGGGGCATTGCTCCCGAAATCCATGCCGGGGGTCGCGGCGACCCCCGCTTCTTCGATCAGCCGACGCGCGAGCGCATCGCTGTCCGGGTGGAGGTCGCTGACGTCGGCATAGACGTAGAAGGCGCCCTGGGGGACCGACGCCAGCCTGAACCCGAGCGCGGCCAGGCCCGGCAGCAGCACGTCTCGGCGCTGGGCAAAGGCGGCCCGCCGGGACTCCAGCAGGTCGATTGTGGCCGGGGCGAAGGCCGCCAGGGCGGCGTGCTGGGCCACGGTGGACGCGCAGATGAAGAAATGCTGTGCGAGCTTCTCGATCTCCCGCTGGAATCCGTCCGGCACCACCAGCCAGCCCAGCCGCCATCCGGTCATGCCGAAATACTTGGAGAAGCTGTTCACCACGAAGATGTCGTCGTGGCGGGCGAGGGCCGTCGAGGCGTCGATGCCGTAGGTAAGTCCCTGGTAGATCTCATCGACGACCAGGGTGCCGGATCGCGCCGAGACCACCCTGTGCAGGTGGTCGATCTGCTCCTGGGAGAGCAGGGTCCCGGTCGGGTTCGAGGGGCTGGCGACGATGAGGCCGCGGGTGCGTGTTTCCCAGGCCGCGTCGATCTGCCCGGGTGTCGGCTGGAAGTCGGCCTCGCCGTGGACGGGCACCGACCGGGCCACGCCCTCGAAGGCGCGCACGAAGTGGCGGTTGGAGGGGTAGCCCGGATCCGGCAGCAGCCAGACGTCGCCGGGATCGGTGGTCGCCGCGATCGCGAGCATCAGTGCGCCGGAGGCGCCGGGCGTGACGACGATGCGTTCCGGTGCGACGTCGGCGCCGAAGCGGTCCTGGTAGAAGCGGGCGATGGCCTCGCGAAGGGCCGGGAGGCCCAGCGCGCTGGTGTAATGGACATCGCCAGCGGCCAGAAAGCGCTGGGCGGCCTCGATCATCGGCGGCGGGGTCGGAAAGTCCGGCTCGCCCACCTCCATGTGGATGATGTCGCGGCCGGTCGCTTCCAGTTCGCGGGCCCGGCGCAGCAGTTCCATGACATGGAAGGGCTGGATTTCCTCGAGTCGTCTCGCTCTGTGCATGGTCGGTGTGTCGGTCCCTGGCGTCCCCCGATGGTGCATCCGGGGGCTGCAAAAAAACAAGGCCGGGCAAGCCCGGCCTCGTGGTGATGCGACGTTCGCTTCGATCAGTCCATCAGGGCCAGTTCGAACAGCTCGCGCTTCAGCATCATCTGGCGCGGCAGGCGATCCTGCAGCTTCTCGAACCACTCCTTGTGGCCGGCGAGCTCGCTCTTCCAGGCATCGGCATCCACCTGGGTCAGGGAGTCGAACTCTTCGCGGGTCACCTCGGCACCGTTCCAGTCGATGTCCTCGAATTTGGGCATCCAGCCCAGCGCGGTTTCCTTGGCGCCCACTCGGCCCTTGACGCGGTCAACGATCCACTTGAGGACGCGCATGTTCTCGCCGAAGCCTGGCCACATGAACTCGCCCTTCTCGTTCATGCGGAACCAGTTCACGCAGAAGATCTTCGGCGTCTGCTCGACCACGTGACCCATCTTCAGCCAGTGGTTGAAGTAGTCGCCCATGTGGTAGCCGCAGAAGGGCAGCATCGCGAACGGGTCGCGACGGACCACGCCCTGGGCGCCGAAGGCCGCAGCGGTGGTCTCGGAGCCGAGGGTGGCCGCCATGTACACGCCGTAGTTCCAGTTGAAGGCCTGGTAGACCAGCGGTACGGTGG
>JAGRFX010000707.1 GCA_020445805.1 Rhodocyclaceae bacterium
GCTCTAGGATCAGTTCGCGGGTCGGCGGGTTCAGGACGCCGGCGCTTTCCAGAAAGACAAGGAAACCGCGGCATTCGGTGTCGAGCTTGGCAACCTCATCCTGGCTGAAGCAGCGAACCGAGCCATTGTCGGCGGCGATGGTCGCGGGGCTGTCGACGCCGAACTCCCGCAGGCCGTCAAGCCACTGCAGGGCTTCGCTGATTTCCTCATCCTCAAAGCCTGCGGCGGAAAGCTTCAGAGCAAGTTGCTCGGGTTCAGGATAGGCGTCGGCGTGGAAAAAATTTTCGAAGAGATAGACAAGTATGTCGAACATGGCGGCGTCGTGTCGTCAGTTCATGGGCCGATGCGCTGGAACCGGCCTCCTGGCAGACTGGCAATCCTGCCATCCAGTTCCATTTGCAACAGGATGGCGTATAGCTTCTCGGCCGTCAAGCCGGATCTCGATGCCAGCGTGTCCACATCGAGAGGATCATGGCCGATACAGTCGAGCAGGCTAGCCGTTTCCGCATTGAGGGCGGACGCTGCGGCAGCATTTGTTTCAA
>JAGRFX010000708.1 GCA_020445805.1 Rhodocyclaceae bacterium
GATGGCGTTTCGCCTCGGCCGCGGCCCGCTCCCGCCGGTGCGGTCGGTGCGGCGCACGTTGACCGACGTCTACCAGGACCAACAGCCCACGCCCGCCGGCCAAGAGCAGCACTCATGAGCGCAACCACAACCACCCTGACAGACGAGACGGTCGGCGCGGACGCCGCCCCGGCAGGTTCGCCGCCCTCTGCGTGGGACTACGACGTCGCGTTTCAGCGGCACGCCGGTCTGATCACGTCGGCGGAACAGGCCCAACTCCGCGGCAGCCGCGTGGCGATCGCCGGCATGGGCGGGGTAGGGGGGAGTCACTTGATGACGCTCGCCCGGTTGGGAATCGGCGCGTTCCATGTCGCCGACCCCGACGAGTTCGACGTCGCCAACTTCAACCGCCAGTACGGCGCGCTGGTTTCGAATCTGGGCCGCAACAAAGCCGCGGCGATGGCGAACGCGGCCCGCGACGTCAATCCCGAGTTGGATATACGCGTCTTTGCCGAACCGATTCACGCCGGCAATGTCGACGCGTTCCTGGAGGGCGCCGACTT
>JAGRFX010000709.1 GCA_020445805.1 Rhodocyclaceae bacterium
CTGCTGACCGCGTCCGCGCTCGCGCCGCTGGTCGTGGCCGCCGAGGCCGGTGGCATCGCCGTTCTCACCGCTCACCTCGCCGACGCCACCGGCTATGGCCGCATCGTGCGCGGCGGCGCGGACGATGCCGTGCTGCGTATCGTCGAGCACAAGGACGCCGGGCCGGCCGAACTCGACATCCACGAAATCAATACCGGCATCATGGTCGTGCAGGGCGCGTTGCTGCATCGCTGGATCCCGGCGCTCGGCAATGACAATGCCCAGGGCGAGTACTACCTGACCGACTGCATCGCGATGGCGGTGGCCGAAGGGCGCAACGTGGGCAGCGCCACCCTCGCCGACGCCGATGAGGCGCTCGGTGTGAACAACCGGCGTCAGCTCGCCGAGGTCGAACGGCTCTACCAGGCGCGCATGGCCGGGCGCCTGCTCGATGCGGGTGTCACCCTCGTCGACCCTGCTCGCCTCGACATTCGCGGTGAGGTCAGCTGTGGTCGCGACGTCGTCATCGATGTCAACGTGGTGCTGCAGGGCCGCGTCAGCAT
>JAGRFX010000710.1 GCA_020445805.1 Rhodocyclaceae bacterium
CATCGATCTCAACGAGCTCGTCACCGGCATCGCCCGCATGCTGGTTCGCCTGATCGGCGAGAACATCCAGCTCGAGCTCGTGCTCTGCAACGAGCGCTGCGGCGTCTTTCTCGATCCCGGGCAGCTCGAGCAGGTGGTGGTCAACCTGGTCGTCAACGCCCGCGATGCCATGCCCCAGGGCGGAGAGGTGACGATCACGACGGCCAAGCTCCCCGGCTATCCGCCGCAGGTCTCGCTCGAGGTCGCCGATACCGGCACGGGCATGGAGCCCGAGGTTCAGCGCCGGGTCTTCGAGCCCTTCTTCACCACCAAGGGTCTGGGGCAGGGGACGGGTCTGGGCCTGTCGACGGTCCTGGGCATCGTCGAGCAGAGCGGCGGTCAGATCGGCATCGACAGTCAGCCGGGCGCGGGGACGCGGGTTCGTGTGGCGCTGCCCGCCGACGCCGACGAGCAGGAGCGCGCACCGGCACCGGCGCTCGAGGCCGAGCTACCCCGGGGCAGCGAGACGATCCTGGTCGCCGAAGACGACCCCGGGGTCTT
>JAGRFX010000711.1 GCA_020445805.1 Rhodocyclaceae bacterium
TGCAGCGCGCGCGCGCAGCCGCCCCGCAGCGACCACGGGTGCCGGGCGAGCGCCGCGCGGGGCAGCGCCTCGACGGTGATGAAGTCGTCCTCGTAGCCGAGCTCGTCGCCGCGCGCGGCGATGCTCGTCCACACGTGGCCGCGGGCCGGATCACGCGGCACGCTGGGCTCGCCGCGCCTCGCGAGGATCGCGTGGACCGACGCGCTCGCGGGGGGCTGGTTGCGCCCGAACAGCAGGATCGTCGGCGTGCCGTGACCGGGGATGTAGGCGCCCTCGGCGTTGACGACCCGCCGCAGGTCCACGCGGTTCAGCACGCGCTCGATGAGCGGCTTGCCGAAGCGTCGACGCGTGAACGAGTTCGCGGTGATCTGGCCGACGAAGCCGCCGGCGCGCGCGAGCTCGAAGCAGCGCTCGAGGAACGGGGCCGAGAGCGCGTACTTGCCTGCGGTCGAGTCGGGGTAGAGCCGGCGGTAGCGCGCGCGCAGCTCGGGATCCTTGACCGTGATGTACGGCGGGTTGGCGAGCACCACCGCGTAGCG
>JAGRFX010000712.1 GCA_020445805.1 Rhodocyclaceae bacterium
TACCCGCTCACGGTGCTGATGCTCGCCGGCGTGCGCGAGATCCTCGTGATCTCGACCCCGCGGGACCTGCCGGGTTTCGAGCATCTGTTAGGCGATGGCTCGCAGTGGGGCCTCGAGATTTCCTACGCGGAACAACCGAAGCCGGAAGGCCTCGCCCAGGCTTTTCTCATCGGCGAGGAGTTCCTTGCCGGCGAGCCGGCCTGCCTGGTTCTCGGCGACAACCTGTTCTACGGCCACGACCTCGGAAACTCGTTGCTCGCCGCCTCGCGCCGCAGCAAGGGGGCCACGGTGTTCGGCTATCACACGAACCAGCCGGAGCAATACGGCGTGGTCGAATTCGATGCCAACGGCAAGGTCGTCTCGCTCGAAGAGAAACCCGCGAAGCCGAAATCGAACTACGCGGTGCCGGGCATCTATTTCTATGACGCCGACGTGGTCGCCCACGCCAAGTCGTTGAAACCGTCGGTCCGCGGCGAACTCGAAATCACCGACCTCAACCGCATCTATCTGGAAAAGGGCGAGCTGCACGTCGAGATCCA
>JAGRFX010000713.1 GCA_020445805.1 Rhodocyclaceae bacterium
GAGCGCCACCAGGAGATCGAATTGCCGGCTGGTCAGGCTGCGCGCATGTCCGTCGACAACGACCGTCCTCGAGCCTGGGTCGATCTCCAGACGGCCGAAGCGCATCACCTTCGCCGCGACGCCGGCAAGCCCGGTACGGCGGCGCAGGATCGCCATCAGGCGGGCGAGCAGTTCGCGTGGGTTGAACGGCTTGGGAAGGTAGTCGTCGGCGCCGAGCTCGAGCCCGACGATGCGGTCGGTTTCCTCGCCCTTGGCTGTCAGCATCAGGACGGGAACGTCCGACATGGACCGGATGCGGCGGCAGGTCTCGAAACCGTCGACGTCGGGCAGCATCACATCGAGGATGACAGCGTCCGGGGGCGTACGCGTGATCCTGGCGATGCCGTCGCCCGACGTCGGTGCCGTGTCGACCACATAGCCGTTGCCGGTCAGATAGTCGGAAACCATGGCGGACAGGCGCGTGTCGTCGTCGACGATCAGAACCCGTTCCGCCATGGCCATTTCACTCCGGATACCGCTTCACCGGCACGATACTACCA
>JAGRFX010000714.1 GCA_020445805.1 Rhodocyclaceae bacterium
CCCGCCGCAGGGGCCGGCCATCGCCAGGCACCACCAGTGGCGCGCGCTGCAGTGCACCGGCCACGCGCGCCGCCAGCGCGTCCAGCGTGGCATCGGTGGCCGGTGCAGCGAAACCCAGGTCCTGATCGCCGAAGCGGGTGTCGGCCACCAGCCCGAGCCGAAGGCCAAGCTGGGCGTTGTTGCCCAGTTCACCGTGCGCATCCAGCGGCAGGTGGTAGGCGAAGAGGTTGATGTCGTGCGCCATCAGGCGCGCCACGCGCTGCCGCAACCAGCCGGTCAGGCGGCCGTCCTGCCCGCGCCAGAACAGCCCGTGGTGGACCAGGATGGCATCGGCGCCGGCCTCGATGGCGGCGTCGATCAGCGCCAGGCTGGCAGTGACGCCGCTGACGAGCCGGCGCACCTCGGCGCGGCCCTCGACCTGCAGACCGTTCGGCCCATAATCCTTGAACGCGGCGGGCTGCAACAGCCCGTCCAGCATGCCTTCCAGTGTGGCGCGATCCACCATCGGCGCCGTCCTTTCCCTGATGCGCAAGACCTG
>JAGRFX010000715.1 GCA_020445805.1 Rhodocyclaceae bacterium
ACGCCAGCGATTACCAGCCAGAGAATGATATTGCGGGTCATGTCGTTCAACGCACACCTCACCGTGTCGTGCTGCCGGGCGCATGCCCGCCAGTGTTGCAGCCGTGCCGGGCAAGCCCGATGCGGCAGAATTCGATTGTCGTGGACTGGCTAAGTTACACCATTTTCAGGCCCGACCCCAGCAAGTACACCTCGTTGGAGCGTGGCCGGCTGGCTTCGGGCTTGCGCGTCGTCAGCTTGCTGAACGCCGCCTGCATGTCGCGCCGGTACTGGTCGTAGCCCTCACCCTGGAACACCTTGACCAGGAAGCGCCCGTCCGGGCCCAGTACCCTGACCGCCATGTCCAGCGCCAGTTCCGCCAGATACAGGGCGCGCGGCACGTCCACGGACCTGTTACCTGACATATTGGGGGCCATATCCGATAAAACAAGGTCCATCTTGTGCCCATCGAGGATATCCAGCAGTTTCTGGAACACATCTTCCTCCCGGAAGTCACCCTGGAGGAAGGTGACATCGGCTATCGGCTCCATAGGCAGGAT
>JAGRFX010000716.1 GCA_020445805.1 Rhodocyclaceae bacterium
CCTCGCGTAAGCATATCGCGGCATGAGGGTCAGTTGGCGGGCATGGCCGGCACGTCCGGGTCATTGAACCGTCGACGGCGGTCAGCCTCCCCGAGCGTGAACGTGAACGTGGCGCCCTCGCCGGAAGCGGCATCTGCCCAGATCCGTCCGCCGTGTCGCGTGATGATCCGCTCCACGGTGGCGAGGCCCACGCCGGTCCCCTCGAACTCGTCCTGGCTGTGGAGCCGCTGGAACATGTCGAAGAGCCTCGAGGCGTCGCTCATGTCGAAGCCGACGCCGTTGTCGCGCACGAAGTACGTCGGGAGGCCGTCGACGTCGCGGCGTCCAATCTCGATGCGCGGGACTGGTTCGTTGCGGCTGAACTTGATCGCGTTCCCCAGGAGGTTCTCAATCACGCGGCGGAGGAGCGCGCGGTCGGCGACGACTTCGCCGAGGAAGCCGACCTGCCACTCGATCCCCGGGTGGCCGTACTGCGGCAGCAGCTCATCGATCGTCTCGCGCACGAGCGTGTCGAGGTCGAACGGATGCGGGTCGAGCT
>JAGRFX010000070.1 GCA_020445805.1 Rhodocyclaceae bacterium
GACCCGCGCGCCGATACGCGCAGCCGCCTCTACCTGCGGCAACTCGGCATCGATGAAGACGCTGACCAGGATGCCCCGCTCTGCCAGCCGCGCGACGGCGTCACGCAAGCGGGCTTCCTGGCTGACGATGTCGAGGCCGCCCTCGGTCGTGACCTCGTGCCGGCCCTCGGGCACGAACATGGCCATCTCGGGCTTGAGCGCACTGGCGATCCCGATCATTTCCTCGGTTGCCGCCATTTCGAGGTTGAGCTTGATCTGGGTGAGGTCGCGCAGCTTGCGTACGTCCTCGTCCTGGATATGGCGGCGGTCTTCGCGCAAGTGCACCGTGATCCCGTCCGCCCCGCCGAGGTGCGCCTCCACGGCCGCCCACACGGGGTCGGGCTCCCAGGTCCTGCGCGCCTGCCGGAGGGTGGCCACATGGTCGATGTTCACGCCCAGTTCGATCACAGTTCTGCAAACTCCGTAAAGACCCGGCGGGACTGGAGCTCCTTCCCGCCCAGATGGTGGCTGATCAGGGTCCGGCTGAGCTGCTTGAACTCCGCCTGCCGCCCGGCGTCCGAGTAGTCGCCCCTGGCCAGCTGCAGGAGGGCCCCGCCGCTCACCGGAACGCCCCCGGCACGCCGCCCGGATACGACCCCTTCATCGATTATAAGGATGTAGCGTTCATCCTCGCGGACGGGCTCACCGGTGTCGGCCCGCAGGTCCAGCCGAGGCAGATAGCCCATGGCGGCCAGCAGCGCGAATTCGAAGCGACGCAGGACCGATTCCAGGCGCCCCCCGGCTGCGAGGGCCTTGAGCGCCGCGAGGTAGTCGTCGAAGAGGGCGGGATGCGCGTCCTCGCGCGGCATCAACTGGACGAGCAGTTCGTTCAGGTAATAGGCCGACAGCAACGCGCGGCCGCCGAGCAGCGGAATGCCGCCCTGCCACTCGACCCGGGCCAGCGTGCGTACCGCGCCGCCTCCGCTCCAGTCGGCCAGCAGGGGCTGGAAGCCCATCAGGGCACCACGGAAGGCCGAGGTCGGGCGCCGTGCGCCCTTGGCGACCAGGGGCAGACGCCCGTGGTCGCGACTGAACAGCTCGACAATCAGGCTGGTTTCCCGCCAGGGCTGCGTGTGCAGCACGAAGGCCGGCTGCTGCTCGATCCGCTGGCGCGCCACGCGGGACGCCCTACTCGTAGCCGAGGCTCTTCAGCGCGCGCTCATCGTCGGCCCAGCCGCTGCGCACCTTGACCCAGACCTCGAGGAAGACCTTTCCGTCGAGCAGTTGCTCAAGCTCCTTGCGGGCGTCGGTGGCGATCCGCTTGAGTTTCTCGCCATTGCGACCGATGACGATGCCCTTGTGGCCTTCCTTGTCGACGATCACCGCGGCGTGGATCCGGCGCAGGGTGCCTTCCACCTCGTACTTCTCGATCTCGACCGCCATCCCGTAGGGCAGTTCGTCGCCCAAGAGGCGGAACAGCTTCTCGCGCAGGTATTCGGAGGCCATGAAGCGCTCGCTGCGATCGGTGATGGCGTCTTCGTCGAACATCGGCTCGCCGACCGGCAGATAGCCGCGGGCGACTTCGATCAGGCGGTCCACATTGCTGCCGCGCTCGGCCGACAGGGGCACGATCTCGACGAAGGAATAGAGCTGCCGCGCCTGGTCGATGAAGGGCAGCAGCGCGGCCTTGTCGCGCAGCCGATCGATCTTGTTGATCACCAGGACCACTTTTGCGTCCGGCGGCAGGAGTGCGACGACCTCGCGGTCATCTGCACCGATGCGCCCGGCCTCGACGATCAGGAAGACCAGGTCCACATCGGCCAGAGCCTGCGTCACGGTGCGGTTCATGACGCGATTCAGCGCGCTGCCGTGCTTGCGCTGGAAGCCCGGTGTATCGACGAACACGAACTGCGCGTCGGGCTCGGTCAGCACCGCGTGGATGCGATGCCGCGTGGTCTGGGCCTTGCGCGAGACGATGCTGATCTTCTGCCCGACCAGGCGGTTGGAGAGGGTCGACTTGCCAACGTTGGGGCGTCCGACGATGGCTACATAGCCACAGCGGAAGTCGGTGTTGGTCGTGGGTTCCGGCGTATCGGTCATGATCCCTGAAGTTCCTCGAGGCAGGCCTTGGCCGCCTGCTGCTCCGCGTTGCGCCGGCTGTTGCCGACACCGCCCCGCGACAGGGCCGGCTTTTCGACCACGCAGCGCACCACAAATTCCTGCGCGTGGGCCTCTCCACGGACCTCGACCAGTTCATAGCGGGGCAAGGGGCGTCGCCGCGCCTGAAGCCATTCCTGAAGCGCCGTCTTGGGATCCTTCAGAACCGCGCCGGTATCGATGGCGGCCAGCACCGGATCGTACTGGCGCCCGATCACCGCGCAGGCGGCATCGAATCCGGCGTCGAGAAACACGGCCGCGAAAATGGCCTCGACGCAATCGGCGAGGATCGAGGGTCGGCGGAAGCCGCCGCTCTTCATCTCGCCCTCGCCCAGGTGCAGATAGGTCCCCAGATCGAGGGCCAGGGCGATTTTGTGGAGCGCCTCCTGGCGCACCAGGTTGGCCCGCATGCGCGACATCTCGCCCTCGCGCTGATCGCCGAAGCGATCGAAGAGGCGGATCGCGATGGCGCAGTTCAGGATGCTGTCGCCGAGGAACTCCAGCCGCTCGTTGTGCAGCTCGCCCGCGCTTCGGTGCGTCAGCGCCTGGACCAGCAACTCGCGGCGAGAGAATTCATGACCCAGGGCCGATTCGAGGCGCCGGGTGTCGCGGTCATTTGCCAGTGCTGCGAGCCTCGAATTCAAGGAGCAGGCTCACGTTGGCGACCAGCGGGACCTTGCGCGAGTAGGCGACCGAGATCTCGACGCGTCCGCTGCGCTTGGTGATGTCCAGGTCCGCACCCCGGACCGACTTGATGTCGTCGACGGTGGCCCTGAGATCGAAGTCCTTGCGAATGCCCGGAACCGTCGAGGTCCCCGGGTCCGCGCTTTCGGCCACCGCGTTGATGACGCGCTTGACTGCCGCGAACTCGGTGACCGCAGGCACCGTCTTCATACCCAGCAGAAACACCAGGGCAAGGCCGATGCCGGTCAGGAGCAACCCGATCAGCGTCATTCCCTTCTGTCGCTTCATGTTGCCAGTCTCCTCATTTGAACGGGCCCATGCGCTTCCAATCGGACAGGTTGAGCCAGATGAAGAACGCCTTGCCGACGATGTTCTCCTCGGGCACGAATCCCCAAACGCGACTGTCGCTGCTGGCATCCCGATTGTCACCCATCATGAAGTAATGCCCTGCGGGTACGGTGCACGCCACGCCATTGCGTGTATAGGTGCAGTTCTCGCGGCCCGGAAAATCGCGCGCGCCCGGTACATAGGCCGGCGCCTTGTCCTCGATCAGGATCCGATGCTCGACCTCGCCCAGCTTTTCGACATATTGCGGCGAGTAGTACAGCTTGTCCTCGTGAAGGAACTCGCCATCCCGCTCCAGATCCACCTCGACGCCGTTGATCCTGAGCCGCTTGTCGAAGTACTCGACGCGGTCGCCCGGCAACCCGACTACCCGCTTGATGTAATCCATCGACTCGTCAACGGGATATCTGAAGACCATTACGTCGCCTCTTTGAGGCAAATCCATGTCGATGATCTTCTTGTTGATGACCGGCAGGCGGATTCCGTACGTGAATTTATTGACCAGGATGAAGTCGCCGACCAATAGGGTCGGGATCATCGAGCCCGAAGGAATCTTGAAGGGCTCGACCAGGAACGAGCGCAGAAAGAAGACGATCAGGATCACCGGGAAGAAGCTGGCGCCCCACTCCACCCACCAGGGCTGCGGATCGCCCGGCGAGCGGCGCTTGCGTGCCACCAGCAGGTCGATGAGCCAGAGGACGCCGGTCACGACCAGCAGCAAGAAAAGTATCAGTGCGAAATTCACAATTGGCCCTGTATCCGGTCCCGATCGGCGTCTATTTGCTTTCGTCCGTGCGCAGCACGGCGAGGAAGGCTTCCTGCGGGATCTCGACGTTCCCCACCTGCTTCATGCGTCGCTTGCCTTCCTTCTGTTTCTCCAGCAGCTTCTTCTTCCGCGTGATGTCGCCGCCATAGCACTTGGCCAGCACGTTCTTGCGCAAGGCCTTGATGGTCTCGCGGGCCACGATGTGGGATCCGATCGCGGCCTGGACCGGCACGTCGAACATCTGGCGCGGAATCAGGGCCCGCAGCCGGGTCGCGAGATCGCGCCCGCGAATCTGCGCGCTGGCCCGGTGCACGATCACCGACAGGGCATCCACCTTCTCGCCGCCGACGAGCACGTCGAGCTTGACCAGGTCGTCGGGCCGGTATTCCTTGAACTCGTAGTCGAGCGAGGCATAACCCCGGGATACCGATTTCAGGCGATCGAAGAAGTCCATGACCACCTCGTTCATCGGCATGTCATAGACCAGCTGGACCTGGCGGCCGTGGTAGCGCATGTCCACCTGCACGCCACGCTTCTGGTTGCAGAGGATGATCACCGGTCCGACATAGTCCTGGGGCAGGAAGATCGTGGCCCGGATGATGGGCTCGCGGATCTCCGCCACCTTGCCCAGGTCCGGCAGCTTCGACGGGTTCTCGATCTCGATGCAGGACCCGTCGTTCATCTGCACCTCATAGACGACGGTCGGCGCGGTGGTGATGATGTTCTGGTCGAACTCGCGCTCGAGGCGCTCCTGCACGATGTCCATGTGCAGCAGGCCCAGGAAGCCGCAGCGGAAACCGAAACCGAGCGCCTGCGACACCTCGGGCTCGAACTGCAGCGAGGCGTCGTTGAGCTTGAGCTTCTCGAGTGCCTCGCGCAACTGGTCGTATTCGCTCGACTCCACGGGATACAGACCGGCGAACACCTGCGGCTTGATCTCCTTGAACCCGGGCAGCGGCTTGCTGGCCGGGCGCGTCGCGAGCGTCACCGTGTCGCCGACCTTGGCGGCATCCAGTTCCTTGATGCCCGAGATCACGAAGCCCACCTCGCCCGCCGACAGCTCCGGACGGCTCACCGACTTGGGTGTGAACACCCCGACCTGGTCGCAGGGGTACTGGGCGCCGGTGGACATCAGCAGGATCCGGTCCTTGGGGCGCAACACGCCATCCACGACCCGGACCAGCATCACCACGCCCACATAGTTGTCGAACCAGGAATCGATGATCAGCGCGGTGAGCGGCGCCTCGAGATCGCCCTTGGGCGGCGGCACCCGTTTCACGAGAGTCTCGAGAACCTCGTCGACTCCGAGCCCGGTCTTGGCCGAGCACAGGGTGGCCTCGGTGGCATCGATGCCGATCACGTCCTCGATCTCCGAGCGCGCGTTGTCGGGGTCGGCGGCCGGCAGGTCGATCTTGTTGAGGATCGGGATCACCTCGACCCCCTGCTCGATGGCCGTGTAGCAGTTGGCCACGGTCTGAGCCTCGACGCCCTGGGAGGCATCGACCACCAGCAGCGCGCCTTCGCAGGCGGCGAGCGAGCGGGACACCTCGTAGGAAAAGTCCACGTGTCCCGGAGTGTCGATCAGGTTCAGCTGGTAACGCTGTCCGTCCCGGGCGGTGTAGGTCAGCGAGACCGTCTGCGCCTTGATGGTGATGCCGCGCTCCCGCTCGAGCGACATCGAATCGAGGACCTGCTCCTCCATCTCGCGGTCGGAGAGACCGCCGCACATTTGGATGAGCCGGTCGGCCAGCGTGGATTTCCCGTGGTCGATGTGGGCAATGATCGAGAAGTTGCGGATATGCTGCATAGTCCAACAAAAAGGGTGCCGTACGGCACCCCTCAAGGCATGGGTAAGCCCGTGATTTTATCCAATTCCTCGACCATAGGCACGAATTGCGTGCTCGTCGAGGTGGTAGTGGCACAACTCGTTCCCCTCGCCCAACACCACAGGTACCAGCTCGCCCCACTGTTCTTCCAGCTCCGGATGCTCGTCCACATCGACCACCCGGACTACCAGGCCCATTTCTGCAGCGAGCGGCGCCAGCGCCGCCAGCAGGTCATGGCAGAGGTGGCACCATTGGCGGCTGAGAACCGTCAGTTCGCGCGTCATCGATCGGCACGCAGGCCCACGAAGCTGGCGTGACGGCCACGCCGCACCAGCACCGAGACCGGCGACCCCGGCTGCAGGCCGTCGACGATGCTGCGGTAGTCCTCCAGGTGGCTCACGGGCAGACGCCGCCCCTCCACCACCAGCGCTTCCACGACGTCCCCGTACTGGAGTTCGGCCGAGGCCGCCCCCCCGCGCCGCCGCTCGATCATGACACCCTGCTCGATGCGCATCTGGCGCTTCTGCAACAGCGACGGCTCAACCACCACCAGCCCCAGCCGGTCGTGCCCGTCCTCGACCGCCCGCGCTGGCGTCGCTTCATGGGCCGGTGCGTCGGCATCGTCGCGCAGTTCGCCGACCACGATCGGCAATTCCTGCAGCTTGCCCTCCCGCCACACCGACATCTTCGCGCTGGCACCCGGTTCGGTCGCGGCAACGATGCGTGGCAGGTCGGCCGACGAGCTCACGGCCTGCCCGCCGAAGGCCAGGATCACGTCGCCCTGCACGATGCCCGCCTGCTCGGCCGGGGCACCCTCGAGTACCGAACTCACCAGCGCACCATTCGGGGAATCGAGCCCGAAGGCGCCTGCGATGTCGGGCGAGACGTCCTGGATGACCACGCCGATGCGGCCGCGCCGGACGCGCCCGCTCTCGCGCAACTGGGCCTGGACGTCCATCGCCATATCGATCGGGATCGAGAACGCGAGCCCCATGAAGCCGCCGGTGCGGCTGAAGATCTGCGAATTGATGCCGACCACCTCGCCCTCGAGGTTGAACAGCGGACCGCCCGAATTGCCGGGGTTGATGGCCACGTCGGTCTGGATGAAGGGCACGAAGTTCTCGTAGGGCAGAGAGCGGGCCTTGGCGCTGACGATCCCCGCGGTCACCGACTGCTCGAACCCGAACGGCGAGCCGATGGCAAGAACCCAGTCGCCCTCCTTGAGCGCCGCGGGTTTGCCCAGACGCACGCTCGTCAGGCCTTCCGCAGGCACCTTGAGCAAGGCGATGTCGGTCCGACGGTCGAGCCCGACGACCTGGGCCCGGTATTCGCGACGGTCGTACATCCGCACCACGACCTCGTCCGCCGCCACGACCACGTGCGCATTGGTCAGGATGTAGCCATCCGGAGAGATCACGAAACCCGAGCCCTGGGCCCGGTCCGGTGCCTCCGAATCCGGCTCCGGGTGACCCGGCGGCAGCTTGTCGCCGTACTCCCGGCGCGGCAAGCGCGGGCGCATCGGCCCGGCCGGACTGTCGTCGAAGCGGTGCGAGCGGATGTTGACCACGGCCGCCCGGTTGCGCTCGACCAGGGTCGAGAAGGCCGGCAGGTCACGCCCCGGCGCCGGCCATGCCGGCAGTGCCAGCAGCAGGGTAGCCAGCAGCAGCAGGCAGCTGGCGCGGGCGCGGCTCAGCACGGTTCGGCTTCCGCGCGCTTCAGGGTGGGCTCCGCCTCGAGGGGCTTGCCACGTCCCATCCAGCGACTGACCATCACGCCCCCCGCCAGGCCGGCCAGCGCGCCCACGACGGCTGCTCCGTCGGGCGAGGCGGCACCCGCGAGAAAGACACCCACGGCCGCGCCGATCACGATACCAACGACCGGCACCATGTACCCCAGCAGGGCTGCCTGCATCGAGACACCTTCGTCCAGGCAGACCAGGACACGCTCGCCCACGCCAACACCCAGATCGTTCCGGACCCAGATATCCGCATGTTCGGCCCGAAACATCGAGCCGACCTTGGCAGAACCGCATCCGCCCGGCTCATTGCAACGCCCGCAACCGCCGGATCGCGCAGCCGCCCTGACCCGCACCATGCCATCCTGGAGCTCGACCACCTCGCCGGGCACCTCGATCATGGCCGGACCGCCTCGACGGCTTCGGCCAGCACCTGAACGGCCTTGGGTGGCGCTTCGCCAAGGCTGGTGACCAGATAGGCACCGACCCGGCGGGCGTAGATGCTGACCGGACCGGAGCGGGTCGCACCGGTGTCGGGCTCGCGCCCCTCGTGAAGGGGTTCGATGAAGACCGACATGCTCGCCAGTCCATCGGAAAACACCATATGGACCACATCGCCATGGGCATCGCCGAGCTGGCGCCGCACCGCGCTGGTCATGCGGAATCCGGGCACCGCGGAGGCCAGCCGCCAGCCGACGCCGTCACCCGCCATCTCGCTGCCTTTGGCGTCGATCACGCGCCAGCCAGCCTCGCCTTCGAAACGGCTGCGGAAGGCGTCGCGGTCCACTTCGCCGCCGACCGTCACTTCGGTGAAGCTGAACTGCTCGATGATCCCGCCCTGCGCATCGGTCATCCGCGCCTTGAGCAAGAGTCCGGTGTCGCGGTCCGCCCAGAGCACGAGGCCGAAGCGCAGATCATCCTTCGGGTCGAGTTCGACCTGGCGGGCAATCCGGCCCGCAACGCGGTCCTCGTCACCCAGCGTCACACGGTAATGCTCGGACAGGGTCGCATGGGAGGCGACCAGCCGGGAGGGAAAACCCCGCCCGCTGCCGGCCTGGTCGACGATCAGGGTCTTCTGCTTGGGCAGGTAGCACTTGACCACGTCGTTCTTGCGAATGACTTCGCGCGGGCTCCCGTCGAGGCTCTCGAGCTTTTCAAGCTCGTGTCCGGCATCGAAGACATGCACGATGCGCGATGTCTCACTGCGCTCCCCGGCCTGGTACACCATGATCCCGGAGTAGCTGAGCTTTTGCCCGGCCGAGTAGATCCGTGCGATCCATTCGAGGGCTGCGGAATCCGACCCGGTCTGCCCGGCCGCCAGCAGCGGGAAAGTCGCGGCCAGCACCCACGCGAAGAGGAACCTCATCGACCGACGCCCTGGACCTCGGACACGGAACGTACGTACTGGGCGACACCCGGAAGCGGGCTGCTGCGCGACGAGGCCTGGTGGATGAACACGAACTCCCGGTGCGGATCGATCGCCTGACGCGTCGATACCGGCTGGCTCCGCACGACCTCCGGCTGGGTCAGCTGCGCGACCGGCTGGACCGAACGGCCCGCCGCTTCACGATCGGCTCCAAGGTTCGTGGCCATCCAGCCGACCACCGCCACCCCCATGACAGAGGCCGCGATGGGCAGGATGCGCTGTCCCCAGCCCGACGACGTTTCAGCCCGAGCCTTGGGCGGCGCCAGCACGGTCGGCTCCTGGGCGATCGCGGACATCACACCCGCGACGAAGTCCGAAGGCCCGGCGGCGTCACCGCGCAGGGCGTCGCCGATGAGGCAATAGGTATCCCAGCTTTCTCGAAGTTCGGAATCGCTTCCCAGCCGCGCGACCGTACGGTCGAACGCGTCGGCATCGGAGTGACCATCCAGTGCTGCAGAGACTTGTTCGCGCATTCCTACCACCGCTTGTCAGGTGAAGTGTCCAGCATCGGCTTGAGACGATCCGCAATGGCCTCCCGAGCGCGAAAGATTCGCGATCTGACCGTTCCGATCGGGCAATCCATGATGCCGGCGATTTCCTCGTAGCTCAGCCCCTCGAGCTCACGCAGCACGATTGCGGTGCGCAGCTCTTCGGGCAGGGCCTGCATGGCGGACTCGACGGTCTCGCCAATCTGTTTCGACAGCAACATCCGTTCCGGCGTGTTGATGTCCCGCAACTGCTCCCCTTCCTCGAAGCTCTCGGCCTCTTCCGAATCGAACCCCGTCGACGTCGGCGCCCTGCGTCCCTGGCTCACGAGATAATTCTTCGCGGTATTGATGCCGATGCGGTACAGCCAGGTGTAGAACGCGCTGTCGCCGCGGAACGAGGGCAAAGCCCGATAGGCCTTGATGAAGGTTTCCTGCGCCACGTCCTCCACTTCGCCGGCGTCGCGGATCAGGCGCGACAGCAGGCGCATCAGTTTTCGCTGGTACTTGGAGACAAGCAGGCCGAATGCCTGCTTGTCGCCGCGCTGAACGCGCTCGACCAGACGCTGATCAATTTCACGATCGCTCATGGGAGGGAAGACGTTTACGAATCGGTCGGTAAGTAGGGCGCACGCAGCGCCAAAGGGCCGCCGATTATAAACCATGGGCTTCCCGAGCCCGTTTGCGATTGATCTGAGGTCACAGACTCCAGCGAATCCGATTAGTTCATATCCCCATGGGGAATGTGTGTTTTCCTTGACCTGAACCCGTCAAGCCGAAGTTTTCCGTCCAGCCGCCTTGATTTAGACTGCCGGCTTCGCGTCCCACCTCAGCGTCAGGCCCCCGTGAAAACTTTCGACGTCTTGATCCTTGGCAGCGGTCTCGCCGGCCTCTCGTCCGCGCTTCGCCTGGCGGACGACTACAAGGTGGCCATCGTGACAAAGCGGGGCATGTCCGACGGCGCGACCAACTGGGCCCAGGGTGGGATCGCCGCGGTCCTCGACTCGACCGACGATGTGGACGCCCACGTATCGGACACCTGCGTCGCCGGCGCCGGACTCTGCGACCCGGTCGCCACCCGCTTCGTCGTCGAGAACAGCCGCAGCGCCATCGAATGGCTGATCCGGCGGGGCGTGCCCTTCACCCGGGACGAAGCGGCCGACCTCGGCTTCCACCTCACCCGTGAAGGCGGCCACAGCCACCGCCGGATCATCCATGCGGCCGACGCGACCGGTGCAGCGGTCCAGCAGACGCTCAACGAACAGGTGCTGGCGCACCCGTCGATCAGCGTGTTCGAGAACCACATCGGCATCGACCTGATCACCGGCAGCAAGATCGGTCGCCCGGAGCTGGGCTGCCTGGGCGCCTACGTCCTCGACATCGAGGCGGACCAGGTCGAGACCTTCCGCGCGCGCAGCACGATCGTCGCCACGGGCGGTGCGGGCAAGACCTATCTCTACACGACCAACCCGGACATCGCGACCGGCGACGGCATCGCCATGGCCTGGCGGGCCGGCTGCCGTGTCGCCAACATGGAGTTCATCCAGTTCCACCCCACCTGCCTCTACCACCCCCAGGCCAAGTCCTTCCTGATCAGCGAGGCGGTGCGCGGCGAGGGGGGCCTGCTGCGACGGGCCGATGGCAGCCGTTTCATGCCGGACCACGATCCGCGCGAAGAGCTGGCACCCCGCGACATCGTGGCGCGTGCCATCGACTTCGAGATGAAGCGGGATGGATCGGACTGTGTGTTCCTCGACATCAGCCACAAGCCCGACGAGTTCCTGAAGTCGCATTTTCCGAACATCCATGCCCGCTGCCTCGAGCTTGGCATCGATATCGCGCGCCAGCCGATTCCGGTGGTGCCGGCCGCCCACTACACCTGCGGTGGCGTGGTGGTGGACCAGCAGGGGCAGACCGACATACCCGGCCTCTACGCCATCGGCGAGACCTCCTGTACCGGGCTTCACGGCGCCAACCGTCTCGCCAGCAACTCCCTGCTCGAGTGCGTGGTGTATGGCGAGGCGGCATCCCGGCACATTGCCTCCGCCCCCCGTTTCGACCTCCCCGACCTGCCGGTCTGGGACGAGAGCCGCGTCACCGATGCGGACGAAGAGGTGGTGATCTCGCACAACTGGGATGAACTGCGGCGCTTCATGTGGGACTACGTCGGCATCGTCCGGACCGACAAGCGTCTGCAACGAGCCCAGCATCGGGTGCGTCTGCTGAAGCGGGAAATCGACGAGTTCTATCGCAATTTCCGCGTCTCGAACGATCTGATCGAACTGCGCAATCTGGTGGTCACGGCCGACCTGATCATCCGCAGCGCGCTCCGCCGCAAGGAGAGCCGGGGGCTGCATTTCAGTCGCGACTATCCGGACATGGCGCCGACCCCCCGCGACACCATCCTCCGCCCGCGGACCTAGGGCCGGCGAGCGTCGGCCTACACGCTCAGGCAGCACGCGCCCTCGACTCCGGACCCGGCCGCCGGCCAAGCCCGCGCCCCGTGGTGCGCGGCGTCCGTTGGCGATGCGCCGTCTCAGCCGCCTTCGTCCGCCCCCGCAACGCCATGGCGCAGCACGACCCGAGCCCGCCGCCAGTCTTCCGCATGCAGGAACGAATCCGCCAGCACCATGAGGCGGCCTCGCCGGCCACGCTCATCGACCCAGGTCATCCAGGCTGCCGGCCCGGACAGGGCGGCATGGACGATCATGCGGCTCTGATGCGGGCTTTCGAGCGTCGGCGGAACCGAAGGAATCATCCGCCAGCCAACCGCGTCCCGCGTACGTCGCAGGGCCACTTGCGCCGACGCTGCAAGGGCCAGCCCACAGCCGAGCGCGACCGGCATGGGCGTTCGCGCACCGGCGAGTCCCGCCAGGCAACACAGGTGCAAGCTGATCAGCACCACCTGCAGCCTTCGTGAGGCACGAAGCAAAAGCCCGGCTGGCGCCGGGCTTGAGGGTGCTGCGCCGGCGACTGCCGGTTCAGGCACGACGGAATGCGAGCGTACCGTTGGTGCCACCGAAGCCGAAGTTGTTCTTCATCGCAATGTCGATCTTCATGTCCCGCGCCGTGTTGGCACAGTAATCCAGATCGCAGGCGGGATCCTGCTCGAAGATGTTGATGGTTGGCGGCGAAATCTGGTTGTGAACAGCCAGCACGGTGAGTACCGACTCCAGTCCTCCGGCACCGCCGAGCAGGTGGCCGGTCATCGACTTGGTGGAATTGACCACCAGTCCCTTCGCGACGTCGGCGCCGAAAGCCAGTTTGATGGCCTCGGTCTCGTTCTTGTCACCCAGGGGCGTCGAGGTACCGTGCGCGTTCAGGTACTGGACATCCGAGGGATTGAGCCCGGCATTCTTGAGGGCATTGACCATGCTGCGGCACGGGCCGTTGGTGTCAGGCGCGGTCATGTGGAACGCGTCAGCACTCATGCCGAAGCCGGCGATCTCCGCGTAGATCTTGGCACCGCGGGCCTTGGCATGCTCGTACTCCTCGATGACCATGACGCCGGCACCCTCGCCCAGCACGAAGCCGTCGCGACCCACGTCCCAGGGGCGGCTGGCCGTCTTGGGATCGTCGTTGCGCGTCGACAGCGCCTTGGCGGACGCGAAGCCGCCGATGGCCAGCGGGGTCACGGACGACTCCGCGCCACCGCACACCATCACATCGGCATCGCCATACTCGATCATCCGCGCGGAGAGACCGATCGCGTGCAGGCCCGTGGTGCAGGCCGTCACGACCGAGATGTTCGGCCCCTTCATGCCGAACATGATCGAGAGGTTCCCGGAGATCATGTTGATGATCGTGCCGGGAATGAAGAAGGGGGAAATCTTGCGTGGACCACCGGCGAGGAAATCGTCGTGTGTGTCCTCGATCATCGGCAGGCCGCCGATGCCCGAACCGATGTTCACGCCGATACGCTCGGCGTTGGCCTCGGTGACCTCGATGCCTGAGTCGCGGACGGCCTGGATGCCCGCCGCAAGTCCGTAATGGATGAAGATATCCATCCGACGGACTTCCTTCGGCGACAGATAGGTGGTGGGATCGAAGCCCTTCACCTCGCCCGCGATCTTGACCGGGAAGTTGCTCGTATCGAACCGGGTAATCTCGGCGATTCCGGAGCGCCCATTGACAATGGCGTCCCAGACTTCCGGAACGGTATTCCCGACGGGCGCGATTGCGCCCAGCCCGGTCACTACGACTCTACGACGTGCCAATGTTTGCTCCGGGAGCTTCGGTGATTACTTCTTCAGGTGGGCATTGACGTAGTCAATGGCCTGCTGAACCGTCGTGATCTTCTCGGCCTCTTCGTCGGGGATCTCGCACTCGAACTCTTCCTCGAGGGCCATCACCAGCTCGACGGTGTCGAGCGAGTCGGCACCGAGGTCATCGACGAACGACGATTCGTTCTTGATTTCAGACTCATTCACACCGAGTTGTTCCGCGACAATCTTCTTGACGCGCTGTTCGATGTTCTCCATGAATTTGCTCCTTGACGGTGTTGTGAGCGGGTATAGGTAAAAAAACCCGCGTATTCTACCAAAAAGCCCGCCTGCGACCATCGTCAGACGAACTGGTATGCAAAGCCTCAGGCCATGTACATGCCGCCATTGACATGCAGCGTGGTGCCGGTGACGTAAGAGGCGCCCGGAGACGCCAGGAATCCGACCGCTGCCGCGATCTCAGAAGGCGCTCCGAGGCGGCCCAGGGCGATCTGTCCCTGCAGGGCCACACGGCTCTCTTCGGGCAGCGCCTTGGTCATGTCCGTGTCGATGAAACCCGGCGCCACGCAGTTGACGGTGATGCCCCGGCTGCCCAGCTCACGGGCCAGCGCGCGGCTCATCCCGGCCACGCCGGCCTTGGCGGCCGCGTAATTGGCCTGCCCCGCGTTGCCCGAACTGCCGACCACCGAGGTGATGTTCACGATCCGCCCATGGCGGGCCTTCATCATGCCGCGCATGACCAGGCGGGACATCCGGTAAACCGACTTCAGGTTGGTCTCGATGACCGCGTCCCACTCCTCGTCCTTCATGCGCAGGGCGAGGTTGTCGCGGGTGATGCCGGCGTTGTTCACCAGCACGGCGACCGGACCATGGGCCTTCTCGATCTGGGCCACGGCGGCTTCGCAGGCCGCCGGGTCCGTGACATCGAGCTTGAGGCCGACGCCCTTGAGCCCCGCGGATTCGATCCCCTGGGTGATATCTGCCGCACCGCTGTCGGAGGTGGCGGTGCCGACCACGTAGGCCCCCATCCGGGCGAGCTCGAGTGCCACGGCACGACCGATGCCCCGGCTGGCACCTGTCACCAGCGCGACCTTTCCTTCCAAAGACATGTTCATTCTGTCGACCTCTGCTTATGACTGGCTGGCGGACAGCGCCGCCTCGAGCGAGGCCGCATCGGCAATCGCCGCGCCCTCGAGCGCCTTGTCGATCCGGCGGGTCATGCCGGCCAGCACCTTGCCCGGACCACACTCGTACACATGGGAGACGCCCCGCGGGGCCAGCGCCTGGATGGTCTCGATCCAGCGTACCGGCGAGTAGGCCTGGCGAACCAGCGCATCCTTGATCCGGGCGGGATCGTCGTAGCAGGCCACGTCGACATTGTTGAGCACGGGCACCGTCGGCGTCGCGACGTCGATCTCGGCCAGACGCGCCTGGAGCTTCTCCGCCGCCGGCCGCATCAGTGCGCAATGGAAGGGCGCGCTGACCGGCAGCTGGACGGCCCGCTTGGCGCCCTGCGCCTTGGCCAGCTCGATGGCACGGGCCACGGCCGACGCCTTGCCGGCGATCACGATCTGCCCCGGCGCATTCAGGTTGGCGGCCTCGACCACCTCGCCCTGGGCCGCCTCGGCGCAGACCGACCGAACGGCGTCGGCCTCGAGACCCAGGAGCGCCGCCATGGCGCCCTCACCCTGCGGCACGGCCTCCTGCATGGCGGCTGCGCGCAGTCGCACCAGGGGCACGGCGTCCGCGAAGCGCAGGGCGCCCGCGGCCACCAGCGCGCTGTACTCACCGAGGCTATGGCCGGCCACCAGCGAGGGCATGGCGCCGCCTGCGGCGACCCAGGCACGGAACACCGCCACGCCCGCCGTCAGCATCAGCGGCTGGGTATTGACGGTCATGGCGAGGCGCTCGGCCGGCCCGTCGCAGACCATGGTCCACAGGTCCTCGCCAAGTGCGTCGGACGCCTCCTGGAAAGTCTCGCGGATCGCGGATGACTCACCGTAGGCGGCCATCATGCCGACCGACTGCGAGCCCTGTCCGGGAAAGACGAAAGCAAACCCCATTGTTCCCCCCTGATTGATCGCTGCTGTGTTCTGTCAGTACCGGAGCAGTACGCCGCCCCAGGTGAATCCGCCGCCGACACCTTCGAGCAGGACATGGGCGCCGCGCTGGATGCGGCCATCCCGCACGGCCAGATCGAGGGCCAGCGGAATCGATGCCGCCGACGTGTTGCCGTGGCGATCGACCGTGGTAATGACCCGATCCATGTCCATCGAGAGCCGCTTGGCCGTCGCCTGCAGGATCCGGATGTTGGCCTGGTGTGGAATCAGCCAATCCACGTCGGAGGTCGTCAGCCGTGCCTGATCGAGGACCTCCTGGGCCACTTCGCCCAGGACGCGGACCGCGAACTTGAAGACTGCCTGCCCGTCCATGCGCAGGAACGGGTCGCCGATGACCGCGCCGCCTGCGACCGTGCCGGGCACGCAGAGAATCGGGTTGTAGGTGCCGTCGGCATGGATTGCGCTGGCCAGGATGCCCGGCTGCTCGGCGGCCTCGACGACCACTGCACCGGCGCCGTCACCGAACAGGACGCAGGTGCCCCGGTCCTTCCAGTCGAGGATGCGCGAGAACACCTCGGCGCCCACCACCAGGGCGCGCCGATGACTGCCCGAGCGGATGAACTTGTCGGCAATCGTCAGTCCGTAGACGAAGCCACTGCATACTGCCTGGACGTCGAAGGCAGTCGCACCCTGATTTCCCAGCTTGCCCTGCAGCAGGCACGCCGTGCTCGGAAAGATGAAGTCGGGGGTCGACGTCGCGACAATGATCAAGTCCAGGTCGGAGGCTTCCAGCCCGGCGGCGGCGAGTGCCCGGCGGCTGGCCGCGAGGGCCAGGTCGCTCGCCGTCTCACCGCTCGCCGCGAGATGGCGAAAGCGGATGCCGGTCCGACTGACGATCCACTCATCGCTCGTTTCGATGCCTCGGTCGGCCAGGTCGCCGTTGCTGACGGCCGCTCCTGGCAGGAAACTGCCGATCCCGGTAATGCGGGAGAACATGCTATGCGATCTCCTGAAGCGGTTGTTGTTGCGCGACGCGCTCGCTGATCCTGGCGAGAACGCCGCTCCTCGACTCTTCCACCGCCCGCCGCAGCGCGTGCACAAAACCAAAGGCATCGGCCGAACCATGGCTCTTGACGACGATTCCCCTCAGTCCGAGCAGCGTGGCGCCGTTGTACTGGCGATGATCGACCCGGTTCTTGAACCTCTTGACGACCGGCATGGCGACCAGCGCCGCCAGTTTGGTAAGGAGGTTG
>JAGRFX010000717.1 GCA_020445805.1 Rhodocyclaceae bacterium
AGGCCGCCCTCCTGGTGCTGGGCCTCGACGCAGGACTCGACGCCTACCACGACGTGGGCTCGGTCATCGTCCACCCCTCGACCATGCGGTTCCGCGAGCTCGCCGAGGGCCCCGCCGCGGGCACCGTGGTGGACGGCGACGTGGACCTCCTCGGCCAGGCGTCCTACGGCGGACCGGTGGTGATCGCCTGGGACGCCGCCCGGCGCGGGGCCCGACACCCCGAGCACGGCCACGACGTGGTGCTGCACGAGTTCGCCCACAAGCTCGACATGCTGGACCACCTGGTGGATGGCACCCCTCCCCTGCCCGATGCCGCCGCCCGCCAACGGTGGATCGACGTGTGCACGCGCGAGCTGGAGCTGCTGCGCGCCGGCGAGGGCGGCCACCTCCTCGACCCGTACGGCGCCACCAACCCGGCGGAGTTCTTCGCCGTGGCCACCGAGGTGTTCTTCTCCCGTCCCGAGGAGCTCGAGCGGCACAAGCCCGAGCTCTACGACGTGCTGCGGGCCTTCTACCGCCAGGATCCCGCCGAGCGGGT
>JAGRFX010000718.1 GCA_020445805.1 Rhodocyclaceae bacterium
AGGCGTACCAGCGCGCTGTCGATCCGGTCGATCTGGCTGCGGACGTCGTCAAGGCTCAGGCACTGGTTGGCGTTCGGATACATCGGCGTTCTCCTGGCGGGTGGGGAAAACAAAAAAGGCCGCGGGGTGGTCCGCGGCCTTTCAGGTGGGCAAGAGCCGGATACGGCTATCGCCTGGCGGACCCCGGACGCGGCGGCGCGCACCACGCGCGCAGCGCGCGGCGTGCCATGGTCGGGACGAATCGGATGTTCGGGGTCAGTATGACGCCAGTGTGCGGGGCCCCGCGGTCGCGGTCAAGCCTCGCGGCGGACCGCGCTACGCGGTGCGGCAAAGTCGATCTCGCTCGCCGGCACCGGTCGGGCGTAGAGGTATCCCTGCAGCAGGTCGCAACCCGCGTCGCGCAGCATGGCGGCCTGGGCCTCGGTCTCGATCCCCTCGGCCACGACCTTGAGGCCGAAGCTGCGGCTGAGCGAGACGATGGTGCGGATGATGGTCAGGGCGCCCGAGTCTTCGGCGGCTTCGACGACGAAGCTGCGGT
>JAGRFX010000719.1 GCA_020445805.1 Rhodocyclaceae bacterium
CACCGCGACCTCCTCCGGCCGGCTCACCGCACGCCCCCCGCATCCAAAAGGCTCGTCGCCGCGGCGCGCGCGGCAGCGGTGATCTCGGCACCGGCCAGCATCCGGGCGATCTCGTCGCGCCGCTCGGCGGCATCCAGCGGCCGCACCTCCACCCTGGCGCCCTCCATGTCCGTCAGCTTCTCGACCTTCAGATGATGGTCGGCACGGGCCGCCACCTGGGGCGCGTGGGTCACCACCAGCACCTGGCGTTCCCGCGCCAGCCGGGCCAGCCGCTCGCCAACCGCGTCGGCCGTCGCCCCGCCGATCCCGGCATCGACCTCGTCGAAGATCAGGGTGCCGCTCGCGGCGTCCCGGGCGAGAACCACCTTGAGCGCCAGCATCAGCCGCGACAGCTCGCCGCCCGAGGCGATCTTGGCGATCGGCCCGAGCGGCTGGCCGGGATTGGTCGCGACCAGGAACGCGACCCGGTCGAGCCCGTCCGGCCCCGCAGCCTCCTCGTCCAGCGGCTCGAGCCGGATGGCGAGCCGGGCCTTGTCGA
>JAGRFX010000720.1 GCA_020445805.1 Rhodocyclaceae bacterium
GTCGGTGGTCTCGACGAAAACCCGGGGCGGCAGGCCGTGGCCGCTCGTCAGGATGCCCTCGATGACCTCGGTCACCTTCTCCCTGGAGCAATCGCCGAGACTCTCCATGACCTGTTCGAGGGTCTGGCACGGCTTGCGCGAACTGCAGCAACTCGGATTCTCCATACAAGCGGACCCTCCTGGCCCGGCCGCCGGCGCATGGCGTCTGCAACGATATTGCAACGCACCAAGCAAGAAGCTTGCCCTGCCCTTGGCGCCCCATCCGAAAAATCCGCGCAGGCTTTTCTTGCTGCGGGTTTCGGGCGCAGCGCGTGAATCCCTGAAGGTGCCGGGCACAGGGCCTCGAAGGTCCCGCGCTCGGGTCATGCCGCACCATTAATGTGCATCGCCGACCGGGTTGGCAGGGCGGCACGGTGCAGCTGTCGCAAACGCAACAAATCCGCAGCCGCCAGTGTCGTTTGCCACAGCCGTCGCACCGTCCGGCGGCCCCCCTCCCCCCGCCGTCGATGGCGCGGGAATCCAGCAGCCACGCGCGTT
>JAGRFX010000721.1 GCA_020445805.1 Rhodocyclaceae bacterium
GGTTTTCGACGCCGTGCAGCAGCATGTTCATGCTGCCGATGCGAAGCATGGTATTGTCGAAGTCAAAGCCATGGAACAGGTTCGAATGGAAGTGCTTGCGCAGCTTCTCGTCCCGCAGGGCTTGAGGGTGATGATCCCGAATGTATTCACCGGCAGCCACCAGGAACCCCGCCGTGCCGCAGGCCGGGTCGCAGATGATGTCGTCGGGCTTCGGCGCAATGAGCTCCACCATCAACTGGATGATGTGGCGCGGCGTACGGAACTGGCCATTCTGCCCGGCTGAAGCGATCTTGCCGAGCATGTATTCATAGAGGTCGCCCTTGGTGTCCCGGTCTTCCATCGGGACCTTGTCGAGCAGGTCCACCACCTTGGCGAGCAGCTGCGGCGTCGGGATGGTGAAGCGCGCATCCTTCATATGGGTGGCATAAGTGCTCCCCTCCCCACCCATGGCACGCAGCCAGGGAAAGACATGATCAGAAACCGTTTCGAACATCTGCCGGGCTTCGAGGTTTTTGAAGCGCGACCAGCGGAAATTC
>JAGRFX010000722.1 GCA_020445805.1 Rhodocyclaceae bacterium
TCGCCTGCACACCTGGTCTTGACAGCAGGAAGGCCAGGGCAATGGCCGGCGGGGTCACGCCATGCTTGCGGGCAACCGGCACGATAGCCGGATGGTTCACAAGGTCGCCTCCACCCAGGGGGCAATAGGCCATCAATGGCATGGAACGCTTCTGTTGCCACGGTAGCAGATCGAACTCGATGCCGCGATCATTCAGATTGTATTGCACCTGGTTGACGGCGCAGGCTGCGTCCACGTCCACAACGTCTTCCATGTCATCGACATCGAAATTGCTGACGCCCCAGTGGCGGATCTTGCCGTCGGCCTGCAGCTGCCGGAAGGCGCGCACGGTTTCGGCCACTGGTGTGCTGCTCCGCCAGTGGAGCAGGTAAAGGTCTATGACGTCCGTCTTCAATCGGCCGAGGCTATGCTCGCATGCCGCAATCGTGCCCCTGAACGAGGCATTGCTGGGCAACACCTTGGAGACGAGGAAGACCTTGTCGCGCTGACCGGCAATTGCCTCGGCAACCACAGTCTCGGCGCCGCCGTTGGCATA
>JAGRFX010000723.1 GCA_020445805.1 Rhodocyclaceae bacterium
TGAAGGACCTGCCCGGCGCGCTCGCGGACGGCCTGATGATCTGCTGCACGCCGGCGCGCGAGGACTCGCGCGACGCGCTCGTCGTGCGCGCCGACGTGCGGCAGGCGCTGCGCGACGCGGGCGAGCCGGTGACGATCGAGTCGCTGCCAGCCGGCGCGCGCGTCGGGACCACGAGCCTGCGGCGCGCCGCGCTGACGCGTCGACTCAACCCTGGCGTAGAGGTCATCTCGCTGCGCGGCAACGTGCCGACGCGCCTGCGCAAGCTCGACGAGGGCCAGTTCGACGCGATCCTGCTCGCGGCCGCCGGGCTGCGGCGGCTCGGCCTGGGCGATCGCGTCGACGCGGCGCTCGACCCCGAGGTGTTCTGCCCGGCCGCGACCCAGGGCATCCTGGCGCTCGAGTGTCGGGCGGCGGACGAGCGCGTGCGCGCGCTCGTGTCGCCGCTGCGGGACGTCGACGCCGCCGACATGGCCGCCGCCGAGCGCTCGTTCCTCGCTCGCCTCGAGGGCGGCTGCCAGGTGCCGATGGGCTGCCT
>JAGRFX010000724.1 GCA_020445805.1 Rhodocyclaceae bacterium
GTCCGCTGTAGGGGCCCAGCTTCCCACCACACCTTGTTTGCTCGCGATGCCGTTCGCGATCGTCCACCGAGTTCGCCGCCGATGCCGATCCAGCTCTACAACAGCCTCACCCGCCGCCTCGAGACTTTCGAGCCGCTCGACCCGCAGCGCGTGACCCTGTACGTCTGTGGACCGACGGTCTACAACTATGTGCACATCGGCAACGCGCGACCAGCGGTGGTGTTCGCCATGCTGTGGGAGCTGTTGAAGCGGCACTATCCGCGCGTCGACTACGCCCGCAACATCACCGACATCGACGACAAGATCAACAACGCCGCGCGCGAGCAGGGCGTTTCCATCGGAGTCATCTCCGAGAAGTTTGCCGCCGCCTACCGCGAGGACATGGACACGCTCGGCGTGACCCGCGCGAACCTCGAGCCGCACGCCACCGACCACCTGCCGCAAATCATCGCGATGATCGAGCGTCTCATCGCGACTGGCCACGCCTACGAAGCCGAAGGGCATGTGCTGTTTTCGGTCGGCAGCTACCCCGACT
>JAGRFX010000725.1 GCA_020445805.1 Rhodocyclaceae bacterium
TATCAACCGGGTGTTTTCTTCGATCTCAAGGTTCACGGTCAGTTGCTTTTTGAGCGCTAATTGACGGATCATTCGCAGGCTGGATTGCGCAACCGTGTTTAATGTAATTTCTGTGATTTCAAGGTCGATCCGCCCGGCATTGATCTTGGCAAGATCAAGAATATCATTAATCAACTCCAGAAGATGTTGGGCACTTTCCAGAACGGTTTGCAGGTATTTTTGCTGCTTCTCGTTCAGCGGACCGGATATTTGTTCAAGCAGGCTTTCTGTAATGCCAAGAATGGCGTTGAGCGGGGTGCGCAGTTCATGGCTCATGTTGGCGAGGAATTCATCCTTGAGATTCAAGGCGCGCTGCATTTCTGCATTGGCGATCTGCATGGCTTCTTCCGCCCGTTTTCGTAGTGTGACATCATGCATGGATGCGAGGTAATGAGGTTCTCCATGCAGGTTAAGGGCATAGATGCGCGCATTGATGTGGCGTTTCTCACCATCGTCAGGGCTGAGTTGAAAATCCAACTGCGCAAACTTGCCTTTG
>JAGRFX010000726.1 GCA_020445805.1 Rhodocyclaceae bacterium
CGGCGCGCACGTGGTCATTCCCGACGATGTCTACTTCGGCACGGGCGCGCTGGTCGCCGACGTGTTCGGTCGCTGGGGGCTGACCGTCACCGCGGTGGACATGACCGATCCGGCCAACGTGGCCGCGGCCATGCGCGCCGACACGCAACTGGTCTGGATCGAATCGCCGTCGAACCCGCAGCTGAAGATTGCCGACATCGCCGCCATCGCGCAGATTGCCCACGACGGCGGTGCGCGCTGCGCCGTGGACAACACCTGGCCCACGCCGATCCTTCAGCGCCCCCTCGCCCTGGGAGCCGACATCGTCATGCACTCCACGACCAAGTACCTGGGCGGGCACAGCGACCTGCTCGGCGGCGCGGTCATCGTGCGCGAACAGGATGCCTTTTACGACCGCATGCACCGGGTGCAGACGGTCGGCGGTGCGGTGCCGTCGCCCTTCGACTGCTGGCTGCTGGCGCGCAGCATCCGTTCGCTGCCCTACCGCATGCGCGGCCATTGTGAGAACGCACGCGCCGTGGCAACCTTCCTGGCC